>JBIIUL010000003.1:0-36945 GCA_044340015.1 Candidatus Planktophila sp.
GATTTATTCGGAGAAGTAACTGAAGTCTTGAACCTGCCTGGGCAAGATGTGCTGAGCATTAAGACTGAAGGTGGAGAAGTGCTTATTCCTTTCGTACATCAACTAGTTCCCGTTGTTGATGTGAAAGCTAAGCGAATGACTGTTATTCCTCCCGAGGATTACGAAGCAGGAGTCAGTAAATGAAGATCGATGCCGTAACAATCTTTCCTGAGTACTTTGCTCCGGCTCAACTTTCGCTACTTGGGAAAGCGCAAAGTAAAGGCTTGGTGGATATCCAAGTTCACGATCTTCGCGCAGCGACGCAAGATAACCACAACACCGTAGATGACACGCCTTATGGTGGTGGCGCCGGAATGGTGATGCTTCCTGAAATTTGGGGACGAGTACTAGATCCCTTGATGTTGGCAGATACCGATTTGATTATCTTGACCCCAGCGGGCAAGCGCTTTAACCAGGAAATGGCGCAGAGCCTTGCTGCTTCAAAACATTTGATCTTCGCTTGTGGTCGATATGAAGGAATTGATGATCGCGTACGTCAACATTATGAAACGTCTGATTACGCTGCCAAGAACGTTCGAGTTCATGAAGTCTCTATCGGTGACTATGTACTTGGCGGGGGAGAAGTCGCTTCTCTGGTAATGATTGAAGCGATTACCCGTTTGATTCCAGGAGTGCTTGGAAATCCAGAATCTCTGAGTGAAGAGTCACATAACTCTGAAGGCTATTTGGAGTATCCGAATTTCACGAAACCTCAAGAATGGCGTGGTATCTCGGTGCCTGAGATCTTATTGAGTGGAAATCACGCTGAAATCGCTAAGTGGCGCGAATTACAAGCGATTGAGCGCGCGAAAAAGAATTTATAACTCGTCAGTAACCAAAGTATTGCTCTAGCGTTCACCTATGAGCGAAGAGTCAGCAAAGATCCAATCTCGACTTATTCGTGATCTCGAACCAGTGGTTGCAGTAGAACTCGAGCGCCACTTATCGGTTCAAAAAAATTGGTATCCCCATGAGTATGTCCCATGGTCTGAAGGTCGCGATTACGCAGGCCCTTTAAATGGCGATGCTTGGGAAGCTAAAGATTCACGGCTCTCACCGGTCGCGCAAGATTCGCTAGTTTTAAATCTTTTAACTGAAGATAACTTGCCGAGCTATCACACTGAAATCGCTATATCCATGGGTCGCGATGGCGCCTGGGGAAATTGGATTGAGCGTTGGACTGCTGAAGAAGCGCGCCATGCGATCGTGATTCGCGATTACTTAATGGCTACTCGTGGAGTAGATCCTTATGAGCTAGAAGATCTACGCATGGCACATATGTCTTTGGGATATCAGACCCCATACGAAAACGATATGTTGCACACAATTGCCTACGTTTCATTCCAAGAACTGGCTACGCGTATTTCACACCGCAACACCGGGAAAATTTCCGATGATCCAATCGCTGAGTCAATGATGCAACGTGTTGCCCTAGACGAAAATCTCCATATGTTGTTCTACCGCAATACTCTTTCGGCAGCGCTGGATATGGAGCCAAACGCTTCAATGCGTGCGATCGCAGATGTTGTAACAAACTTTGATATGCCTGGAGCAAACATGCCAGGATTTGGACGCAAGGCGGTTCAGATCGCCCTAGCCGGAATTTATGATCTACAACAGCACTTGGATGATGTTGTATCACCGGTGCTTCGCGCCTGGAACGTCTTCGAACGAAATGATCTATCCGGTGATGGCCTAGTTGCCCGAGATGAACTTATCGCCTTCATGGAGAAATCAGGAAAAGAAGCCGCCACCTTTAACGATAAGCGCGAAGTGCACTTTGAACGTTTGATCGCACGCGGGCAAAACCCAATCCGTATCCAAAAGTAAACTTTAACTTTTAATCCAAGGTAGATTTACTCCATGTGCAGATTACTAGGATATGTTGCTACCGAAGAACGTACCTTTGCAGATGTTGTCGGCGAAGGTTTTGAAAACTTTGTAGAACTTTCCAAAGAGCATAAACATGGTTGGGGAATCTCAGCTTGTTCAACTGATACTCGTAAGACCGAACTTGTTCGCGATTTAACTCTCGCAGCTGAGAGTAAGAAGTTCGCCGAATCATCAACGAATTTGAAGTCAGATGGTGCGCTATTGCACCTGCGTTTAGCATCTAAAGGTTTAACAGTAGATCTCTCCAATAACCACCCATTTATCTACGGTGATTATTCCTTTATGCATAACGGAACCATCAAATCAATCGATTCAGTGCAGAAATTTGTTGATCCGCGCTACTTAGATAAGTTCACTTCAACTACAGATAGTGAGCGCTATTTCTTCACAATCTTGAGCTGTATCGATGAACTCAGTTTGATCGAAGGCGTTCGTAAAGCGGTAAAGACGATTTCTGCTAATTGTGATTTCACAAGCATCAACTCAATGCTCATGACCCCCGACACCTTTATTGCGGTCTGTGAATTCAATGAGACTGATTCGACCGAATGGACTGTAGATAGCCATTATGAACTTCGCTATAGCGTTGAAGATGGCGTCATCAAGGTGGCATCGACCGGTTGGGGCAAAGATCACTGGACTCGTCTAACTAACCATTCAATCTTGGTCGTTAATCGCAAGGATCTGAGCTTTGAGGTATTACCTCTCTAACTCACAGCGGTAACCTTCTCCTCATGGCCCGCACCTACGCAGTTGAAACTTATGGCTGCCAGATGAACGTTCACGATTCTGAACGCATCGCAGGTCTTTTAGATGAAGCGGGTTATCTCCCTGTTATTCAAGGCGAACAAGCTGACATTGTTGTATTCAATACATGTGCAGTACGAGAAAACGCCGATAACAAACTCTATGGAAACTTAAGTTTCTTAGCGCCGATTAAGAAGGCTAACCCCAATATGCAGATCGCAGTTGGCGGCTGCTTGGCTCAGAAAGATCAATCGATAATCCTGAAAAAGGCTCCCTATGTAGATGTCGTTTTCGGTACGCATAATGTTGGATCGCTACCTGTGCTGCTCGAACGCGCCCGTATTGAAGAAGAATCACAGATCGAGATTAAAGAAGCGCTAGAACATTTTCCATCGACCTTGCCGGCGCGCAGATTCTCAGCCTTTACCTCGTGGGTTTCGGTATCAGTCGGCTGCAACAACACCTGCACCTTCTGCATCGTTCCAACGCTTCGCGGAATTGAAAAAGATCGTCCCGAAGCAGATATCTTGAAGGAAATTCGCGCCTTAGTCGATCAAGGCGTTATTGAAATTACCTTGCTTGGTCAGAATGTAAATGCCTATGGTGTGGAGTTCGGTGATCGTGGCGCCTTTGCGGCGTTACTTCGCAAATGTGGCGAAATAGATGGCCTAGAGCGCGTGCGCTTCATGTCCCCACATCCACGCGACTTCACCGACGATGTCATTGAGGTAATGGCGACAACGCCTAACGTGATGCCGCACTTACATATGCCATTGCAATCCGGATCAGATCGCATCCTGCAAGAGATGCGACGTTCTTACCGCTCAAGTCGCTACCTTGGCATCTTGGATCGAGTCCGTACCGCTATGCCGCACGCAATGATTACAACAGACATCATCGTTGGCTTTCCTGGCGAGACCGAGGAAGATTTCCAAGCAACTCTTGATCTAACAACGCAAGCTCAATTTTCAGCTGCCTACACATATAAATATTCAATCCGCCCAGGAACTCCAGCTGGTGTTATGCCAAACCAAGTTCCTGAAGAAGTTGTTGGCGAGCGATATACACGTTTACATGAACATCAACAGAAGATTTCACTTGCGGTAAACCAAAGATCCATTGGTCAAAACCATCGTGCTTTAGTTTCAGAAGTTGAAGGTCGTCGTGACCAAGCGCAGGCGCGTTTAACGGGAAAGACCGAAGATTTCCGCCTGGTGCATTTTGATGCGACTAGCCAAGCTCGTCCCGGAGATTTTGTGGACCTAGAAATTACAGATGCTTCAGCACATTACTTAATCGCCAAAGAGTTAGCTCATATCAAAACTCGCGGGGGAGATGTCCACGAAGCGCGCACAAAGCAAGGACCAGCAGCAACTTCATTAGGTATTCCGACTCTCCGCAAGCCAAGTGCACCTGAATAACTCAACTATGAAAACGATAGTTATTTGTGGGGCTACCGCCACCGGCAAGAGCGATCTTGCGGTTGCCCTTGCTAAAGAGATCGGTGCGGAGATAATCAATGCCGATTCGATGCAGCTGTATCGGGGCATGGATATAGGAACAGCTAAGTTAACTTTGGCGGAACGAGATGGCATCGAGCATCATCTCCTAGATGTATTGGATGTTACTGAAGATGCAACCGTTGCCTGGTATCAAGAGCAAGCGCGAGCCAAGATCGCTGAGATTCATGCACGTAAAAACCATGCCGTGATTGTTGGCGGAACCGGCCTCTATATAAAGGCGATTCTCGATGACTTGAACTTTCCAGATACCGATCCTGCAGTGCGAGAGCGTTTGAATCAGGAAGCTGAAGAATTCGGAGTCGCTCAACTCTTTCTAAGACTCCAACTTCTTGATCCTGCGGCGGCTGCGGCGATCGATATCCAAAATGTGAGGCGAGTAATTCGCGCTCTGGAAGTAATCGAGATAACCGGTCAACCGTTTACCGCAAATCTTCCACGCGAAGATTCATCTAAATATCCAGATGCTCTGCAATTTGGCCTGGTTATGGATCGCGAGAAGTTAACTGAACGCATCGATGCACGCGTTGATTCAATGTGGCGCAAAGGCTTGGTAGCCGAAGTTGATGCACTGATTAGTTCAGGAATTACTCAGGCGACGACCGCACGACGAGCACTGGGTTATGCGCAGGTTATCTCTATGCGCGCAGGTGAGATTGGTGAAGACCAGGCGATGGAGGAGACCAAGCGCGCTACAAGGCAATATGCCCGCCGCCAAGAGACTTGGTTCTCTCGCGATGCGCGAATTAAATGGATTTCACCGATCCAACCGCGTTTGGAAACAGTTCTGCAGAAGATAAACTCAACATCGTAATGAATACTCCAATTATCGCCACCTATGGGCACGGCACCGAGAACGATTTTCTTGTGGTCTTTGACCCTGACGAAGAGATATCAATAACAACTTCACAGACGGCTGCGATGTGTAAACGTGAAACTGGAATCGGCGCAGATGGCCTAATCAAAATTGGCAAGCGCGATGGCAAATGGTTTATGGATTACCGAAATGCCGACGGATCACTGGCTGAAATGTGCGGCAATGGCATCCGCGTAATGGCTAGATACTTAGTCGAGCGCGGCCACCAGCCTGAAGGAATTTTTGCGATCAATACTCGAGATGGCGTAAAGCATCTACGTGTTCCGGCTAAAGATGATATTTCAGTAAACATGGGCAAGGTTATTGATGAAGGCGAAGCAGTTACCGCATCTGTTGAAGGAAAGATCTGGAATGGTTATCACATCAGCGTAGGTAATCCGCACGCTGTAGTTTTCGTAGAAAAGATTGAAGATGTGGGATCGCTTAAAGATGCCCCAGTTGTGCGTCCGCGAGATATCTACCCAGAGGGTGTGAACGTTGAATTTGTTGAGATTGCTGCAGATAAAGAGATCAAGATGCGTGTGCACGAACGGGGTAGCGGTGAGACTCGTTCATGCGGAACCGGAACTTGCGCCGTTGCACTTGCGGCAACGCTTCACACAAATACTTCTCTGCCAGCGCGCTGGGTTATTCACCCTCCAGGCGGCAGGTTGGTAGTTGATATCGATCCACATGCCAATGCAACGCTAACTGGCCCCGCAGTGTTGATCAAGGATGTCGATATAACCGATTACTTGCAGGATGCATGAGTAACGACCAACCACGCAATAACGATTTATTTGAAGAGCTACTTCGCGAAAGTGCGCGTGTAGCGGCAGATTTTGATGCCGATGAAGGTGAACACGATCCTGATCCACAACAAGAACTAAGCGATCGCCATGCACTTCGCCGCGTCAAGGGATTTTCTACTGAGCTACAAGATATCTCTGATGCCGAGTATCGCCAGTTACAACTAGAGCGAGTTGTTCTAGTCGGTGTATGGACCGAAGGTAGCGCCGAAATGGCCGAGAATTCACTCGCCGAGTTGAAAGCACTTGCTGAAACTGCTGGCTCGGAAGTTCTAGATGGTTTGATCCAGAGAAGAGATAAGCCAGATCCCGCAACGTATATCGGTTCTGGAAAGGTGATTGAACTTCGTCAGATAGTTGCATCAAGTGGTGCGGACACAGTTATCTGCGACGGTGAACTATCTCCATCACAACTGCGCCAACTTGAAGATAAGTTAAAGGTAAAGGTTGTAGATCGCACCGCGCTAATTCTCGATATCTTTGCACAGCACGCCAAAAGTAAAGAAGGTAAGGCGCAGGTAGAACTCGCACAGATCGCTTACCTACTTCCTCGCCTTCGCGGTTGGGGTGATTCACTTTCCCGCCAAGTTGGTGGCCGCGCCGCAGGTGGTGCAGGTATCGGTGGACGTGGTCCAGGTGAAACCAAGATCGAAACAGATCGTCGTCGTATCCGAGACAAGATGGCCAAGTTACGCCGTGAGATAGCGGAGATGAAGGTATCTCGCGACACCAAACGCCAAGAACGTAAACGTTTTAACATTCCATCTGTAGCAATAGCTGGCTATACCAACGCGGGAAAATCATCACTTCTTAACCGGCTAACTAATGCTGGCGTGCTTGTCGAAAATGCCTTGTTTGCAACCCTTGATCCAACGGTGCGCAAGACACATACCGCCGATGGCCGCACTTACACACTCTCAGACACTGTGGGTTTTGTTCGCCACCTTCCACACCAATTAGTTGATGCCTTTAAATCAACACTGGAGGAAGTATCTGAAGCAGATTTAATCGTTCACGTGGTTGATGGTTCGCATCCAGATCCTTTTGAACAGATCCGTGCCGTCCGCGAAGTTATAAACGATATTGGTGGGGGAGATATCCCAGAAATTATCGCCATCAACAAGGTTGATTCCGCTAACCCCGATGTCGTTCTGGAGATCCTGCGAAGAGAGAAGAACAGTTATGCATTCTCTGCGCGAACTGGATTTGGAATTGAAGGTTTAGTTCATGCAATTGAAAAATCTCTTCCACAGCCGAATATCGAGATAAATTCGATAATTCCTTACAACCGCGGTGATTTGGTGAATGCGATTCATGAGACTGGCGAGATTCTTTCCGAGGAGTATGTGGAGAGTGGTACCGCTATTCATGCGCGGGTCGGCGCATCTCTGGCAAAAGCGATAGAAGCAGCGCGTATATCGCCAAGGTAAAAAGCGATAGAAGCAGCCCAAACACCCTAGTAAGACTGGTCATTGCTTATCTATACGGGGAATATCTGCGACACGCCGATGGTTGTAATGGGTAATAACAGGTAAGTGCGCGAGTATGCGCCCGTACGCAACGAGCAATAGATGCGAGTTGTTTTGAATATATGGAAGTGAGGTGAGAGCAGTGGCAACAGATTACGACACCCCCCGAAAGACGGATGAGGAACTCCACGAGGAGTCGCTAGAAGAACTCAAAGCTAAGCGCGTCGATGCTCAATCCGGTCAGATTGATGTCGATGAAGCAGAGGCGGCAGAGAATCTAGAACTTCCTGGCGCAGATTTATCTGGTGAAGAGCTAGCAGTGCGCGTTGTTCCAAAGCAGGTCGATGAATTTACTTGTTCACGATGCTTCTTGGTGCATCACATAACTCAACTGGCTAAAGGCGAAGGCGCCAAGGCAGTCTGTAAAGAGTGCAATTAAGCTAGCAGTCTGTAAAGAGTGCAATTAATTAACGTAATTCAGTAATCAGTTTAACGATTAAGCAGCGCGGCGATCTCCTCGCCGCGTTTGCTCGTTACCAGCCAATATGGCGTCTTATCTCTTGAATCGTTTAGATCAATGCGCAGCCCACGTGGCTCCCAGAATTTGATTGCCAGATAAGCGGCAGGATCTGCATCTCGGGTACGAAGTAATCTCATCGCATTTTTATCAAGAACCGTTACGTTTCCAAGATATTCACGATCAATATTGGCTTTATCGATCCTTAACACTTCTCCATCAAAAGTTATCTCTGAAGTCATCGAGATTGATATCCAGATCAGCGCAATCGTTGAGAGCGCAAGAGTGACCAAGGTCGCTCGATTATCGAGCGCTGCCCAAACTGAGAGAACTATTGAGAGGAAGAGAAAATAAATAAAGGCCAGTACCCAAATCGGCGGCCTAAGGACTTCTCTGAAGATCACACCTTTATTCTAGTCTTTTCATAACCTGAAGACGTAGATGAAGTTACGACTATGAAGTAAAGTGAGGCTATGAGTCGCGTACCGAGTACAACTCCTCCAGAAGGTGCAGCAATTCCACCGCGCCACCCCAAAGCTCCTGAGATTGGCACCAAGATTCCATCTCACTTTGGACATTGCTTTGGTTGCGGTGAACTTCATCCAACCGGTTTACATTTAGTTGCACATGCTGGAGCAGATGCAGATTTAACAGCAGAATTCACAGTTACCGAAAATCACCAGGGTGCACCTGGCTTGGCGCATGGCGGGCTGTTATCACTGGCATTTGATGAGGCACTTGGAAAGTTAATGTGGTTGATACGCGCACCGGCAGTTACCGCGCGCTTAGAGACTGACTTTTTAAAACCGGTTCCAATGGGAACTACTTTGCACATCACCGCACGAATTACCGGCCAAGTAAATCGTAAGGTTTATACCGCTGCCGAAGGTCGTCTTGGTGGTCCGGATGGTGAAATCGCTGTGAAAGCGGCAGCGCTCTTTGTAATTGTTCCGATGTCGCACTTTTTAGAGAATGCTCCAAAAGAGTATCTCGAACATATTGCGAAGACCCCTGAGATCCTTGCCTTTGTAGATCCGGAATTTGAGATCAATCCATAATGGGCGTTCAAGTATTGGTAACAAGGCTAGATCCAGATCTGCCGCTTCCGCGCTATGCCAAAGGTGGAGATGCTGGCGCAGATATCGTCTCGCGTATCGATGTAGTTCTTGCACCGGGGGAGCGCACGCTAGTTCCAACAGGAATTTCAATTGCCCTTCCTGATGGTTATGTTGCGCTAGTTCATCCGCGTTCTGGGCTCGCCATAAAACATGGCGTCACCATGGTTAATGCTCCTGGCACAGTTGATGCTGGTTATCGTGGAGAGTTGCAAGTTATTTTGATTAATCACGATCCTAAAGAGAGCGTCTCTTTCAAACGCGGAGATCGCATCGCGCAATTGGTAATTCAAAAGGTCGAACGCGCAGATTTCTTGGAAGTTGAAAGTTTGCCAGGCTCTGGTCGCGGCGCAGATGGCTTTGGATCAACAGGTCGCACATGAGTAATCCAGGACATCACGAGGATAAAGCGAAAGTTCTTGCAGCTTTTGGAGGCAAGAAAGGCTTAATTGATTCTGGAATTCCATCAGTAATTTTTCTAGTTGTTTTCAACGTTACAGATGAACTTCAAAGCGCACTTATTGCATCTGTTGCAGTATCGGCGCTATTAACGATTATTCGCCTAGCCATGCGCGAGACAATTCAGCATGCAGTCTCTGGGTTAATTGGCTCTTTAATATGTGCTTGGTTTGCCAACCGCACCGGAAATGCCAGCGATCTCTATATTCCTAAGTTACTTACCAATCTTGGATACGGAAGCGTTTACTTAATCGCCAACTTGGCAGGATGGCCGATCCTTGGTTTATTGCTTGGACCAATTCTGGGCGAGAACCTGCAATGGCGTAAAGATCCTGCACGAGCTCGCGCATATAAGCGGGCTAGTTGGCTCTGGGTTGGAATGTTCTTCATGCGTATCGCCGTGCAATATCCAATTTATAGAAGCGGAAATGTGAATTTACTTGGAACGGTAAATCTAGCGATGGGATATCCGCTATTTCTGGCTACCGCCTATGGTTCTTGGATGATCCTAAAGAGTGTTCCGACAACTAAAATCGCCGAGAAGTAAAGTTACTGCTCGATAAAGCAGGATTTGATTAAGCCTTCAGCAGTTGCTGATGCAACAAAGAGAAGTTCATCGCCTGCGCTAAAGACATCTGTTGGGGTTGGGGTAATAACGCGGCCATCGCGCACGATTGCGGCAAGAGATGCATCGTCAGGAAGGGTAATTTCTTCAACAGTCTTTCCGATACACATGGATGAATCAGGAAGCGTTAACTCAACTAAGTTTGCCTGACCCTTTCGGAAAGAGAAGAGTCGAACAACATCTCCGACGCTAACGGCCTCTTCAACGAGCGCTGAAATAATTCTTGGCGTTGATACTGCAACGTCTACACCCCAAGAAGAATCAAAGAGCCATTCATTCTTTGGATGGTTAATACGAGCGACAACACGAGGAACACCATATTCGGTCTTGGCTAATAGTGAGGCAACTAAATTAACTTTGTCATCTCCCGTTGCGGCAACTAAAACCTGGCAATTATTTAATACCGCTTTATCAAGCGAAGTGATTTCACAAGCATCGGCCATCAACCATTCAGCATCTGGAACTGATTCCATCTTCAACGCTTTCGGGTCGCGATCAATTAGAAGTACCTGATGTCCGTTATCGAGAAGTTCGCGCGCGATCGCACGACCTACATTTCCGGCTCCTGCGATAGCAATTCTCATGAGTGATCCTCAGGTGAGCGGGCCAAGATTGCTTCTACCGCAGCGGTGTTTTCGGCACGAACAGTTACATGCATTAGATCGCCTTCTTGTAAAACAGTATGTTCATCAGGGATCAAACCTTCAGCAAGGCGAGTTAAAAACGCAACACGGGCATCGATCGCTAACTCGATTTCTGCAATCGGACGTCCGAACCAATCCTTATGTGGGTGCATTTCGCAGAGTTGAATTGTTCCACTGGCATCACGCCATTCAGAGAGAGAACCTTCGGGAACAAGGCGACGCAGAATCTGATCAGTTGCCCAGATAACAGTGGCAACAGTTGGAATACCTAGGCGCTGGTAAATCTCAGCACGACCTGGATCGTAGATACGCGCGACAACATTTGCTACGCCATAAGTCTCTCGGGCAACGCGGGCCGCCAAAATATTTGAGTTATCGCCATTACTTACTGCAGCAAATGCATCGGCGGTTTCGATGCCGGCTTCAAGTAAGGTATCGCGATCAAAGCCAACGCCAGCGACTGTACGACCTTTAAAGTCTGGGCCTAGGCGACGAAAGGCTTCGCGAGATTGATCAATAATTGCAACTGAATGGCCGGCAGCTTCGAGTTCGCTCGCCAAAGAGGAACCAACTCGACCGCATCCCATTATCACGACGTGCACGAGGTTTAACTTACCACCTCTAGGCTTGGGTGCATGGGGATAGATGATGCTCGTATGGAAAAAACAGAACGAATGGCTGACCTAACCGTAGGTCAACGCTTTGTCGTCACCATCGAGAAGATCGCCCACGGTGGCCATTTCATTGCGCGCCACCTAGGCGCGGTGATCTTTGTTCGCCATGCGATACCAGGTGAAGAAGTTGAAATTGAGATAACTAGCACGGGCTCTTCATTTAATCGTGCCGATGTCGTTAAAGTTGTTAGCACATCTAGCGATCGCGTTAGCGCCCCCTGCCAATTTGCGCATCGCGCTGGTTGCGGGGGATGCGATTTTCAACATATTTCACTGGAACGTCAACGCCAGCTAAAGAGTGAGGTAATCACCGAGCAATTTGCGCGCATCGCCAAAAAAGAAGTGAGCGTACAGGTTGAAGAAGTTGGTGGACCGCTTGGCTATCGCACCCGCTTTACCGCGGTTACAACGCGAGATGGTGCGCTCGGATTCCGACAAGCTCGTAGCAATAAAGTTGTGCCGGTTTCTGATTGCCGAATTCTGCAACCTGAATTGAAATATCAAGAGTTAAGTAATCGAAAGTGGAAAGGCGACCTGCAAGTCGAAGTATCAATTTCCTCGACTGGTGAGCGGACTATAGCAACTGGATATACCCGTGATGAAAGCCCAGTGAGAACTTCTGAAGGGCCTGATGTCGCTACTTATTCAGTAAATGAATTTCCATTAGAGGTTTCACAACGCTCTTTCTGGCAGAGCCATAAAAACGCACCCAGTGTTCTCTGCGAAGCAGTTTTGAAATATGCCGGGATCAAGGTTGGCGATCAAGTTTTAGATCTTTATGGGGGAGTAGGGCTTTTCACATCCCAAGTGATTGAGTTAGTCGGTGAGAGCGGAAGAATCGATCTGGTTGAAGGAAGTAAATCTGCAACTGGCGATGCGTTACGAAACTTCGCAGAACACTCCAACGTCGGCATTCACACAGGTGATGTCGAAAAGATCCTGCCGAGATTTTCCAAAGCTGATGTGATTATTCTCGACCCACCGCGCGAAGGCGCCGGCAAGAACGTCGTTCAATCAATGGTTTCGCTCAAACCGCGCGCCATTGTTTATGTAGCTTGCGATCCTGCTGCTCTTGCCCGAGATAACGCTTATTTGGAAAGTTCGGGGTACGCGTTGGCTGAAATTCGTGCTTTCGATCTCTTTCCGATGACGCAACACATCGAATCTGTTGCGCTTTTTAAGCGAGTTAAGGTATCTTGACGTCAAGATAAATCAGTGAGGGATAAGCGATGAGCAAAAATTCATTAGGTGCCAAGAAGAACCTAAACGTTGGCGGGAAAGATTTTGAAATCTTTGATATCTCTAAAATCGAAGGCGCCTCTAGTTTGCCGTTCTCGCTCAAAGTCTTACTTGAGAATTTACTCCGCACTGAAGATGGCGCAAATATCACTGCAGATCACATCAAAGCCCTCGCTCAATGGGATCCTTCAGTTGAACCAGATACTGAAATTCAATTTACGCCAGCGCGCGTTGTTATGCAGGATTTCACCGGCGTCCCTTGTGTAGTAGATCTTGCAACTATGCGCGAAGCAATTGTTGATCTTGGGGGAGATCCAGCCAAGGTAAATCCATTGGCACCTGCCGAACTTGTTATCGACCACTCTGTTATCGCCGATGTCTTCGGAACTAAAGATTCTTTCGAGCAGAACACTGATATTGAATATGAGCGCAACCGTGAGCGTTACCGCTTCCTGCGCTGGGGCCAAGGCGCCTTTGATGAATTTAAAGTTGTTCCACCTGGAACTGGAATCGTTCACCAGGTAAATATTGAATATCTAGCGCGAGTCATCATGACTCGCACGGTAAATGGCGTGCTCCGCGCATACCCAGATACTGTCGTTGGTACAGATTCACATACAACGATGGTTAACGGACTCGGAGTTCTCGGCTGGGGCGTAGGCGGTATCGAGGCGGAAGCAGCTCTGCTCGGCCAACCAGTTTCAATGTTGATTCCCCGCGTAGTTGGATTCAAGCTAAGTGGCTCACTTCCCGTTGGCACAACTGCCACAGATATGGCGCTAACAATTACCGAGATTTTGCGCAAGCATGGCGTCGTTGGAAAGTTCGTTGAATTTTATGGACCAGGTGTTGTCTCTGTACCGATGGCTAACCGCACCACAATTGGAAATATGAGCCCTGAATATGGTTCAACTTGTGCGATCTTCCCAATTGATGATGAAACCCTTCGCTACCTTCGCCTAACTGGACGAAGCGAAGATCAACTTGCGCTAGTTGAGCAATATGCAAAAGCGCAAGGTATGTGGCATGACCCATCAGTTAGCCCACGTTATTCAGAACATGTTGAGTTAGATCTATCAACAGTTGTTCCATCAATCTCTGGACCAAAGCGCCCACAAGATCGCATCTCACTAAGCGACTCTAAGTCGGCTTTCGATAAAATCTTGCCAACTTACTTCACAGAAAAGACTGGCAAAGAGGCTTACCCAGTAAAGGTTGGCGCAAAGGAGACCACCATTAAAAATGGTGACGTCGTAATTGCATCAATAACCTCTTGTACAAATACCTCAAATCCTTCAGTAATGATCGGCGCTGCGTTACTTGCCAAGAAAGCGGTAGAACGCGGCCTGACATCAAAGCCATGGGTCAAGACAACCTTGGCACCAGGATCAAAAGTTGTTACCGATTACTACGATCGCGCTGGCCTAACTCAATATATGCAAGCACTTGGTTTCCACCTCGTTGGCTACGGCTGCGTAACTTGTATCGGAAACTCTGGTCCGCTTCCAGTAGAAATCAGCAAATCTGTTAACGAACACGATCTTGCTGTAACCGCTGTTCTCTCTGGAAACCGTAACTTTGAAGGCCGCATTAGCCCTGATGTGAAGATGAATTACTTAGCTTCACCTCCACTTGTAGTTGCCTATGCGCTTGCAGGTACTATGAACCACGACTTTGAAAAGGATTCACTTGGTACCGATAAGGATGGCAAGGAAGTTCTCCTGGCAGATATCTGGCCAAGTGCGAAAGAGATTCAGGATGTAATTGATTCTTCTATCTCATCTGAGATGTTTAAGAAAGATTATGCGACTGTCTTTGATGGCGATCACCGCTGGAAATCACTTGATACGCCAACTGGTAAGACATTCGAATGGGATGCGCAATCAACCTACGTTCGCAAACCTCCATACTTTGATGGAATGCCTGCGCAACCAAAACCAGTTACCGATATCTCTGGTGCACGAGTTCTAGCAATCCTCGGAGATTCTGTAACAACAGACCACATCTCACCGGCTGGAAATATCAAGGCTGATTCGCCTGCAGGCAAATACCTTGAGGCCCATGGCGTAGCGCGCGCAGATTTCAACTCATATGGATCTCGTCGCGGAAACCATGAAGTAATGATTCGCGGCACCTTTGCAAATATTCGCTTGAAGAATATGTTGCTAGATGGCGTAGAAGGTGGATTTACTCGTAACTTCCTTGATAACGGCGCACAATCAACAATTTACGATGCATCAGTTGCTTACCAAGCAGCCAGCGTACCGTTGGTTATCTTGGCTGGAAAAGAGTACGGATCAGGTTCATCTCGCGACTGGGCTGCAAAGGGAACTGCACTCCTTGGAGTTCGCGCAGTAATAGCTGAAAGTTTTGAGCGTATTCACCGTTCGAATCTGATTGGAATGGGAGTTCTTCCATTGCAATTTACTAATGGCGATACTGCACAGAGCCTTGGACTTAAGGGCGATGAAACATTTGCGATCTCCGGAATCACCGCGCTAAATGGCGGAGGAATTCCGAAAGAGGTAACAGTTACTGCAGGGGATAAGACATTTACTGCAAAGGTTCGTATCGATACGCCAGGTGAGGGTGATTATTATCGCCATGGCGGGATCATGCAGTACGTCCTCCGTCAGCTACTTCAGTAGCTGCGCGAAAAAATAGCCAGATACTCGCATAAATATCGCGTAACTGCAGGGGCTTAACTAGACTAAGCGCGTGCTCGAGTCTCTTAAAGGTCCCGCTGATATTAAGGCGCTGGATCGCGCGCAGCTAGATAAGTTAAGCGAAGAGATTCGCCAATTCCTTATCGAGAAAGTCTCTAAGACCGGCGGCCATCTCGGCCCTAACTTAGGCGTTGTTGAGTTAACTCTGGCAATCCACCGTATCTTTGATTCGCCGCGAGATGTAGTGCTCTTTGATACCGGACATCAATCGTATGTTCATAAAATTATTACTGGTCGTGCAGATAGTTTCGATGGTCTTCGCCAGCGCGGCGGAATCGCAGGCTACCCAAATCGCAGCGAGAGCGAACACGATGTAATTGAAAACTCTCACGCCTCTACCGCGCTCTCATGGGGCGATGGCATTTCCTATGGATTCTCACGAACCGGACAGAGCGATCGCCATGTAGTTGTCGTGGTTGGCGATGGCGCACTTACTGGCGGCATGTCTTGGGAGGCGCTCAACAATATCGCCGCCACAGAAGAGCGAAATTTAGTTATTGTCGTAAACGATAACGAGCGTTCTTACTCTCCAACAATTGGTGGGCTTGCAACTTACCTTTCAACTCTGCGCGTCACCCGCGGTTACGAAAGATTCCTCGACTGGGGTAAAGAATTTCTACATAAGACGCCGGTTGTCGGTACTCCGATTTATGAAACTTTGCACGGTATGAAGAAGGGCATCAAAGATATTGTCGCCCCGCAAGGAATGTTTGAAGATCTCGGCCTGAAGTACATGGGGCCAATCGACGGCCACGATATCGCCGCCCTGGAAAAGGCATTAGCGAAGGCTAAAGAATTTGGCGCGCCAGTTCTTGTCCATGCAATTACCGAAAAAGGACGTGGCCATCAACCTGCAGTTGCAGATGAAGCTGAAAAATTTCACGCAGTTGGAATCGTTGACCCAGAAACTGGTGCGCCTTTAGCGAAGAGCGGTACCAGCTGGACCAAAGTATTTTCCGAAGAGTTAGTTGCGATTGGCCACCAACGCAGCGATATCGTCGCGATAACTGCAGCGATGCTCGGACCAACAGGCTTAGATAAATTCGAGAAAGCATTTCCTGATCGCACTATCGATGTTGGCATTGCAGAACAACATGCGGTTACCAGCGCGGCAGGTATGGCATTTGCTGGCTTGCACCCAGTTGTCGCCCTTTACTCAACATTCTTAAACCGCGCTTTTGATCAGTTATTGCTTGATGTCGCACTTCATAAGGCTGGCGTTACCTTTGTTCTGGATCGTTCGGGAATTACCGGAGATGACGGTCCCTCACACCATGGCATTTGGGATCTTGCCTTAACTGGAATTGTTCCAAATATGCATGTGGGCGCACCTCGTGATGGCGCGCGGCTGCGTGAAATTTTGCGTGAAGCAGTCGCTATTTCAGATGCGCCATCTATGCTGCGCTTTCCAAAGGGAGCGGTCCAAGAAGATATTCCAGCATTTGAAAGACGAGATGGCATCGATGTTCTTTATCGCGGGGAAAGCGCAGATGTGCTTTTGGTGAGCATTGGAGCGATGGCCGCGATCGCAGTAGAGGCTGCATCAATGGCTTACCGCGAAGGCGTTGGCGTAACTGTTATCGATCCGCGCTGGGTTAAGCCACTTCCGACATCACTGGTCACAATTGCGCAGCGATATAAGAGCGTGGTTGTTCTTGAAGATGGAATTAAGCATGGCGGTATTGCAAGTTCGATCTCCGAAATGTTTCGTGAATCTGGGCTGACTACGCCTATTCACTCAATCGGTATTCCACTGGCGTTCATTGAGCACTCAAAGCGCTCTGAGATCATGAACGATCTCGGAATTACCGCGCAGAGCATCGCAAGAAGTATCGTTGAATGGAACAGCTCCCATTCAACTTCGAACTTGTCAGATTCGACTATGGCAGAGATGCAATACCCGGCGCATGAAAGCGCTGACCGCAAACAGCGAAGCTAATTCCTTCGCGATCTAGATAAGGCAAGATTCCGCCGAGGTGCATCGGCCAACCTGAACCCATCAACATACAGAGATCAATCTCAGCAGCCGAAGAAACAACGCCTTCATCTAGCATCATTCGCGCTTCAACCGCTAAAGCTTTTAGCGCGCGATCGCGAACTTGTTCGGCAGTTGATGCTTTATCGCCCTGCTTAATCAAAGCAACTGCTTCAGGGTTGGCGCTGAATTTTCCATCGGCGCCCTTGATGTAGAAGTTGCGAACCTTGGCATCGACCATCGCCTGCATAGTTGGTGAGATGCGATAGCGCGGACCTAAGTTTTCGTGCAAGGTTTCCGAGACATGCAGCGCAACTCCTGGTCCAACCAGATCGAGAAGTTCAAATGGTGACATTGGGAAACCGATGCTGCGCATTGCATTATCGGCAACTTCTGGCGAGGTTCCTTCATCTACCGCATCTGTTACTTCGCCCATGAAGCGAGTTAGCAAGCGGTTTACGACGAAGCCTGGAGCATCCTTACAGATGATCATCGTCTTCTTAAGTTCTTTACCAACGCTTACTGCAGTTGCAGTTGTTGCATCATCGGTCTTGGAGGTGCGAGCAACTTCAAGAAGTGGCATCACTGCAACCGGATTAAAGAAGTGGAAGCCGATTACGCGTTCTGGGTTCTTAAGCCCTTCGCTCATACGCTCAACTGAGAGCGATGAGGTGTTGGTTGCCAAAACACATTCGGGGGAGACGATGGTTTCAAGCTTCTTAAACAACTCTTGCTTAAGAGAAAGCTCTTCAAAGATCGCTTCAATAATGAAGTCGCAGCCTGCAAAAGAGTTCTGATCAGCAGAACCGCTTACAAGCAGTGAGAGGCGGCGCGCAGATTCTTCGCTCATGCGCTTCTTTTCTACCAACTTCGCGAGTTCGTTCTTTACCCAGGCAACCCCCTTATCGGCACGCTCTTGATCGATATCGGTCATAACAACTGGGCATTTAAGGTTGCGTAGCAAAAGTAGTGCGAGTTGTGATGCCATAAGTCCGGCGCCGACAACGCCGACCTTAGTTACCTTGCGGCCAAGTGCTGGCTTAGGTGCGCCCTCAACTTTCTTACGCTTCTTTTGGATCAAGTTAAATGCATATAAAGACGCGCGAAGTGGATCAGACATTGTTAGATCAGCCAACGCTTGATCTTCCGCGTCGAATCCTGCGCCACGAGTATTGGTGCGAGCTGCAGCAATTAGTTCTAGTGCACGCATTGGAGATGCGATCTCTGCTCCGCCATATTTCTTAAGGGCTGCAGCTTTTCCAGTTGCAAGGGCAGCATCCCAGGCAGCATCTTGTGAATAATCCTTACGCTCTACCTTCGTTGCACCACTTAATACTTTTGCCGCGAATGAGACAGAGCGCTCAAGGAAATCGGCAGGTTCGTAAACAGCATCGACAACTCCAAGTGAGAGCGCATCTTTCGCCTTCATCATGGTGTTGTTGTTCAAAGCATTGAGCATGATGACTTGTACGGCACGTTCTGGTCCAATCAACTTAGGCAGAATTGTCGCTCCACCCCAACCCGGAACAAGTCCCAAGAAAACTTCGGGAAGAGCAGTGAACGCAGTTGAAGCTAGTGTGCGGTACTTGCAATGCAGACCAACTTCGAGCCCGCCACCAAGTGCCAAACCATTTATAAATGCAAAGGTAGGAACTCCACATTCATCGAGGCGACGAAATACATCGTGGCCAAGTTTTCCGATGGCAAGTGATTGTGAACGCTCTGAAAGATATGAAAGCGCTGAAAGATCTGCACCCGCTGCGAAGATAAATGGCTTACCGATGATCCCAATTGCAGCAGGGGAGCGACCAATTGCTTCGGTAATCGCAGCATCTAACGCCTTAAGCGATTGCGGTCCAAAGGTGTTGGGACGTGTGTGATCGAGTCCGTTATCTAAGGTAATCAGCGCTAGCGAGCCGGCAAAACCAAATGGAGTTAAATCAACATCACGAACAAGTGCGTTGGTTACAACTTCTTCTGGCGCACCTTCAGGTAATTTGATTTCGGTAGTCATTACTTTGATCCTCCTGAAAAGTGTGGGTTCTCCCAAATAACGGTGCCGCCCATGCCAAGTCCAATGCACATAGTTGTTAGCCCATAACGCACCTCTGGGTGCTCCTCGAAGGCGCGCGCCAAGTTAAGCGCTAAACGGATTCCAGAAGATGCCAATGGGTGGCCAACTGCAATCGCACCGCCATATGGATTTACACGCGGATCATCATCAGCAATTCCAAAGTGATCAAGGAATGCAATTACCTGAACAGCGAAAGCTTCATTAACTTCAAAAGCGCCGATATCTTCAATCTTTAAGCCTGCCTTAGCAAGTGCCTTAATTGTCGAAGGAACTGGTCCGTATCCCATTACCTCGGGTTCTACGCCAGCAAATGCATATGAAACAAGTTTTGCTTTAATTGTTAAGCCAAGTTCTTTCGCTTTATCTTCGCTAGCTAGGAGGGCTGCCGTAGCGCCATCATTAAGCCCTGATGAGTTTCCAGGGGTAACGCGGCCAGCTGGGCGGAATGGGGTCTTTAGCGTTGCTAAACCTTCCATAGTCGTTGTTGGACGTGGTGGCTCATCAACTGTTGCGATGCCCCAACCCATTTCTGGAATACGTGCAGCAGTTGGAATCAAATCGCGTTGAATTTTTCCGGCAGCGTAGGCTGCAGCAGTTTTCATCTGTGAGTTATAGGCATAACGATCGGCGCGTTCTTTAGTTAACTGCGGAAAGCGATCATGCAAACGTTCAGCGGTTGCACCCATAGCGAGCGCATCTTGTTCAACGATGCGCTCTGCGAGAAAACGTGGATTGGGATCAAGGCCATCACCAATTGGATGATTTCCCATATGTTCAACCCCACCTGCGATTGCAAGATCAATCGATCCAAATGCAATTGCACCGGCAAGAGTTGTCATTGAAGTCATCGCACCAGCGCACCAACGGTCAACTGAATAACCTGGAACGGTAACGGGAAGTCCGGCAAGTAACGTTGCGCTTCGCCCTAAGTTCATACCCTGATCACCAGTTTGTGTAGCAGCTGCGATTGCAACATCTTCGATCGCATCTGGTGAAACCTTGGGATTTCGCTCGAGTAGACCGCGCATGGCGCGAACCATTAAATCGTCAGCGCGCGTGCCTGAGTACATGCTGCCGGCTTTTCCGAATGGGGTGCGGACAGCATCGACAAGGACGACAGTGCGTGGTGATTGGGACATTTAGAGAGCCTCTCTTCAACGTTATGTTTCAAGGTTACTTGCCAGTAGCCCACTTGTCATTAACTTGGTCATCAACGCTGAGTTCGGTTGCTAGTGTGATGAATTACGCAACATTTATGTTGCGTAAATAAAGAGGCGCTGTTAGCCTCCTCGTATAGGCAAGTTAAATCAAAAGCATTGAGATACGGGGATCGATAAGTTGAAGAAGTCTTGGATTGCGGCGGGGGTGGCAGTTGCCGCTCTGATTTTGGGTGGAGTTTCCTGGGTAGTTTCAGGGCCGGATAACTCTGGTGGGCAAGTTAAAGAGTTAACAATCTATTCGGGCCGTTCTGAAGAGTTCATCGCACCGTTCTTCGCAAACTGGGAGCAAGAGTCAGGGATCAAGTTAAACGTTCGCTATGGCGATTCTGCAGAACTTGCTGCGCAAATCTTAGAAGAGGGCAGTAACTCTCCGGCTGATCTATTTCTTTCCCAGGATGCCGGATCTTTAGGCGCAGTTTCCACCGCCGGCTTATTCACGAAACTTCCAACTGGCACTGGCGCACAGATTGAAGATATTTATATAGCCGGTGATCGCTCTTGGATCGGAGTCACAGGTCGCGCCCGCGTCTTTGCCTATAACCCCCAAGCAGTGACACTTCTTCCGCAATCAGTTTCCGATTTAACTAAGCCTGCCTATAAGGCTCGCGTCGGTATTGCGCCAAGTAACGCTTCATTTCAAGCATTCGTAACCGCGCTCATTACAGAGAAAGGTGCGACCTTTGCAGAAAATTGGCTGAAGGCGATGAAAGACAATGGCGCACAGATTTATTTAAAGAACAGTGCGATTGTTGAAGCGATCGACAAAGGGGAAATCGATCTCGGTCTAGTTAACCATTACTACACCTGGGAAGTTAGCCAAGCACTTGGCAGAGATATCAAGGTAGAAAATGGTTTCTTTGCACCAGGTGATATCGGAAACCTGGTTAACGTCTCTGGCGTTGGAATAATGGCTACCAGTGAAAAGCAGCAAGCCGCGCTAGATCTGATTAACTACTTAACCTCAGAGGTTGCTCAAGCAAAATTTGTAAAAGATACACATGAGTATTCATTGATCCCAGGATCAAAAGCTCCAGCATCACTTCCTGAACTAAAGAGCATTGGTTCACCGAAAGTGGATCTAGCATCCTTGGAGAAAGTACAAGCGACGCAAGATCTGCTTACCAAAGTTGGCCTTCTCTAGTGAAGATATAAACAATTGAAGAGCGAAAATAGGCTTGGTAGTTATGGTTTAAGGGCCCTCGTAGCGGGGGTCCTTTTAACCATTTCTCAACCGCTTATCTACCTCTTCATTCGCGCTAGTGAAAAAAGTAGCCAGGAGATCCTTGCGCTGCTATCTCGTCAGAAAACCCTAGAAGTTCTAGGTCTAACTCTTTTATTGTTAGTAATTGTTGTCTGCGTAAATGTCTTCCTAGGAACGGCGATCGCAGCAGGCCTGCACTATGTAAAGATTCCATATCCGCGTCTGCTCTTGGTCTCCACAGTATTGCCACTTGCCATTCCCTCTTATGTATTTACCTACACATGGAAAGCGATCTTTCCGGCGCTTGAGGGAATCTGGGCGGCAGCGTTTATCCTCTCGCTATCAACGATGCCTTACATGATCTTGGCAGTTTCAATCTCCTTCCAGAGAATTGACTCCGGGATTATTGAAGTAGCTAGAACTTTAGGCTTATCAAAGATCTCCGTTTTTAATAGAGTGATCTTGCCGCAGGTGCGTAGAAGTATTAGCGCAGGCGCACTTCTCTCTGGCTTATATGTACTAAGTGATTTTGGAGCGGTCTCTCTGCTTAACGTTGAAACCCTGACCGTCTCAATCCAAAATCTCTTTAAATCTTCATACGATCGTGGCGCAGCATCTGTCATTGGAATTCTTCTGTTCTTTGCGGCTGCGATATTTGTGCTTTTCGAATCCATCCTAAAAGGTAGAGATTTTGAATCTCGCGGCGCTGAAGGCTTTCAAGAGCAAATACGCCGTATAAAGAACTCAGCCTTATCAGCGTTAACAATTTTGGTGATTGCACTTTACGGCTTCTTGGCCGTGGTAATTCCGTTCTATGTGCTTATCTCGCGTTACCTGCAAAATCCAGGCATCGTTGCTTTCTCTGATTTATTCTCGGCAGCGATTTCTACAGTTTCAGTTGCCGGCCTCGGTGCTTTCATCGCATTTATTCTCTCTCTGCCATTGGCGCTATTAGCAACCCAAGGGCCAAGCGCATTTGCTGCTATCTCAGGAAAAGTCATTCTTATCTCGCATGCACTTCCTGGAGTTGTAGTCGGTTTAGCACTTGTCTCATTCGGCTCTCGCTTAGGACCGCTCTATCAATCAGCCTTCTTGCTCGCTTTCGCTTACGCAGTTCTATTTCTTGCCAAATCTGTGGCATCAACCACTGCGGCGTTGACTTCGGTATCACCGCATCTTAAAGAAGTTGCAGCTACTTTGGGCAAGAGCAAATCAGGTATCGCTATGCAGGTGGTCTTCCCAATCGCTCTGCCGAATTTAGCCCTAGGTGTTCTGCTAGTTTTCCTAACTGCGATGAAAGAACTTCCAGCGACGTTGATGTTAAGGCCAACAGGTATGGATACCTTGGCGACCGAGATTTGGAGTTATGCGGCGATTAGCAGATTTAATGAGGCGGCACCTTATGCACTATTATTGGTAATTATCGCGGCAATTCCTACATTTATATTGACTATACCTAGAACCGCAAAGAATGAAATTGAGCAGAAGGTGAGATATCTCTAAATGACCTCACTAAGCATTTCTCATCTCTCAGTCTCTTTAGGCGAGCGCACAATCATCTCGGATCTTTCATTTGATTTACGAGAAGGTCAGATCGCATCACTTCTTGGCCCATCGGGTTGCGGCAAGACAACTCTCTTACGCACAATCGCCGGACTTATTCAGCCAACTAGCGGCACGATTCGTTTCGGTTCTCAACTAGTTGGCGTTTCATCGGTTGTATTGCCGCCAAATAAACGAGGTACTGGCTATGTGCCGCAACAAGGTGCGCTCTTTCCACATCTAAATGTTGCGAAGAATATTTCATTCGGTCTAGATCGCGAGTTATATAACAAGAAACAGATCGCTGAGATTACGCAAGAGATGATCGCACTGATCGGAATGGAAGGCTTTGAGAATCGACTTCCAAGCCAACTATCTGGTGGCCAACAAACTAGAGTTGCACTCGCTCGTGCTCTGGCAATTAAGCCTAAGTTAATCCTCCTTGATGAACCATTTTCGGCCCTAGATGCTGTTCTGCGCGATGAACTCCGTAATGAAGTTGTCGGACTGCTTCGCAAATTAGGTTCAACGGCTATTCTGGTAACTCACGATCGCGAAGAAGCGCTGGTTTCATCTGATCGCGTTATCTTGATGCGTAGTGGCCGGGTTGTCCAAGATGGCACACCTGAAGAGGTCTATGAAGCGCCGATATCTCCTGAAATTGCTGCGAGCACAGGTGATGTTCTGATCCTTGCAGCGCAACAGTCAGCAGATGGCGACACTCGATACCCTCTTTCGCAAAGCGGCTTCACTGCACAAGGTAGCGATACTGGCTATGTCGTTATAAGACCTGAGGAGATTCAGGTATCTAGCGACTCAGTTGCAGGCGTTGAGGGCTCGCTAATCCATATCGATTATTACGGACATGATGCCATGCTCACTGTGGAGGTACTTAACTCGCCAACTCCGATTAAGGCGCGGGTAGTTGGACCTACTCAATTTGTTCTAGGTCAGAAGGTTTATCTAAAGCACATCGGGCCGGTTAGGTATTTCGCCCGTCAATAGTTTTAACTCTCAACACTTTCTGGTGGATCGCTATTTTCTATCTCCTCAACTACCGGCGTTGTCTCAAGAAGGGCTAACTCCAAGATAGGTGCGACTATCTCAATCTGCCATTGGCGGGCGCCGAGATCGGCTAAGGCGGCGGCTACTCCTGATTTAGGCGAGTTCCAGCAGATACGCCGCACATATTCCGGGGTAATCAAATTCTCAAAGGGGATAGCTAACTCATTAGCTTTTGACTGAATATTGGCTTTGGCATGAGTAAGCGGGGCATATCTCTCAGGAAAGCGCTCGCGCCAGATCTTTATCGGCGGCAGTGAATCGCCATCAGTACGAACTGGTGGCCACTGGCTCTCAGGAAGGGCAAGCGCATCGGTAACGGCGCTGATCCACGTGGCGGTATTTTCAAACCAACGCGCTCGCAGACCGATAGGGCGCAGGATCTTCTCTAAATCTTTCTTCGTCGTAATTGGTCTTTCGACAGCTTTAGTTGCAATCTCAACTATCGCAGCATCAGATAACAAACGTCCTTGCGCGATATCTACTTCCTGGGCAATTTCGGCGCGTACTGTCCAGAGCGCTCTCACAATTGCAAGTTGATCGCGCTTTTTAATTTTATGCATTCCGGATGTTCGCCGCCATGGATCAACGCGTGGCGGGGGAGTAGGAGCAGCAAGTATTGATTGAAACTCTTCTACCGCCCACTTAAGCTTCTTTGACTCTTCAAGAATTCCGTACATCTGATTGCGAAGTTCAATTAAGAGTTCCACATCAAGGGCTGCGTAATTTAGCCAATCCTGAGGCAAAGGTCGCTGCGACCAATCAACCGCCGAATGCTCTTTGGCGAGTGAAACTTCCATTAGCGATTCAAGTAACGGACCAAGTCCTACTCGTGGCAGACCAGCAATACGTCCACCTAACTCGGTATCAAAGAGTCGCTTTGGGTTGATTCCGAGTTCTCGCAGACACGGTAAATCTTGAGTACTCGCGTGCAGAATAACTTCATCACTTTGCAAGAGCGTATTTAACTCTTGAAAATATTTATGGTTTGGTCCGAATGGAATTGGATCGATTAAGTGAAGTCCACCGCCTTCACGTTTAATCTGAATCAAATATGCCCGAGCGCTGTATTTATATCCAGAGGCACGTTCGGCATCAACTGCAAAGGGTCCGTGGCCTGCTGATAATTGCGCAAGTGCGGTTTCAAATTTCTGATCGGTATCAACTACCGGTGGGATTCCATTGGCGGGAGTTAAAAGCGGAACTGAGGTTGGCGCCGCCGCAACTTCTGCTTCCGTAGTTGAAATATCTTCACTCATAAATAAGTTTTATACGCGACGTCGCGCTGCAGAAATCGGTGCCACGCCTTCGACGATTGGTGGCAGTCCGGCAACTTCTCCAAGGAGATTGCACCAGGCATCGATATGTTTAATCATTTCGGCGCTATCTGTGATGATCGGACTCCACGATGCGCGGATTTCGATCTCTGATTGATCGTTGCGGGGAGAGAGTTTTCCGAAAGATGCGCTCGAGACGCGAGTTACAGTTCCGCTTGGGGCGTTAAATTCGCAACCTGCCGCTGAGAGTGAATCCAGGAGCCAAGACCAGCCGACTTCAGGTAGCAGCGGATCATCTTGCATCGCCTCATCTACATCTGCACTTAAAAATGTTACGCAGCGAAATTCACCTTCCCAGGTCTCTTGTCCGCCGGGTTCGTGCAGTAGAACAAATCGTCCAGATGCAACTTCATCTTCATCGTCACCAAGTAAGCCATTTGAAACATCGGCGGTAAATGCAAAAGAGTAAGTTGCTAATTTTTGCGGAGCAGGGACTTCTTCCAAGATGATCTCAGCGCGCGGTGTAGCGGTACGCAGATGCTCGATCATGCGATTAAATTGGTTTAAATCCACTGCTTAATTCTAAAGATAGGTAGCGCATTTAAGTGGGAGGCAGGGCGCTTACTTTTTTTTAACGTGTGTACCCTTAGGCCTATGGCAACTTTTTTGGCGCTTCTTTCTAGCGCGCTCTGGGGAACTGCGGATTATCACGGCGGAAAGTTAAGTAAGAGCCATCCGGCGATCGCAGTTCTTGGAGTAACCCAAGCTATCGGATTGATCTTTGGAATTGGTCTAGTAGTTATCTCAGGGGATTATTCAGCAGAAGCTTTTGGCGCTGATGGTTATTTCATTCCAGGTGCACTCGCTGGAATTTTTGGATATATCGGTTTGATCTGTTTATACGCTGGACTTTCTACAGGCCGCATGGGAGTTGTATCTCCAATCAGCGCGCTAAGTGCTTTGATCCCAGTTGGTTATGCCTTTTTTGTAAAAGGCGATCGCCTTTCGATGATCTTAACTATTGGCGCCGCTCTCGCCATCGTCGGCGCTTTCTTAGCAAGTGGTCCAGAAATTTCGCAAGGACTTCCGTTAAAGCCGCTAATTCTCGCACTTGGAGCGGCCGGTGGTTTCGGTACCGCCCTTACCTTCATGGCGATTGGTTCGCAAGGCAGCGCACTTATGACGATGGTGATGATGCGATTTACAACTTTCTTTGTATCACTAGGAATCTTTGCCAGATATAAAACACTTGGCGGATTGAACTTTAAGCACGCGCCGATCTTGATCTTTATCGGTGTTGCAGATTTCTTAGCTAATTTGCTTTTGGGAGTTGCAACGACAAAGGGCAATTTAACTCTTGCAATGGTACTTGGAGCGCTCTATCCGATCTTTACTGCGCTACTTGCCTTCCAATTCCTGCACGAGAGACTTCATAAAGTTCAGTACATCGGAATCGCCGCTGCAGTTGCTGGCGTTGCCATAATTTCTGCCTTCTAAGGCTTCAAATTTTGCGCTTCAAAGAATCTGGTGCCATCAACTTCGCGTTCTGTCACCTCGGAAAATTTCGCTAAGAGTTCTTGATAATCAATTTTAGCTTCGCCGCCACTTTCTGGCGTAACGCTGAGATAGATTCCATCTAAAGCGCGATTGCTAATCAATTCGGAGATAAAACTTGCGCCACCTTCCACCAATACATCGCTACCAAAATTCTTTATTCCACGATCTAAAGCAGCGGTTGGCGAGCAATTCCACCAATGTGCATCTCGATTAGCGGTGAGTGCGTTAACCATCGAACGAGAGGCGATTACTACCGGAACGGGGGTGCGGTGATAGGGCTCGTTCCGAGCTGTTTTGCCACCGATCAAGATAAAATCTGCGGTGCGGCGGCGAGCTAGAAATTCGCTACGGTCAGCCCCGCTAGTGATCGCTCGCGATGAGCCACCTTTTGTCGTTGAGCCATCGCTTCCGGTCACCAGAGTTGCAAAGACGGCCATAGCGAAAAGGCTATCTCGCGCCAAAGTAGATGTCAGTGCAGGGAAGTACCGTTTCCTTCATGATAATTACCTGTGAAACATGTGCAGTTCGCGACATCGGTTGCAACGATTGCGTTCTCACCTTCCTTCTCTCAACTCCTAAGAGCGATAACCGTCCTGATATCTGCGAAATCCCTGACAGAACGGCAGAGGCCATCGATCTGCTCTCATCACGCGGCTTGGTCCGACCTTTACGCTATAACTCCGCTGGGCGAGCGTAGATAGGGATAAATTCACAGGTAGCCACGCTTATTTCGGTTTGAGTTGCAAGAGCGGCCACCGTTAGCCTTTAACCCTATGTTTATCTCAACGCGGCTCATTTCAAGGCGCCCTGTGACGGTTCTAGTCGGAGCGCTGATCTCGCTGATCGCCCCGCTACTTACTGTGCCAAGCGCTGATGCCGCTCAAACTCTGGCACAGGTTCAGGCGCGTGTTCGCCTACTCGAGGAAGAGGCGACAACTGCCGCCGAAGGCGCCCAAGAAGCGAAAGTTAAGTTAGCCGCGCTAAATGGCCAACTCCAAGGGATTCAGGCTAAGGCGGCTGTGCAAAGTCAGAGCGTTAACGCGCTCTCAAAATCACTTAACGCGATCGCAGTTGAACAATTTAAAACAGGAGGGTTAAGCCAGAGCCTTGAGCTCCTCTTCTCCTCAGATCCAGCGCTCTATCTCTCGGCGGCAGGATCATTGGAAGCGATCACCCGAAAGAAATCGGTTGAGCTGCGAAAGTTTCAGGCGGCCAAGCAACGGCTAACAGCTACCTCATTAACGGTCAATGACAAACTTGCCTTAGTTAAAGCCACTCAGAAAAGATTGGCAGCACAAAGTGCTCGAGCGGTGGCGAAGTTAGCTGAAGCCGAATCTCTCTTATCGAAGTTAAAGAAAGAAGATCGTGAACGTTTAGCCAGACTTGCACAAGAAGAAGAAGATGCCGACCAAGCATCCTCACTTGCCGCCGCTAAGAAAGCTGGTGCGGTATCAGGTCGCGCTGGAAAGGCGCTGCAATTTGCCTTAAAGCAGATCGGTGACAAATATGTCTTTGGCGCAGCAGGTATGACTTACTGGGATTGCTCAGGGCTAACGATGCGCGCATTCCAAACTGCCGGCGTCTCACTTCCTCACTCATCGCGCGCGCAATACAACTACGGAAAATCTGTAAAGCGTTCAAGTTTAGCGGCGGGCGATCTCATATTCTTTGGTCGACCTATTTCGCACGTTGGAATTTACCTGGGTGGTGGAAAGATGGTGCATGCGCCTCGATCTGGATCACGAGTTAAAGTTGCTAGCGCATATAACCTTGGAAATAAACCTTACATCGGCGCCCGAAGACTTTAGCTGCCGAAGTAAATGTCTGAATTCGCATTAGGAAAAATACTCTGCATAACCAATGACTTTGGTCCCCGCGCAGGAGGTATCGAGACCTTTGTTATGGGGCTAATCGAACGCGCCCCTAAAGGATCAATAATTGTCTATACCTCCGCGCAAGGTGATACAACTTCGTACGATCAAAGTTGGTTGCGAGATTTTGGAGTTGAGGTAATACGCGATCCTTCCAAGATATTACTTCCGACTCCACGCGTTATTCGAAGCGTTAAGAAAGTTATCGCGCGCGGTTCGATCAAACAGGTATTTTTCGGTGCCGCAGCGCCCCTGGGAGTCATGGCGCGCGCTCTGCGCCGTAAAGGAGTAGTGAATATTGTTGCGCTGACCCATGGGCATGAAGTCTGGTGGGCGAAGTTATGGCCATTTTCTTCCGCGATTTCATTTATTGGTAATAATGTGGACCATCTGACTTATCTTGGAGAATTTACGAAGAGTGAAATTGCGAAGGCGCTTTCAACCAAGGCTAAGTCAAGACTTATTAAGATCGCACCAGGCATTGATACAGATCACTTTGCGCCAGATTTGGGTTCGATTCAATTGCGAAGAGATCTAGGTTTAGTTGATAAGAAAGTAATTGTGAGCGTGGGTCGACTTGTCCATCGCAAAGGGCAGGATTTTTTGATTCAATCGTTGCCGGCTATCTTAGAAAAACATCCAACCGCACATATCTTGATGGTTGGAGAAGGTCCATATCGAAAAAATCTTACAAAGATGGTTGAAAAACTTAAGCTTTCGCAGGCAGTTACATTCATTGGGCGCATCCAATATAAAGATCTACCCCGCTATATCTGCGCCGGAGATATCTTTGCAATGCCTTCCAGATCGCGGTTAGCTGGCCTTGAAGTTGAGGGCTTAGGAATTGTTTATCTGGAGGCTAGTTCATGCGCCTTGCCGGTAGTCGCAGGGCGTTCTGGGGGAGCACCTGATGCTGTTGATGAGGGCGTAACCGGTTTTAGCGTTGACGGAACTTCAACGGTAGAGATTTCGAGCGCAATTATTAAACTGTTAGACGATCCAGCGAAGGCTAAGGAGATGGGAGCGGCTGGGCGCAGTTGGATTATCGAAAAATGGCGCTGGGAGATTTGGTCAAAGCAATTTAACGCCTTGTTTAAATAATTCCTGATTCAATTCCAACTCTAATCGCAGCTAGTCGATTAGAGACCTCAAGTTTTCGATATATGGCGCTGGCATGAGTTTTAAAGGTTGATTCAGAGATATGTAGTTGTAACGCTAGTTGGCGGATATCTCCAACGCGTGCAAGAGCCCGCAGTACTTCAACTTCTCGTTGCGTCAGCAACTTCGTAGCAGAAACGGCTTTGAGAGCCGTAACTATGTCGGCTGCGGTAAAGGAGTTTGGTGCTATTAGTGCTCGTTTTAACACAGATATCAACTCTGTTAACGGGGCGCTTTTCTTAACATACCCGCTGGCACCAGCGCTCATTGCGGCAATTAAATCGCTCTCGCTATCGCTCATGGTGAGCATTACTATCGCAATTTCATTCGAATTTTCACGGGCCCAGCGAACCAGATCCATTCCACTGCCATCGGGTAGATTTAAATCAACAACCATGGCATCGGGATTTGTGTGTGCTAATTGCGCCATAGCCTCTGATTTACTCGCTGCCATTGCGCAACAGATCATCTCTGACTCTTCAATGGCGCGTGATAATCCGGCGCGAATTGCAGCGTGATCGTCCACCACCAGAATTCTTGGTGGTCCTACCGCGCCTTTCACAGAACGACTTTTATGCGAGTTCCGTTCTCAGTGGAGATAATCTCCAACTGTCCATGTAGTTGCTCAACGCGCTCTTTAACTCCAACTAAACCTAAACGTCCTAAACGTGAGGTATTCACCTGCGCACCTCCAACTCCGTTATCGCTTACCTCTAAGTAGGTGCGATTTTCAACTCCTTTCAAAAGGATTTCAATATGGCTAGCCCTAGAGTGAACTTTCGCGTTACGAAGCAGTTCGGTCGCAATAGCCTTTAACTCAGATTGATAGGAATTGGGAATAGAAAAGTTACTGATGGTCTGAGTTACTTCGAGATCTCCACAAATCTCTTCGACGATATCGCTCAGCGCTTCCTGGAAGGTAGTAACTTCAGGATCTCGCAGCGCATACATCTCACGCCTTACCTTTGCGATCAGATCATCGATCTTAAAGCGCAGCGCGCGAATTTCCCGGCGCGATTGCACCGTTGATTCAGCTGCACCTAAGAGCAGATCTAACTCGTAGCCGAGAGCGACTAGATCTTGAGCTATGCCATCGTGGAGATCGCGAGCTAGTTCAATCCTTGCGGGGCTGCTCACTTAGCGAAGAGCTCAGATATCTCCTTAGCAAACTCTTGAGCAACTACATGTCGCTTAATAGAAAGCTTGGCAGTCAATTGTCCGCCCGCGATTGTGAAATCTGTTGGAAGGATTGTGAATTTGCGGATTGATTCAGCTTTACTTACCGCCTTATTTGCTTCATCCACGGCGGTCTGAATCACTGCAATTAGATCAGGATCTTGAGTCAGGGTTGCGATGGTTGCGCCGTCCTTCTTATTGGCAGCGATCCAACCTTTGAGGGCATCTTGATCAATTGTCACTAACGCTGCGATAAATGGTTGGTTGTCGCCAACTACAACGCATTGGCTTACGAGAGCATGGGCGCGAAGGCGATCTTCAAGGACTGCTGGTGCAACGTTCTTTCCACCCGCCGTAACAATGAGCTCTTTCTTACGTCCAACAATAGAAAGGAATCCGTCCTCATCAATCTTTCCAAGGTCACCTGATTTAAACCAACGATCTTCTGTGAAGACTTCTGCGTTCGCAGCTTCGTTCTGCCAGTATCCGCGCATCACGATTGGACCTCTAATGAGAACTTCACCATCATCTGCGATCTTCACTGATGTTCCTGGAATTGGTTTTCCAACGGTTCCAACCTTTATGGAGCCAGTAATATTCAAAGTTGCGCCCGCAGTTGTTTCGGTAAGTCCGTAACCTTCATAGATTGTTACACCAGCACCGCGATAGAAGTGCCCGAGGCGACTTCCTAGAGGGGCGCCACCCGAGATCGCTGCTTCTACATTTCCACCAAGTGCTGCGCGTATCTTTGAGAAAACCAACTTGTCAAAGAGCGCATGCTTGAAGGTAAGTAGCGGATTGAAACCGCGCTTATCCATAGCTTCGCTATAAGCGATTGCTACTTCTGCGGCTTTTCGGAAGATCTTTCCTTTTCCGGCTGCATCAGCCTTAGCTTCAGCGCCGTTGTATACCTTTTCAAAGATACGTGGAACAGCGAGAACGAAGGTTGGCTTAAATGAGGCTAGATCTGGTTGCAATCTGCCAACTGGATCGCTGCAATGGGCTAAGTGAAGTCCAGCGCGAATGGCACCGATCTGAACCATGCGACCAAATACGTGAGCAACAGGCAAGAAGAGAAGGGTTGATCCACCTGGTTTCAAGAAGAGGTTGCTAGCGCCTTCAACAACATTTCCACACTCAGATAAGAAGTTGCCGTGAGTTAGTTGGACACCCTTTGGCTTTCCGGTTGTTCCAGATGTGTAAATCAAAGTAGCGAGCGTATCTGGCAAGAGAGCGTTACGGCGACGATCAATTTCATCATCTCCGATATGCGCGCCTGCTGCGGCTAGAACCGAAAGAACGTCTTCGGTCATAGTCCAAATATGTTTGGTGTGTGATGGAAGAACTGTATTAACGAGTTCGCGATGTGTTGGCGTTTCAACAATGAGTCCAACCGCACCTGAGTCGCTTAGAATCCAATCAACTTGTTCTGCTGAAGATGTTTCATAAATTGGAACAACGCATCCACCAGCGAACCAGATCGCGAAATCAAGAATCGTCCACTCGTATCGGGTACGTGCCATGATTGCGACGCGATCTCCTATTTGAATTCCAGCAGCGACTAATCCTTTAGCGGTCGCGCGAACTTCTTCTTCCAACTCTTTTGCAGATACCTTCTGCCATCCATCGCCTAATGGGCGTGAGAGCATCGTGCGATTGGGTTCAAACCAAGCGCGTTCAGCGATTAAATTAGTGAGGTTTCCGGTCGATGCCGCAGGTACTAGCGCTGGGATTGAGATTTCATTCATGGCGCTAACGCTAGCGCCCACTTTGAAAAAAGGGGAGAGGCAACGAAGTACTTTTTTCTCAGCCTTCTCAGGTAACCTACAGCCATGAGCGATATGAGCAGTTCAACGATCCCCATCGATGCCCCCCTTGATCAGGTTGCAGCCACCCTCTTTGCAATAGCCGATTACCCACAGTGGTCGGGCGCCTTTAAAAAGGTAGATGTCCTAGAAAGCGATGGCCAGGGGCGAACCACCAAGGCAACCCTTTCAGTAGATGCTGGCGCGGTAAAAGATGTCGTAACTCTTAACTTCGAATGGTCAGAAGCACCGAACAGAGTCACCTTCTCATTGGAAGATGCAAATATTTTGACAAAGATGGATGGCGCATATTTACTGAAGAGCCTTGATTCTGATACGACTTCTGTTACCTACGAACTTTCTGTGGGTCTATCAATGCCAATTCCGGCGATGATGATTACTAAGCAAGAGAAATCAACGATTGAGCTGGCGTTGAAGCAACTTAAAGAACATATAGAAGGCTGATTTCCGCACGGAGATCTAGCGCCCCTAAGAACCTTAATGAGTAAAGATAATTCAAATACCATCGGCATAGATGTCGGTGGCACAAAGGTGCTTGGCGGAGTGGTTTCACAAACAGGTGAGATTCTCGCAACCGCCCGTCGCGACACCCCACGCGAGGGAGGTCAGGCGCTAACCCAAACTATCGCCGATGTTGCAATCGAGCTATCGAAGCAGTACCCCGTTGATTCAATCGGCGTCTCAGCGGCGGGCTTTATCTCATCTGATCGTCAAACAATTCTGGCTACGCCAAATATCGCTGGTTGGAATGGAGTTAATTTAGATCAAGAGTTAACCAAGATTATTGGCAAGCGAATCGTTCTTGAAAATGATGCCAACTCTGCCGCATGGGGCGAATTTAAATTTGGTGCGGGTCGCGGTCGTAGCGATTTGATGATGCTTACTTTGGGAACCGGAGTTGGCGGGGGATTAATTCTTGGAGGCTCTGTTTTTAGAGGTGCGTTTGGAATTGGTGCTGAGCTCGGACATATTCGCATCGTTCCCGATGGCCATCTCTGTGGATGTGGCATCCGTGGTTGTCTCGAACAATACGCTTCAGGATCTGCTTTGATGCGACATGCACGTGAGGCGATTAGCGCTAGCCCTGATTTAGCGCGAAATCTATTGGCACGTGGTGATGGAACTCTGGAAGGACTTAAGGGCCATCACATTACTGAAGCAGCGCGCGATGAAGATCCTGTTGCTCTGGCGGCATTTAATACGATGGCAAGTTACTTAGGAGCGGGTATCGCATCGCTCTGCGCCGTGATCGATCCATCTTGCATTGTTTTAGGTGGGGGAGTCATTGATGCGGGCGAGATATTTTTGGCTCCAACACGTAAGGCAGCGCTGAGTCTTATCCCATTCTCTGGAAAACATCCATACCCAGAAATCGTTCCAGCAGAGCTTGGCAATAACGCAGGTTTGGTTGGCGTTGCAGATCTCTCTAGAATTTAAAGCGCTGTACCGTCATCGTCGCGAAACGTTGGACCGTTCTTCCAATTCTTAATTGAATTTAGCGCCCGTTTTAAAGTTTCACCTAAACCAACTTTTGGTGGAGTAGGAGGCTGAAATCGATTTTTATCTTGGAAGTTTTCGATTTCATCTAAATAAGTTGTCGGAGAAGATTCATCCAGTGATAGGCCTTCCACCATTGATTGAAATTCCAGATCAATTAACTCGCGTTCAGTGGCGTCATCTGGCTCACTATTTCCAGGGTCTTTGCCGCTCATCGCTTGCGCTCCATGGTTCATATTCGCACATTAGGTTGGTTATGGGTTGGTTAAGCGCTAAATTAACGCCATGAACAACCTGCCTTACGGCATTCTGCGCGCTTTCTTAACGCCGTTTTTGATGGTGCTCTTTCGCCCAAAGGTAAAGGGTCTGCGCCATGTTCCAGGTTCTGGCCCAGTGATTATCGCTTCCAACCATTTATCTTTTAGCGATTCCATCTTTATGCCGCTAGTTGTTCCGCGTAAGGTCACCTTCTTGGCAAAGAGCGAGTACTTCACATCGCCTGGTCCAAAAGGGTTATTGAAGAAGTTAACCTTTATCGCCCTGGGACAAGTTCCAGTTGATCGCTCGGGTGGGCGACGCAGTGAAGCGGCGTTGATTACCGGCTTAAAAGTTTTAGCTGAAGGAAAGTGTCTGGGTATCTACCCTGAAGGAACGCGCTCTCCAGATGGTCGCCTCTATAAAGGTCGCTCAGGTATTGCACGCCTTGCGATCGAGTCGGGATCACCTGTTATTCCAGTAGCGATGTTTAACACTGAAAAGATCCAACCAACCGGGACCGTAGTCCCAAAGGTGATGCGAGTTGAGATGATCTTTGGTGAACCGATGTATTTTGAAGGCGATTCGACAGATTTACAGCACCTACGTGATGTCACAGATAAAATCATGCACACGATTCAGGCGCTATCTGGCCAAGAGTATGTCGACACATATGCCACGAAGGCGAAGAAAAGTACTGAAGAAGACGAAGGTTAATTAACTTTCGAGCGAGAGCCGCTTTGTTAAATAGTTACAGGTATCGCAATCAACTCCTGCATCAGGTAGTTCACCTTCAATTACATCAATTAAATTAGCGATCAGAGAATTAAACTGCGCTTGATCGCGCGTGACATGTAGATAGCGTTGAGTCACGCCAAAGCCGTGGGTGCCATCTGCAGTTGGCGTTACGCCGGCTAGCTTCCAAACCAGCAGACCCATTGATGAAACTGGGAATGGTTTACCTTTCTCGGGATTTTCCAGCGCATAGGCATAAGCCTCAAGTTGTGGCGCGTAGAACTGCGCGTTATCGCGATCTGAGTCAGAGACCTTGCAATCGACAATCCCAACGCTGCCATCGTCATAATGGGCGAGTAGGTCATAAATTCCGAGAATGCGCCAACGGGTTACCTCACCATTTATCTCAATTGGCGCGCTCTTAACCCATTGCCCCCATTGCTTAACAACGCCTGGAGCAAGTGATGGATCAAGGTCAGGCATGGATGCGCGACGAAAGTGTTCTTCCTGCGCGGATGAGAGCGGTTTTACTAGTGGGAATTGCCCGGGCATCGTGACTTTAAACCAGTACTTAATCCAAAGGCAGCGCTTGCAGGTGGAGAGCCCGAAAGTTAAATCCGATGGCGCGATAGTGTCGCGCGCTGGTTTTTCAGGTTTAACTATCTTTGGAGCAGTTGATGAACTCATGTATTGATTAAATCACGAAGGGCCGACGCGATCACCAAAAGACCCAAGATAATCATCACGCAACCACCGATAACTCTCAAAAGCTCTAAGCGTTTCTCATCACTGGCCAGCCAAGCTCTCGCAGTACCTGCCAAGAGCCCCCATGTTCCATCAGAGATGAAAGCCAGAATCGAGAAGAGTGCACCTAGAAAAAGTAATTGCCCGGTTACATTTCCACGTTCAATATCTACAAATTGAGGCAGTACTGCTGCATAGAAAACCAAACCTTTTGGATTTAGAGCACCGACCCAGAAACCATCTCGCGCTGATCGCCAAAAGGTTGGAACAACGCTTCCCTGACTTTTCATATCAGCCGCGGCAATCTTGCGCGCCCTAATTGCGTTGATACCGAGGTAGACGAGATAACCACCGCCACCCCATTGCACGGCAGAGTATGCGAGATCAGATCTAGAAAGTATGGGTCCTAGCCCGAAAGCAACTAGTGAAGATAAGACAAAGGC
>JBIIUL010000029.1:0-10995 GCA_044340015.1 Candidatus Planktophila sp.
CTCGAAAAACATTAGACGGGCCGGTTGCACCGACAGTTCCTGTCTCGCCTTTCAAACCTACTAAGCCATCCACTCCCGCTGTTCCAGTTTCACCCTTCGCACCTGTTAGACCAGTTAAACCTGTTGCTCCAGTCGCACCGGTTGCACCCGCTGGTCCTGCTGAACCGCCACCTCCACCACCTGAAGGTCCTTGCGGTCCAGTTGCACCTGTTGCGCCAGCTGGTCCAGTTGATCCACTCGCACCCGGAGCTCCAGCTTCGCCTTTCTCACCCTTCTCGCCTTTCTCACCTTGTGTTCCCTGCGCACCTGTTGGACCAGCAACGTTGGAAGCTGTTGAAACTGATTTACCTTCACTTCCATTCTTTCCATCAACTCCATTTGCTCCAACTGGGCCTTGTAAATTCTGCGGTAGCGGCCACTTTCCACTTTTCTTTGGACCGTAAATCAAAAGACTCCTTGTATCTATATAGAAATCGCCATCTATACCGTTCTTAATTAGTGGCGCGCCTTTGCCATTTAAGATCGTATTTGGAATTGTTGTTGAAGTCCTGCCAGCGGCCTTTGGTTTCGTTGCAGCGCTTGTTATCGGCGCAGAAAGAATTGAGAAAGTTGTTGCAACTGCGATTGAAAGTGTGACAACTACGGATATCCGTTTGCGAATCATGGAACCTCCAGGCCCACTGCGACGAATTGGTTACGGAAAAGTGTGAACTCAGAAATCGAGCCGGCGAAGAGGGCTTTCCCTGAGTTTTTCCTTAGAGCGCGTAGGTAAACCCCCGCCTACAAGCGTGGGGTTTTGGAGAAAAACTCGCAGGGCGCTCACAGGCTTTCGGAGTACTTTTCAAAGTCTTGGGGAGTTATCTACGAGTAGTCGATAACAAGGGTTTCGACAAAGTGCAAAACGGGATGAAGGGAAGACATGCAAATGTCATCAAAGAAAAGCGTAATCGTAATTGCGGTTACAACAGTTGCTTTAACTCTAGGCAGTGTTGGAGTCGGGCAAGCAGCATCTAAGTCGAAGTTCGTATCGAGTAAGTCAACTCGTGTTTCTACTACAGGTGTTGCTAATCCGATTGCAAAAGCTGCAAAGTCTGAGGCAGCAATTGCATCAATCCTCGCAGCACTTGTTGCAAAGGGAACGATCACCCAAGCTCAAGCAGATGCAATCAAGGCAGATTACCTCGCTGCTGCAGCTGCTCGCGGAAATGATCGTCTAGGAAACGGAATCAAACCTGATAGCGCAGAGCGTGCAGCGCTAGAAGTGCTGATTTCAAAAACTATAGGTGTTGAAACAGCAACAATTCGCACTCGCCTTGCGGCTGGTGAATCACTTGGTTTGATCGCAGGTGCAAAGAAAGCAGAATTGATCTCTGTGCTCGTTGCCGATCATACAAAGCGCATTGATGCTGCTGTTACAGCAGGCAAGATAACTGCAGCACAAGCAACAACAATGAAGGCCGGGCTTACCGCACATGTAACTGCCGAAGTAGATCGAGTCGGTGGAAAGCGTGGTCCAGGAATGGGCGGTAAAGAAGGCAAGCGCGGTCAAGGTCATGGTGGTAAAGGACATGGTGGTAAAGGAATGGGCGGCATGGGGGCTGCTCCAACAACTCCTGCACCAGCAGTAACACCTTCAGCGTAATTTTCGTAAAGGCGCTGAAGCAACAACTTCATATCTCCTCCTAAGGTAAGAAAAACCCGTCGCGAATTCTCCTTCGCGGCGGGTTTTTTGATGCCCGAAGGGTTGCTAATCAATAATCAATTAAGTGCGTGAGAGACTTCGCATATGCGCTTACATATCGGTAGTGATCATGCAGGTCTTGAGTTAAAGAATGAGCTCCTTGCTCACTTAGTAAATAACGGGCACGACGTAACAGATCACGGGCCGTACGAATATGACGCCTTAGATGACTATCCAGATTTCTGTATTCCAGCCGCTCAAGCTGTTGCGAAAGATGCAACATCACTTGGCATCGTTATTGGCGGATCTGGCAATGGTGAACAAATCTCGGCAAATAAAGTTAAGGGAATTCGTGCGGTTCTGGCATGGAATATTGAAACTGCGAAGTTAGGAAAAGAACATAACAACGCCAATGTGGTCTCGGTCGGTGGACGCATGCATTCAATTGAAGAGTGCAAGGCGATTATCGATGCCTTTATCGACACACCATTTAGTAATGACGAACGCCATATCCGCCGGATAGATAAAATCTCTAAATTCGAAAGAGAAAATCAGTAACTCTGTGATCCTTGGTTAAACCTTGTCCTTCAAAGCGCGTTAGTGGACGAGAATCTGGTCTATCAATTACTCCCCCGGTAAAGAGCTTTGTTTCATTAAATTGCTCAGTAATCCATTCAGCATATGGAACCCAGTCAGTTGCGATATGGATATAGCCACTTGGCTTTAACTTCTTGGCGACTTCGCTGATAAATCTTTGATTGACGATGCGACGTTTATTGTGGCGCTTCTTTGGCCAGGGATCAGGAAAGTACAGGTGTACGCCATCAAGTGCGCCATCAGCGATCATGTAATGAAATACTTCAAAGACATCTCGCTCAATGAGCTTTACATTTGTTAGGTTAAATTCATCGAGTTGTGCCATTAACTTTCCAACGCCCGGCATATGTACTTCAACGCCCAAATAATTAACTGCTGGATTTGCTCTCGCTATCTGCCATGTGGCCTCCCCCATGCCGTAACCAATTTCCATTACTACAGGTTGGACTTTTGCGAAAGAGGTAGAGAGATCCAATAAAGACTCTTGGAACTCGATACCAAATTTGGCCCATAAAGTATCGCGCGCAATTTGCTGGGCAGGGGTGATCCTCACGCCGCGCAAGCGATAACTTCGATTGGTAACTGGCTCCACAGCACAACTCTTTCATGATTAGACTTACGAGAGCAAAACGGTCCGTTAAGCATCTAAAGGAGTTTTACGTGTCAGGCACAAATATCACGCAGATTGAAGCAGCCCAACGTTCTGAAGTTATCAAGGTTTCGAGTTACAAAATCGATCTTGATCTAACAACTGGCGCCGAGACTTTCTTAGTAAAGACAACTGTTAACTTCGCTGGGCTAAAACCTGGTGCAACGACCTTTATCGACTGCGTTGGTAAGCGCGTAATCAGCGCAAAGTTAAATGGCGCCGACTTCGATCCAAAGTTCGATGGTGAGACTGTCTTCTTGCCTGCACTAGCTGCAGATAACGTTCTAGAGATTGAACATGAAGGTATCTACTCAAACTCAGGCGAAGGTCTGCACCGTTTCGTAGATCCTGCTGATAACGAGGTTTACCTCTATACCCAGTTTGAAACTGGAGATGCCCGTCGTATGTATGCCTGCTTTGATCAACCAGATCAAAAAGCGACATTTACGATCAGCACAATTACCCCAAAGCATTGGGAAGTAATCTCGAACTACGGCATCGAATCAACGAAGGATGTAGACGGCGATCGTAAGCACATTCAGTTTGCTACCTCACAGGTTATTTCAACATACGTCACAGCGATTGTTGCCGGTGCCTATAAATCAGTTCATGATGAATACAAAGGCGAGAAGACAATCCCTCTGGGCATCTACGCTCGTAAATCTTTCTTCCAGCATGTCGATGCTGAAAATATCTTCGAAGTTACCAAGCAAGGCTTTGCTTACTTTGAAAAGACTTTCGGTCTGGCTTACCCGTTCGGTAAGTACGACCAGATCGCAGTTGCTGAATACAACTGGGGCGCGATGGAGAACGTCGGCTGCGTAACTTTCCACGAAGATGTTCTGATCTTCCGCAGCAAGGTGACAGAGCGCAACTACATCAGCCGCGCCACAACGATCCATCACGAGATGGCACATATGTGGTTTGGCGACTTGGTCACCATGAAGTGGTGGCAAGATCTTTGGCTTAACGAATCCTTTGCTGAGTGGGCTTCTTATATGTCTGTCAGCGAATCAACTCAATACAAGCACGCGTGGACAGAATTTAACTCGGTTCGCAAGAACTGGGCTTATCGCGTAGATCAGATGACTTCTACTCACCCAATCGCAGTTGAGATGGAAGATCTCGATGCGGTACGCACTAACTTTGACGGTATTTCATATGCCAAGGGCGCATCGGTACTTCAACAACTAGTGGCACATGTAGGTCGCGATAACTTCATCGCCGGCTTGCGTAAGTACTTTGCAAAGCACGCATATAAGAACACTGAGCTAAGTGATCTGATTACTGAACTCGAAGCTGCTTGTGGAAAAGATTTAACTGCCTGGGTCGATACTTGGCTGCGCACCGCTGGAGTAAACACCCTTCGCCCAGTAATCAAACTAGATGGCGATAAATACGCATCTGTTTCAGTGAAGCAAGAAGTACCTCCACTGCCTGTAGGTTCAAAGGAACTTCGCCCACATCGTTTATACGTTGGTCTCTTCGATGTTAAGGGCGATGCACTTGTTCGCCGCGAAAGCATTGAAGTAGATATTGCAGGCGAACTAACAGAAATCAAAGAACTAGCCGGTAAGAATGCTGCAGATCTGTTGCTCATAAACGATCACGATCAGACCTATGCCAAGCTTCGCTTTGACGAGCGTTCGGTTGAGACGATGAAGAAATACCTTGGTCAGCTAGATGACTCACTCGCCCGCGGACTTATCTGGGCATCACTTTGGGATTCAACTCGCGATGGCGAGCTTGCCGCAAGTGATTACATCACCATCGCACTTAACGCGCTAAAGGGTGAATCAGATATATCAATGATCACAGCAACATTTATGCAGATTGATACCGCAATCTGGGCATACGTTGCACCAAAGAACCGTGAAGCAATTCGCCTTGCAGTTGCAAACGCAGCCGAAGCGTTGCTTGATGGTGCAAAGCCAGGTAGCGATCACCAACTTCAATATGCACGCGCCTTCGCAAACAACGCCGTTACACCTGCGCAGTTAGATCGTTTAAAGGCGATGCTAGATGGTGCGGTTAACGGCTTGACTGTTGATGCGGAACTTCGCTGGTACATCTTTATCTGCGGCGTTAAGCGTGGAGTATTTGGCCCAACCGAGATCGCTGCTGAAGGTGATCGCGATAAGACCGCACACGGTAAGCAATATGTTGCCTACGCTCATGCTGCAATCCCAACTCGTGAGGCAAAGGTTGCTGCATTTAAATCAATTACAACCGATGATTTGAGCAACACGATCCACTCTTATAAGTGCCGCGGTTTCAACGAGAATATCCATTGCGATCTTCTTGAAGCATTTGTTGACGATTACTTTGATGCCATCTTGAAAGTCTGGGAGACCAAGGGCTTTGAGATCGCCGAGACAACTGCAACGCTGACTTTCCCAACTTGGGCAATTAGCGAAGCAACTGTCACAAAAGCTCAGCACTGGCTAGATGTCACCGGCAAGGATGCATCACATGCTCTGCGTCGTTCAGTGACCGAAGGTCGCGATGCAATGACACGTGCGCTTAAAGCGCGCGCTGTCGACGCTACTCGATAGAGGTTATTGCTGAAGTTGAACTCTTAGATTTCTTGCGATCACCAGTCATTGCATAAGTGATAACTGAGATCAAGATAAATAGCGCGGTTGGTGCAGCGAAAAAGTAAGCGAAGGTTTCGACAGCGCTTAAACCTTCGCCAGCTACTGTTCCATCTTCTTGGTTATCTAAAGATAAGAAATTAATTGCGGATGCCAGACGAATCATCATGGGTGTAAGTCTAAGCGAATTAAGCGGTCGCTGCTGCCACGCCGAATGGGGCAAGGTATGGAAGCCAACGAGTATCCGTGCGACCTGTGCCAAGAATTCTCCAGGCAGCGCCAACTGGTTCGCGTGGAAGTGAGCGAAGTCTCCAACCTAATTCTTTCAGCGCTTTATCAGCCTTTAAGTGGTTGCACTTGTGGCAAGCAGATACAACATTTTCCCAGTTATGCCCTCCGCCACGAGAGCGCGGAATGACATGATCAATCGATGTTGCAGGAGCACTGCAGTAAACGCAGCGCCCACCATCGCGTGCAAATATCGCACGGCGTGAAAGTGGGACAGCATGGCGATATGGAATCTTGACGAATTTATTTAAGCGAATTACAGATGGGAGTTCGATCTGACCTTGCGAGAAGTGTAAAACGCTGCCGGATGCTTCAACCATTGTTGCGCGAGAGTTAAGGACTAGGAGCAGCGCGCGACGTTCTGTAACAACACCTAGTGGTTCATAGGTGGCGTTTAGAACTAACGAACGAGACATAGCTACCCCAGTTACTTCAGGCGCGTGGCTCGCGCCGATTGGTTTATCTTGCACTAATTTTGCGCGGATCGGGGTATTTGTAGGTCATTTTTAGGTAAAGAATTAGTTAGAGTTTGCGTTATGAGCGAGCAGACCCGCAATATCTTGGAATGGCTAAGCGGGGCCCCGCTTCGTGTGTTTAGCGTCCTGGTGGCGGCTTGGATTGCCCAGAGCATCGGTCGTCGTGCCATCGAGCGCGCTGTCAACAAACTTGCATCCGCTGATCTAAAGCCAGGTCCGGGTTTTGCAAAACGCCAATCCGAGCGCGCCCGAACAACTGGTTCAGTACTCACTTCGATATTGAAGGCGGCAGTTTGGATTATTGCTTTAGCGATGATCTTGGGTGAATTCGGATTTAACTTAGGTCCGGTAATTGCATCGGCTGGTGTTATCGGTGTTGCTATCGGCCTTGGTGCACAAACTTTGGTTCGCGATATCTTGTCAGGAATCTTCATGTTGATCGAAGATCAATATGGAGTCGGAGATCAGATAACTACTTTGGAGATCGAAGGAGTTGTTGAAAAAGTTGGCCTGCGCATCACAACGATCCGCGATAAAAATGGTGTGCTTTGGTATGTACGTAATGGCGAGATATTAGTTATTGGGAATGCGTCTCAGAAGCATTAATCATTCCGTGCGCTGCCATCTCTAGATATTCGCGCAGTTGCACACGATGAATTTCTGACATCTCCATACCTTCGAGGGCGCCCATCGCACAGTTAAGCCAAGCATCGCGCGCTGCAAGATCAATATGAAAACCTGCATGACGCATACGAAGACGTGGATGACCACGTTCTTCAGAGTATGTAGTCGGCCCGCCCCAATATTGTTCAAGGAACATCTTTAAGCGAATCGCTGCGCCATGCATATCTTTTTCAGGATACATAGGGCGCAAGATCGGATCTGTAGCAACACGAGCATAAAACTGTGAAACGAAATCGTTGAAGAAGGCTTCTCCCCCAACTTCTTCATAAAACGTTGCCACTTATTTGGTCCTTAGCTTTAGTGAAAGGAGAGCCAGGATTGTTACCGGCACTGCTGCGCTGAAGCAGAGCCAGCCATAACTCAGCGTTCCGATAATTACTCCTGCGATTGCGCCGCCTCCTGCACCAGAGAGGTTCATAACCAGATCACTTGCGCCCTGTGAAGATGCTTTAAAGGTATCGGCAACGCTCTCCGATAACAGCGCAGACCCAGCAATTAAAGTGCAAGACCAACCAAGTCCGAGTAGAAATAGACCAACGCCGAGTGTGTAAGCATCATCGGCATGTGCAAATCCCGAAATAACTGCCGAGAGCATCAGAATCGCTAAGCCAATTTGAATTACGCGCACGCGTCCTAAGCGATCGCTAAGTGAACCAACTATTGGTGAGAAGGCGAACATTCCTAGAACGTGAACGCTGATCACTAAGCCAATAACGGTAAGGGTTACATCTACGTGGGCCATATGCACAGGCGTCATAACCATTACTGAAACCATCGCTAAGTGGCCGATCGCGATAGCAGCGATGGCAAATAGCGCCGCAGGATTACTGCGGATATGCGCAAGGGCTTTCTTGGTAGCACCTTTCTCGCGCTGATTCGCTAGATCTTTATTAGCCAATAAGTAAGGGTCAGGTTTGAGAAAGATATTGATCAATAACGCTGCAGCAGCAAGCGTCATCGCTGAAATCAAATATGGTCCAACTAAACGCGGTAGTCCAATACTTTCAGCAATATCTCCAGAAGGTTGCATTAAATTAGGTCCAGCAACAGCACCGATCGTCGAGCCCCAAACAACAAAAGAGAGTTGCTTGGCGCGCGTCTCATCTGTTGCTAAATCAATTGCCGCAAATCTTGCTTGATATGCGGCCGCAGATGCTGCGCCGACAAGAAAAGTTCCGATCAACATCAGCGCTAGATTTCTAGAAGTCCCGCCCCAGATTGCGAATATAGAACCAACAAATCCAGTGAAGTATCCGATTGATAGCGCTGCTCGTCGTCCACCTTTGGCAGTTATTCGTGCAAGCGGCAGAGCCAGCGCTGCAGCGCCAAGCACGGCGCTAGTCTGCGCGAGACCGGCTAAAGTCTCTGAATTGCTGATCGATGCAACCAGAAGCGAACCAGCAGCAACGGTTCCTGCAGTGCCAACGCCACTTAATACTTGCGCGCTAGCAAGGGTCTTAACAACTTTGCGCTGAACTACGGTATTTGGCATCAGGAATTGAGCCGCAACCAGACAGCAGTATCTGTCGGTAGAGAGTTACCTACTAGCGGTCCGCTAGAGATTAAAACTTTCGCTCCATGTGGAAGTTCAATTGAATCACCCAAGTTGATGTAGCAAGCAAAGTTTCCAGCACGTGAATACGCAACTACATCTTTGCCGGCATCAATCCATTGCATTGATCCATCACCAAGGCCTTCTTCTGTTTTTCGAATGGCCATAGCTTCTTGGTAGAAGGTAAGAGTCGAACCAGCAACGCCATCTTGCGACTCGGCAGAGAAATTCCCCATCCAAGGACTTTGTGGCAACCAAGCTTGATCAAGTTCCATCAATTCATTTGTTGAAAAACCAAAACCGCCGGTTGGCTCACTCTTCCAAGGAAGCGGCACGCGACAACCATCACGTCCGCGGTCCAGGTAACCACTCATCTTCCATCGCGGATCTGTTAAACGATCTTCGGGAATATCCCGCACTTCAGGAAGACCGAGTTCTTCGCCTTGGTATAGGTATGTGCCACCCGGAAGTGAGAGCGACATCAACGTTGCGCTCTTTGCACGCAACGTGCCGCGGGCAATATTGAACTTAGCGGGATCGCCTTGGCGAGTAAAAGTTGATGTGCCGTCATTTGTTAAGCCCAGATCCAATCGATCTACAGAGCGCACAACATCATGGTTATTAAATACCCAAGAAGATGGCGCACCTACTTCAGCTAGCGCCTTAATCGAAATATCAATCTTGCTCTTGATCAAATCTGCGTCCCACAAAGTGGTTAACATTTCAAAGTTAAAGGAGTTATGGAGCTCATCACTGCGAACATAGCGAGCGATACGTTCTGCAGGACTTACCCAAGCTTCGGCAACTGCCATGCGATCGCCTGAATACGAATCCAAGATCTTGCGCCAAGAACGATAGATCTCGTGCACGCCTTCTTGATCCCAGAATGGGCGTTCGTGGGGCGCAAGCAATTCAGAAGACTTCTTGCCTTCCGGAATATCTGGCAGACCTGGATATTTGATCATTCCGTGTGCAACATCTATCCGGAATCCATCAACGCCGCGATCTAGCCAAAACTTCAGTACATCTTCGAAGTGCTTACGAACTTCAGGGTGTTCCCAATCAAAATCTGGTTGCTCGATCGCAAATAAATGCAAGTACCACTGCCCTGGTTTTCCATCAGATTCGATTACACGTTCCCAAGCAGGTCCACCGAAGACGGCTTCCCAATTATTTGGCGGTAAGTCGCCGTTCGGACCTTTGCCATCGCGGAATATATAGCGCGCACGTTCTGCAGAACCAGGAGCCGCCTTTAGCGCTGCCTGAAACCATTGGTGTTGATCACTGGAATGGTTTGGAACGATATCGACAATTAACTTCATGCCATGATCGTGAGTTTCTCTGATCAAACGTTCGGCATCTTGCAAGGTTCCGTACTGTGGCTCAATATCCATGAAATTGGAGACGTCGTAGCCATGATCTTTCTGTGGCGATGGATACCAAGGCGTTATCCAAATTGCATCAACGCCAAGTTTCTTTAGATATGGCAGTCGCGAACGGATTCCTTCAACATCTCCGATGCCATCGCCATTGCTATCGGCAAATGAACGAATATAGATTTGATAAGTGACGGCATCGCGCCACCAAGGGCGTTCTTTGCGAGAGGCAAGCGATTGAGTCAATTAATTTGACTCCATATATCGGCCCAAGAATTCTCGTTCAGTATCGGTTAATGGACGGGATTTTTTAGTCTCAAGCGATACTGCCACCTGAACGGTACGAACATGTGCAAATACCTTGCCGCCATCGGAAATAACAAAGTGCATATTAAATGAGCTATTGCCGATCTTTTCGATAGTGGTTTCAATATCTACAAACCGACCGCCATCATAAATTGGTTCAACAAAATCAATCTCGGCGCGCGCAACAACCATCTCAATTAGAGATGATTCACGCATTGCCGCTGAATACTCTTCAGTTGCCCACAAGAAGCGCGCTTCTTGGACGAAGGTTAGATACTTGGCATTATTTACATGGCCGAATGCATCTAGGTCATCCCAGCGAACAAATTGCTTATTAACATATTTCATTAGCGGGTTAGCTTTCGGTAGGTCGCACGATGCGGACGCGCGGCATCTGCACCAAGGCGAGAGATCTTGTTCTCTTCGTAAGATTCGAAGTTTCCTTCAAACCAGAACCAATTGGAATCGCCTTCGTAGGCCAAGATATGTGTTGCCACACGGTCAAGGAACCAACGATCGTGCGAGATAACCACTGCACAACCAGGAAATTCCAGTAGTGCATTTTCAAGGGAACCAAGAGTTTCTACATCAAGATCGTTCGTTGGCTCATCGAGAAGCAATAGGTTGCCACCGAGCTTTAGCGTTAACGCCAAGTTCAAACGGTTACGTTCTCCGCCTGAAAGAACTCCAGCTTTCTTCTGCTGATCCGGGCCTTTGAAACCAAATGCGGATACATATGCACGGGATGGCATTTCAACTTGGCCGACCTTAATGAAGTCCAAACCATCAGAG
>JBIIUL010000004.1:0-36875 GCA_044340015.1 Candidatus Planktophila sp.
TTCGAAAAGCAAGCGCAGTAATTGAGTTACCGGCTCCATCTTTATCCTCCCCTCTCCTCCAACCTCTGAGATATTCCAGAGGAAGAACTAGGTGACGGATCACTGTTCTACGGCAGGAGGTGACTTGGACGGAGAGAACTTAGATGCAGCAAGTATTGCCAAGACCCACAAACTTGATTCCTGTGGGTAAAAAAGAAGTAAGAATTTAACTGAGAATTATTCGTCTATTTTCGTCAACCAACGTATAGCCAATATCTTGGTAAATCTTGTTACTCGTTGGGTTTTCGGCTTGGGTGTACAGGGTCGGGATAACGCCTTGATTTAATAGCTTTTCAGAGATAGCAGTTGTAATTGCACTTGCATACCCTTTCCTGCGATGTTCAGTCGGCGTGTAGATAGGCCCAATTCGCCCTATGGAAAAGCCATCAAATTTTTGAGTTTCTGAATTACCGCCCATGCAAACCGCTGATCCGTTAATTTCCAACAGTGTGTACCGCCCAGCATCAAGGGCCGTACGTACCAAGCTCGCTAAATTGAAATTTCGCAATCCTGTTTCTTCAATAAAAGCCGTCATCCAACTAAAGACCAGATCAAAATCCTCTGTAGTCGCGGTGCGAATTTCACCAACAGGCTCTGCCGGAATCAATTTCTGGCTTTCGTAAAGAAGTTCTGATTCTTCCTCAACTACTGATTTGCCTGAAACTTTCTCAAGAGAATCGATAACTGATTTAGGACCAGCAAATTCATTAGCTGCTGAATCTTTAACTAAAATATTCGAGTAAATAGATTCAACTGCGGCGCTAGACATTGGGGAAAACACATAGCCATAGGGAACGGTTCTTATCGCTAAACCTTGAACCGCTCCGCCTTCAACGGTTGCCCACCAGAAGTAACCTTCGTAAGTCCGAGAACCGTTTGCCACAGAATTGGCAATCGAAGTTATCAAGCCTGTCCTTACGGGTTCTGAACTACGAAAATCTCTAGTGGCATCGAGGAATTCGGCAGGAGTGTCAAAACGCAGAACTTCCATTGAACAACTTCCTAAAAACCAGTCTTAGTATTTCGACGCGCGTTTAAATTTGCGCCCTTTGCTTTAGCTTCTTCGCGGATATCGGCCAACTGCGCTTCAACTTTCTTAGCCACGTTTGCGTCAGAAGATCCGATTATGCGCGCGGCTAGAAGTCCGGCGTTCTTGGCGTTATCAATTCCTACAGTTGCAACTGGAATTCCCGCTGGCATCTGAACGATTGATAGCAGCGAGTCCATACCTTCTAAATTCTTAAGCGAGACTGGAACACCGATTACTGGAAGCGTTGTAAGCGAGGCGACCATTCCAGGTAAATGTGCGGCGCCACCTGCGCCAGCGATGATTACTTTGTAACCTTTTGAAGCAGCAGTCTTGGCGAACTCAACCATTTCCTCTGGCATGCGATGGGCTGAGACAACATCGGCAGTGTAAGTAATTCCAAAAGAATCAAGGGCCTTCGCCGCTTCTTCCATTACCGGCCAATCAGAATCTGATCCCATGATGATTGCTACATCACTCATCGATTTCTCCGCTCATGTAGTCGCGCGCGTGGGCGATAACTTCAGTTAATTCTAGAAGGTTTTCGCCTACAACGGTAACGTGGCCGACCTTACGCCCCTTGCGGATCTCTTTCTTATATTGATGGAACTTTAGATCTGGGTTTCGCGCCATTAAATGTAGGTAAGGCCGGAACATATCTGTTTTATCGCCACCCAAGATATTTCCCATAACTGCGTAAGAGGCAACCATTGAAGGATCTCCCAATGGAAGATCAAGAATTGCACGCAAATGTTGTTCAAATTGGCTGGTCTTTGCGCCTTCGATCGTCCAATGGCCAGAGTTATGTGGTCGCATTGCTAATTCATTGATAAACATCTCTTTACCTTTTACAAAGATCTCAACTGCCATAACTCCAATTAAAGAAAGGTCGTTCGCAATTGAGAGGGCCAAGTGTTGTGCTTTCTCGGCAAGTTCTGAAGAGAGTTTGGGAGCTGGTGAAATGGTGCTGGTGCAGATGCCATCCAACTGAATAGTTTGGGTTGGCGCCCAAGTAACTGCTTGGCCATGCGCAGATCTGGCCACCATTACCGCTATTTCAAAATCAAATTCAATCAACTCTTCAATTAATAGCTGTGGAATCTCGTTTAATACCTCATCCAACTCATCATGGTTCTTAATCTTCCAAACCCCGCGGCCGTCATATCCCCCGCTGATGCTCTTTGCTATAAATGGGAAATCAAGTAAATCATCGCCATCGTTAATTACTTTCCATTTTGGTGCTGGATATTCAGTTAGTCGCTGGCGCATTAACGCCTTATTTTGCGAATATTGAAAAGAGTCTGAAGTTGGGAAAACTTTGACTCCGGCAGCTTCTAACCCTTTTATTACCGCTAGTGGCACTAGCTCGTGTTCAAAGGTTACGAAATCGCAGTTCTTAGCGAAATCCTTTAGCGCTTCGAGGTCGCGGTAATCACCGACTACATGCGGCGCAATTTGTGCTGCGCTATCTTCTGGACTTTCGGCAAATAGTAAGAGATTTACACCAAGGGCTTCCGCCGGCGCTACCGTCATCCGAGCGAGTTGGCCGGCGCCGATGATGCCGACAGTCGGAAAGCGCTCGTTCACATCACTATCGTAGATGAACTACATCTCCAACGTTAACTTCAGTGCCATCGCTAAGAATTAGCGCGCCCTGTGCGGTGATTGCAGCCGCTTTGCCTTCAATTGAATCTCGCCCAAGCACTTCAACTCGCACTTGGCGTCCGAGAGTCGAACTTACCTGGCGATATTTCTCAAGGAACTCAGTTCCAGAGTCCCAATCCTTGAAGATATTTTCAAAGCGATTTAAAAATGCGCTAAGCAATAAATTGCGATCTAAATTATTTGATCCAGAAAGCGCAAGTGATGTCGCGGTTGGTACAGGAAGTTCATCGGTATCCATTGCAACATTAAGTCCAATCCCAACAATTACTCCATCGCCGATTTGTTGCGCAAGCAGGCCCGCAACTTTCTTATCGTCAATCAAAATATCGTTTGGCCACTTCAGCGAGACTTTATCTGTCATATCTTTAAAAATAACTTCGTGCATCGCTATAGCGGCTAAAAAGGATATGAAACTCCAATCGCTGCGAACACGCTTTGGTTTAAGGAAAAAAGAAAACAAGAGAGCGCTTTCTGGCGGCGCTTCAAAACTTCGATCTAAACGTCCTCTGCCTGCACTTTGAAAATCAGCAACGATTAACTCTCCAGATTTTGCTACTGAAGCGTTAACTAACTCTGCGAGATCGCTTTGTGTTGAAGCAGTGAGATCAACCACGCTTACCCGCCAGTACTGCGAAATATTTGCGTCGATGATCGACTTATTTAGTGGCGCTCTTGGCGCTTGGCTACCCACGACTAGTACCGTAGAGCCATGAGCCCAGATCTGCATACAACTTCAGGAAAAATTGAAGATCTCCGACTTCGTGTCGAGGAAGCGATCCATGCTGGATCAGCGCGCGCCGTTGAAAAGCAGCATGCCAAAGGAAAGTTAACCGCTCGCGAACGTATTGATCTACTCGTTGATGATGATTCCTTTACAGAGATCGATGAGTTTGCTCGCCACCGTTCTACGCAATTTGGAATGGAGAAGAACCGTCCCTATGGAGATGGCGTTGTAATTGGAACTGCCACTGTTGATGGTCGTCCGATCGCGCTTTACTCGCAAGATTTCACCGTTATGGGAGGAAGTCTTGGTGAAGTCCATGCCGAAAAAATTGTAAAGATTGCAGAATTCGCACTTAAGAGCGGAATTCCATTGATTGGAATAAATGACTCTGGTGGAGCCCGTATTCAAGAAGGCGTGGCATCGCTTAATGGATATGGAAAAATCTTCCGTTTAAATACCCGTTCTTCAGGAGTTATCCCTCAGATCTCCTTAATTCTCGGACCTTGCGCCGGCGGTTCTGCTTATTCACCTGCCTTAACTGATTTCACAGTCATGGTTAACGAGACCTCTCATATGTTTATTACCGGCCCCGATGTAATCAAGACCGTCACTGGCGAAGATGTCGGTATGGAAGAACTCGGTGGCGCATTTACGCACAATACGCGTTCTGGAAATGCTCATTATCTAGCTGATAGCGAAGCAGATGCTATCGATTATGTGAAGGCGCTTCTTTCATATCTGCCATCAAATAATATGGATGGCTCACCGCATCTTCCTCCAACTCAGAATCTTGATGAGAACGCCGCAGATGCTGCGCTAAATACTTTGATTCCGGATAGCCCTAACCAGCCATACGATATGAAGACGCTCATAACAACTTTGGTTGATGAGGGCGAGTTCTTAGAAGTACACGCTTTATATGCGCCAAATATTGTCGTCGGCTTTGCGCGCATTGAAGGCGAATCAGTTGGCATTATTGCCAACCAACCATCGCAACTTGCCGGCACTTTAGATATCAATTCCAGTGAAAAAGCAGCTCGCTTCTTACGTTTCTGCGATGCCTTTAACATTCCAATTCTTACCTTGGTAGATGTTCCTGGATTCTTACCTGGCACCGAACAAGAGTGGAACGGAATCATCCGCCGTGGCGCAAAGTTGCTTTATGCATACGCTGAAGCATCAGTACCGCTAGTTACTTTGATTACCCGTAAAGCCTACGGTGGAGCCTTTATCGTTATGGGCTCAAAGTATTTGGGAAGCGATATCAACTTTGCTTGGCCGAGTGCGGAGATCGCAGTTATGGGCGCGCAAGGTGCGGTAAATATCTTGTACCGAAAAGAGATCGCCGATGCAAAAGATCCAGAGAAGGTTCGCGCAGAATTAGTTTCTGATTACACCGAGACGCTCTCTAATCCATATGCAGCAGCAGAGCGCGGAACAATCGATAGCGTAATTGAGCCACATCAATCACGAGCATATATAACCAAGGCTTTCCGCACGCTAAAGACTAAGCGCGATACTTTGCCGGCGCGCAAGCATGGGAATATTCCGCTCTAATGAAATTTACGATCACATCTGGCAATCCAACTGATGAGGAATTGCTTGCTCTAAAGGCTGCAATTGATCACCACAAAATGCAGAATTTGGTTCCTGTAATTAAGCGCAGCGTCTTTGGTCTGCCGCAATTGCGCCAACCACTTCCCCATCAGATCACCTTTGGTGCCCGGAGAAAATCTCGCTAATGCCAAAGATAGTTCTCGCTTCACAGTCAACTTCGCGCCGCCGCTTGCTGGAGGGCGCTGGAATTAATCCGACGATAATCGTTAGCAACGTAGATGAAGAAACCGATTTCTTTAACGCGATGTCACCGGCTGACATGGTGATTGCACTTGCGGTAACGAAGGCACACACTGTCCTCGAGCAGATTGATTACCCCGCCCTGATTATCGGGTGTGACTCAACTTTTGATGTTGACGGCGTCTCTTTCGGTAAGCCTGGTACTCCTGAAATCGCCCGCGAACGCGCTAAGAAAATCAGTGGCCGATCAGGCTTGCTCCATACCGGCCACTGCATTATCGATACTGCACAGGGTCGAGAAATTGCAGATCGCGTAACAACTAAGGTGACTTTTTCTGAGTTAACCGATCAAGAGATTGAAGATTACATAGCATCCGGCGAACCGCTACAAGTTGCGGGTGGTTTTACGCTAGATGGGTTTGGTTCACCATTTATTCCAATCATTGAAGGCGATTACACAAATGTGGTCGGGCTATCAATGCCTTTCTTACGTTCTGCGATGTCGCAGCTTGGCTACTCTTGGCCAGAAGTTAAGGAGATGCGATGAAACGCGTTCTAATTGCTAACCGTGGCGAAATCGCGCTGCGCGTTATTCGCGCTTGTCGTGATCATGGCATTGAGAGCGTCGCTGTTTATGCTGAAGAAGATCGCGATGCGCTCCACGTTAAGAGTGCAGACTTTGCATTCTCGCTAAATGGCGTTACCGCGACTCAAACTTATTTGGATATTTCAAAAATTATCGCTGCAGCAAAATCTTCTGGCGCAGACGCTGTTCATCCAGGATATGGATTCCTTTCAGAGCGAGCAGACTTTGCACAAGCGGTTATTGACGCTGGGTTGATTTGGATCGGTCCACCTCCTGCCGCGATTAGTGCGTTGGGTGACAAGGTTTCAGCGCGACGAATCGCTGCAAAGGCAGGTGCGCCACTAGTCGCCGGAACTAAAGATCCTGTGGCAGGTGCGGAAGAAGTAACCGCCTTTGCAAAAGAACATGGCCTGCCTGTTGCAATTAAAGCAGCGTTCGGTGGTGGAGGTCGCGGATTAAAAGTTGCACACACCATGGAAGAAATTCCTGAGCTCTTTGCATCTGCTGTTCGTGAGGCGATCGCTGGTTTCGGACGCGGTGAATGCTTTGTAGAACGCTACTTAGATAAGCCTCGTCACGTAGAAACTCAAGTCTTGGTTGATCAACACGGAAACGCAGTGGTTGTCAGCACGCGTGACTGTTCACTACAGCGCCGCCACCAAAAGCTTGTAGAAGAAGCTCCTGCACCATTCTTAACTGATGCGCAGAATGAAGAGCTCTACCGCTCAAGTAAGGCGATCATGAAAGAAGCCGGCTATGTCGGCGCTGGTACCTGCGAATTCTTAGTCGGCGCAGATGGAACTATCTCCTTCCTAGAGGTTAATACGCGCCTACAAGTTGAACACCCAGTCAGCGAAGAAGTAACTGGAATCGATTTAGTACGTGAACAATTTAGAATTGCGATGGGCGAGAAACTTGGTTTCACGGATCCAGAAATTCGTGGCCACTCACTTGAATTTCGCATTAACGGCGAAGATCCAGGACGTTCATTCCTGCCAGCACCAGGTCAGATAACGCAATGGAACTTGCCGACTGGTCCTGGAGTACGCGTAGATGCTGGATTTAAGAAAGGCGACACAATCGGTGGCAACTTTGATTCACTTCTCGCGAAGTTGATCGTCACTGGCGCAACACGTAAGCAAGCAATCGAGAGAGCGCGTCGCGCACTTGCAGAATTTGAAGTGGATGGTTTAGCAACAGCAATCCCATTCCATCGCGCGATTCTAGAAGATCCGGCATACACCGAAGATTTCAAGGTCTATACAAGTTATATAGAAAATGAATTTAAGAACGATATCCCGGCATTTTCCGTCACACCTATTCCTGTAACAACTAAGGTAGCGGCAGAGCATTTAGTTGCTGAGGTAAATGGCAAACGATTTGAGGTAAAACTGCACACTCCAGAACCTGTTGTTAAGCGCCATCGTGCAAAAGAGTCCAAAGTTAGCGGTGCAGGTGGTTCAGGGTTAACAAGTCCGATGCAAGGCACTGTTGTAAAAATTGCAGTTGAAGAAGGCGCTCTGGTAGAAGTCGGTGATTTGGTTATAGTTTTGGAAGCAATGAAGATGGAGCAACCATTGCTTGCCCACAAAGCAGGCAAAATCACTAATCTAAAAGCAGCTATTGGTGAAATTGTTTCAAGTGGCACAGTTTTGTGCGACATTATTAGCGCCTAATTTGCGTTCATAACTCGCAATTCACAAGTTCATTTAATCCAGTTACGCTGGGGCTATGAACGCGCAGCTTTTGGCAGAAGTGCAAGCCTGGATACTCGATGATCCAGATCCAAAGACCGCAGCGGAGTTAACGAAACTTGTCGCAGCTGGAGATGAAACCACTTTAAAGAAATACTTTGCGGGCTTTCTCCAATTTGGTACCGCCGGTTTGCGTGGCCCAATTGGCCCTGGTCCTTCATGCATGAATCGCGCAGTTGTTGGTCGTACCGCTGCAGGTTTAGTCGCTTATATGAAAGAACGCGGAATGAAGCGCGTGGTCATTGGACGCGATGCGCGTTATGGGTCTGAGGATTTCACCGAAGAATCTGCGCAGATATTTTCAGGTGCAGGTTTTGAGGTATTTGTCCTGCCGCGACCACTTCCAACTCCAGTACTAGCTTTTGCTACCCAAGAACTTAATTGTGATCTTGGAGTCATGGTGACAGCCAGCCATAATCCTCCGCAAGATAATGGCTACAAGGTTTATATCGGGCCAACTGCCGACGGTATTGAGTACGCCGCATCACAAATTATCAATCCAACGGATGGTTTTATCGCAAAAGAAATCGATTCGGTTAAATCACTTCGAGAGGTTCCAAGGGGAAACACTTGGACTGTCTTGGATGATGTCGTAGTTGAAAAGTACATAGCTCGTACTGCGGCATTGGCGCCACGTCCGGGTTCGCTAAAGATCGTTTACACCGCAATGCATGGCGTTGGCACTGAGACTGTAGAGAAGGTATTTGCTAAAGCCGGATTTCCTAACTTAGTTTTAGTAAGTGAACAAGCAGAACCAGATCCAGATTTTCCAACTGTGGCATTTCCAAACCCAGAAGAGCCAGGTGCGATTGATTTAGCGTTAGCGAAGGCGCGTGAAGTTGGCGCTGATTTAGTAATTGCCAATGATCCAGATGCCGATCGCTGCGCTGCCGCAGTAAATGATCCAAACGGTGGCTGGCGGATGTTGCGCGGTGATGAACTCGGCATCATCTTCGGAGAATGGATTGCGCGCAGCATGGCGCAAGATCAGACAAAGACCGGCGCCTTTGGTAATTCAATTGTCTCTTCATCTGCCTTGCGCAAGATCGCTGCTCACTATGTAATCGACTTTAAAGAGGTCTTAACGGGCTTTAAGTGGCTCGCAAAGATCGAAGATCTCGCCTTTGGTTATGAAGAGGCGATCGGTTACGCAGTCGATTCTGAGACTGTTAACGATAAGGACGGCATTTCTGCCGCGCTTTTCTTAGCGCAAATTGCAACTGATCTAAACGCTGACAGAAAAACGCTCGTAGATCTCTTAAATGAGGTTTGGGCACGTCACGGCTTCCATGGGACTGAACAAATCTCAATTCGAGTTAGCGATATGTCGCGAATTACCGAACTTCTCGCAGGTTTGCGTAAGAACCCTCCTGCAGAAATTGCAGGCCGTGCGGTATCGTCAATTGATGATTTGGCAGCGCCGAAAGATGGACTTCCACCAACAGATGGCTTGCGAATCTGGCTTGATGGAGGAATTCGCATCATTATCCGTCCGAGTGGAACGGAAGCGAAGATGAAGTGCTACATCGAGGTAATCACAAAAGATGAAAAGTCGGCAAACGAGCTCTTAAGCCAATTACGTCAACCACTTAAGGATTTTCTGGCATGAACTTCTACGGAATAGTCGATGGCAGCGAAAGTTCACTTAAGAACTTTCTCTCACAACTTCCTGGCGTAGACCAAGTCGGCGCTGAAGCGCGCGCGGCGATGTTGGCAACTCGAAGCATTAAGACAACAAGTAAGCGTTGGGCAATTGATACCGCAATTTCGATGGTTGATCTAACAACGCTAGAAGGTGCTGATACTCCTGGAAAGGTGCGCGCGCTTTGCACAAAGGCGGTGCGCCCTGATCCAACTGATTTAACGATTCCAAGTGTTGGCGCAGTCTGCGTTTACAACGATATGGTTTCGATTGCGCGTACTCATTTAGATGCGATCGGCGGCAAACACGTTCCAGTTGCTGCAGTTTCCACCGCATTCCCATCAGGCCGTGCATCAATGGAAGTTAAAATCCAAGACACTCAAGATGCGATCGATGCTGGTGCTGCCGAGATCGATATGGTGATCGATCGCGGCGCTTTCTTATCAGGCAGATATGGGCTGGTCTTTGATGAGATCGCAAAGATCCGCGAAGTCTGCGGAGATCGCGCACATCTAAAAGTTATCTTCGAAACAGGTGAGTTAGTTACCTATGACAATGTTCGTAAAGCCTCTTATCTAGCGATGCTTGCTGGCGCTGACTTCATTAAGACTTCTACTGGCAAAGTAGCGCCTGCGGCTACTCCCCCAGTTGTGCTCGTGATGTTAGAGGCGGTCCGTGATTTCTATGCAATGACTAATCGTCGCATCGGGGTAAAGCCCGCCGGTGGAATCCGCAACACTAAAGATGCGATTAAGCAGTTAGTACTAGTAAATGAAACTGCCGGCCCCGAATGGCTAACACCCGAGTTCTTCCGCATCGGTGCCAGCGCACTACTGAACGACCTTTTGATGCAACGCATGAAAATGGATGATGGCTACTACGCTAGCCCTAACTACGTAACGATCGATTAAGAGAAGGCGCCTAAGGAAAAACCATGACTTTTGAATATGCACCAGCACCCGAGTCTCGCGCAATCGTTTCGATTAAACCGAAGTATGGCCACTTTATCGATGGCAAATTTGTTAATGGGCGCAATCACTTTGCCACAATTAACCCAGCAACTGAAGAAGTCCTGAGCCAGATCGCTCTCGGCAGCGCCAGTGACGTTGATAAGGCCGTTATTGCAGCACAGAAGGCTTACACAAAAACCTGGTCAAAACTATCTGGCAAAGAACGCGGTAAATACCTTTATCGCATTGCGCGTATCTTGCAAGAACGTGCCCGCGAGTTTGCAGTACTTGAAACTCTAGATAACGGTAAGCCAATTCGCGAAACCCGCGACATTGATATTCCATTAGTTGCCGCGCACTTCTTCTATCACGCAGGATGGGCCGATAAATTAGATTACGCCGGCATGGGTAAGTCACCAAAGCCACATGGCGTTGCCGGCCAGATCATCCCTTGGAACTTCCCGTTATTGATGTTGGCGTGGAAGGTAGCGCCAGCACTTGCAACTGGAAATACCGTTGTATTGAAACCAGCCGAGACAACCTCTCTAACCGCACTTTTATTTGCTGAAGTTTGTCAGCAAGCAGAACTTCCAGATGGCGTGGTAAATATTGTTACAGGCGACGGATCTACGGGATCTGCGATCGTTAACCACGCCGGAATACATAAGATCGCATTTACTGGCTCAACCGAAGTCGGTAAGAAAATTGCTCGCGCTATCGCCGGAACCAATAAGAAAGCGACGCTTGAACTAGGCGGAAAAGGCGCAAATATCGTCTTTGATGATGCTCCCATCGATGAGACTGTCGAAGGCATCGTTAATGGCATCTTCTTCAATCAAGGCCATGTCTGCTGTGCTGGATCGCGCTTGATTCTGCAAGAAGGTATCGCCAATGAAATTACCGAGAAACTTAAAGCACGTATGTCAAAGATTCGCGTCGGAGATCCATTAGATAAGAACACAGATCTGGGCGCAATTAACTCACGCGAGCAGTTAAATAAGATTAATGAACTATCTGCAGCAGGAGATTCTGAAGGCGCCGAACGTTGGAGCCCGGCTTGCAACTTATCCGATAAAGGTTTCTGGTTTGCCCCAACAATCTTCACGGGCGTTACTCAAGCTCACCGAATTGCGCGCGAAGAGATCTTTGGACCGGTACTTTCAATTCTTACCTTCCGAACACCGCAGGAAGCGATTGAGAAAGCAAATAACACTCCATTTGGGCTATCAGCTGGCGTATGGAGCGAGAAGGGTTCGCGAATTTTATGGGCCACTCAACAACTTCGCGCTGGAGTTATCTGGGCCAATACCTTCAATAAATTTGATCCAACATCACCATTTGGTGGATATAAAGAATCTGGCTGGGGACGCGAAGGCGGAAAACATGGCCTGGCTTCTTATCTGAAGGAAGGTAAGTAAATGTCACGTCTTGAAGTGAAGAAGACTTACAAGCTCTATATCAATGGTGCTTTCCCCCGCAGCGAGTCTGGCCGCATCTACGAAGTAATCGATGCAAAGGGGAACTTCATCGCTAATCCTGCACTGGCATCACGTAAAGATCTGCGTGATGCAGTTGTTGCAGCGCGCGCAGCGCAACCTGGTTGGGCAAAGGCAACTGCATACAACCGTGGGCAGATCCTCTATCGCATCGCAGAAATGCTGGAAGGTCGCGCGGATCAAATCGCAAATGAAATTTCCGCAACATCAGGAGTAACAGATAAGAAAGCGCACGAGCAACTTATGGCTGCGATCGATCGTTGGGTTTGGTATGCCGGCTGGAGCGATAAGTTGGCTGCAGCATTTGGCTCAACTAACCCAGTTGCTGGCCCTTATTACAACTTCACCATCCCTGAAGCGCAAGGCGTTATAGCAGTTGCACCTAGAGATGAATTCTTATCCTTTATCGATTCCATTGCGCCAGTAATTACATCTGGAAATTCAGTTATCGCACTAGTTCCTGGAGCATCAGCGGTTCCTGCGATGACCTTTGCTGAAGTGTTAGCAACAAGTGATCTGCCGCATGGCGTTATAAATATTCTGACTGGTTCACATGACGAGCTCGCTCCTTGGGCTGCATCACATATGGATATTGACGGTATGGATATATCTGGAATCGATAAGAAGAAGCGCACCGCACTTAAAGAAGCAGGTGCTGAAAATCTAAAGCGGATCCATCACTTTGATGATGCACAGACTCCAACTCGCATCTATGCATTTATGGAAGCGAAGACGGTCTGGCACCCAATCGGGGTTTAACTCTTATTCAGCAGAGATCTTTGCAAAACCTGGCTTTACGATCTCATCGATAATCGCCAGACGCTCTTCAAAGGGAATAAATGCGCTCTTTAGCGCATTTATAGTCACGCGCTGCAGATCTAAGAAACTCCAGTTAAACGCTTTAACTAATTCGTTCATCTCGCGGGTCATTGAAGTTGCCGACATTAAACGGTTATCCGTATTTACTGTCACGCGAAAGCGAAGTTTCGCTAAATCTCCGATTGGATGATCTGCGAAGTTTGCAGCGGCTCCTGTTTGGATATTCGATGATGGGCACATTTCCAAAGGAATACGACGATCACGAACATAAGCGGCGAGTTTTCCAAGACGCGCAGGTGTGTGGTTTAAATCGATATCGTCGATGATTCGTACGCCGTGGCCAAGACGTTCGGCGCCACAGAGTTGAATCGCTTCCCAGATCGAAGGAAGTCCGTAGGCCTCGCCAGCATGAATTGTGAAATGTGCATTTTCACGGCGAAGATATTCAAAGGTATCTAGCTGATCACTCGGTGGGAAGCCATCTTCAGGGCCTGCGATATCAAAGCCAACCACGCCACGATCGCGGTATTTAACCGCTAATTCAGCTACTTCTTGCGAAAGTTTATTCTGGCGCATTCCGCACAGAAGTAGAACCGCGCGAACCTTGCCACCAGATTTAGCAACTTCTTGTTCACCATCTTGAAATCCTTGCAGGATCGCTTCAATAACTTGTGAGAGCGTTAAACCTTTTTCAGTTAACAACTCAGGAGCCATGCGAACTTCGGCATATACAACGCCATCTTCGGCTAAATCAATTACACATTCGCGCGCAACCCGAACGATGTCAGCTGAGCGCTGCATAACTGCAACTGTGTGTGAAAAGGTTTCCAGATAACGAACTAGCGAACCTGAATCACAGGATGCACGGAACCACTCTGCTAACTCTGTTGCATCATAAGTTGGAAGTTCATGACCAATCTCTTTTGCAATATCGATAATTGTTTGTGGGCGAAGTCCCCCATCCAAGTGATCATGCAGCAAAGCTTTGGGTAAGCGCTTAACCTGTGCTGGCGTTGGAATTGAATTTAAAGTGCTCATTAACCTATCCGCTCGATTACTAGAGGCAGACGATTGACCGTTCCACCCTCTTCAATTGAAATTGCGCCATCTAGAATTTCCAAGGCGCGTTCAAATCTGGCTGGTTCATCGGTATGTAAAGTAAGTAGCGGCGAACCGGCTTTCACATAATCGCCGGGCTTGGCATGCATCTCGATACCGGCGCCCGCTTGTACTTTCTCGCCTTGCTTAGAACGGCCTGCGCCTAAGCGCCATGCGCTTACGCCAACTTTCATCGCATCCATCGCTGTCATAGTTCCAGAATTTTGAGCGGTGATTACATGTTGTTCGCGCGCAACCGGCAACTTCGCATCTGGATCTCCACCTTGGGCGGCAATCATGCGGCGCCAATGATCCATCGCAGAGCCATCTTGCAGAGCAACGGCAGGATCTTTTCCAACAATTCCGGCGGCATCGATCATTTCGCGTGCCAAGAGAATCGTTAACTCAACAACATCTGCGGGTCCCCCACCGGCTAAAACCTCAATAGATTCGCGTACTTCAAGGGCATTTCCGGCAGTCAGCCCAAGTGGAACATCCATCGCTGTAACGAGAGCTCGTGTCTTTACACCTGCATCGATACCAAGTTGAACCATAGTGCGCGCAAGCTCGGCAGCTTGCTTTGGATCACTCATAAATGCACCGCTGCCAGTTTTCACATCTAGAACCAGCGCTGAAGTTCCTTCAGCAATCTTCTTAGACATAATTGATGAAGCAATAAGTGGGATAGCCTCAACGGTCGCGGTTACATCACGCAGTGCATAAAGTTTCTTATCAGCTGGGGCAAGGCCAGCACCTGCTGCACAAATAACTGCGCCGGTATCTTGCAAGACTTTTAACATCTCTTCATTGGAAAGCGAAGCGCGCCAACCAGGAATTGATTCGAGCTTATCTAGCGTTCCACCTGTGTGGCCAAGGCCGCGCCCTGACAGTTGCGGAACAGCGCCACCACAGGCAGCAACTAGCGGCGCTAAGGGAAGGGTTATCTTGTCTCCGACGCCACCAGTTGAATGCTTATCAGCAGTTGGACGATCTAACATCGACCAATTCATGCGTTCGCCAGAGTTAATCATCGCCGTTGTCCAACGAGAAATTTCGCGGGAGTTCATGCCATTTAGCAAAATCGCCATCAAGAGAGCTGACATCTGTTCGTCAGCAATTACTCCGCGGGTGTATGCATCAACAGTCCAGTCAATTTGCTTATCAGTTAGTTCGTTGCGATCGCGTTTAGCGGCAATAATTTCTACAGCGGCAAACGGTTCAACCGAGTTGCTAGTCAAGACGCTTTTCCATCTCTTCTGGGCCAAATGCCCAGGGCAATAGGTCAGCTAAAGTTTTGATGCCATCATCTGTTGCCAATTGAAGTTTTGAGCCACCGTGCTCTTGAAGAAGTTGGCGACAGCGACCACAAGGCATTAACAAGTTGCCTGAGATATCAACGCAGGTAAATGCAATTAAGCGACCTCCACCAGAGTTAATTAGTGAAGAAACCAGTCCACATTCTGCGCATAAAGTAAGCCCGTAACTGGCATTTTCCACGTTACAACCAGTCACTATGCGACCGTCATCTACAAGTGCGGCAACGCCTACCGGAAACTTTGAATACGGTGCATAGGCCTGCTTCATCGCCAAAGTTGCCTGCTCTTTAAGAAGCTCCCAATTAATTTGCATATGCTGCACTCGCTGCCGCATTGATCGCCGCAGTTTGGGCAGCTAACGCTTTAGATTTGATTACTATCTCAATTCCCTTATCGCCGATACCGTAGCGATGTCCATAAATTCCAGCCTTAGCATCAATTACATCAGAGAGCTGACTGTTGTTAACTGCTTTGCCGATAATCGCTGAAACTGCAATATCTACACGTTTCACAACAGAGGCAATTAAGTACTTCGATGATGCGGGCGTAACGCTTAGGTAAAGATCAGGTTCGACAATAATTAGATTAACTTCCGGTGCGTTCTTCTTACGATTCTTTGCAGTGTTGGACTTAACGATCGCCTCAAAGAGCCTATCTGCTGATCCGGTTGTGGCATCGTAGATAACATCTATTCCAAGGCTTATAAGCGCCTTTGCCGAGACCACAGACTCGGTTGCGGTGTACTTAACAAAGGATCTGACGTTCTTTTTCGCCGCTGTTACACCGAGAAGAAAGCCATCTTCATATCCATCTGCATTTGAAGGTGTAGTTACCATCGCTACTTTGCCACTCTTGCTCGCTAGCGCTGCGCTGTAGCCCGCTAAGAATGCCGCTTCGTTTTCGGAGTAGATGATTGAAGTCACATTTAGCGCAGGAATAGAGGCATCGCCGATAATCGCGAACTGGGTATTTGGAAATTCGATCGCCAGCGGTTCAATGATTTTTGCATATTGACCACCTACCGCAATGATTGTCGTGCAACTCTTTGAAGTAAGTGTACGGATTCGCTTGGTGCGATCAGCGTTGGTGCCATCAGTAACAACGCTCTCAAATGTAAACGAGTACTGGCTCTGCGCTTTTTTCACGCCAGCAAGCGTCGCATCGTTATACGAGCGATCACCGGGCCCGCCTGTGTCGTAGGCGATGCAGATATTGCCCGCTGCACTTGCTTGTGGAGAGCTAAAAAGTGAGAGCCCCAATGCGGTTATCGCTAGCGCTGCACGTAACTTCATTAGAGGACCAAGCCAAGATTTTTATAGGTCTGCGCCAGAGTTGCGCTGGCGACGACGCGCGCTTTATCTGCTCCATCGTGAAGCACCTTAATTAGATGAGTTTCATCCTGCAGAAGTTCCAGGGCTTGGGTCCGAATCGGGCGTAGGTACTCAACAACGACTTCAGCAACCGCGCCTTTAAAGTCTCCATAACCTTTGCCAGCAAATTCATTCTCTAAATCTGCAACGCTCTTTCCAGAAAGCGCCGAATGAATAGTTAACAGATTGCTGATTCCAGGTTTTTCTTTCTCGTCAAAGGTTACTTCGCGGCCAGCATCGGTTGTTGCGCTCTTAATCTTCTTGGTATTTGCCTCTGGCGTATCCATTATTTCTAGTACACCCGCCGCCGAGCCCGATGATTTACTCATCTTATTTGTTGGTTCTTGTAGGTCATAAATCTTGGCGCCTGATTTTAAAATATAACCTTCTGGAATTCTAAAGGTCTCACCAAATCTAGAATTAAAGCGCGTTGCTAAATCTCGGGTTAACTCGATGTGCTGACGTTGGTCTTCACCGACTGGAACTTGGTGCGCCTGGTAAAGCAGAATATCTGCCGCCTGCAACATTGGGTAGGTAAAGAGTCCAACGCGCGCGGTATCTGCGCCACCTTTAGCTGACTTATCTTTAAATTGGGTCATGCGGTTGGCTTCACCAAAACCGGCGATACATTCCATAATCCAACCAAGTTGGTTATGTTCAGAGACATGTGACTGTACAAAGAGCGTAGATTTTTCAGGCGATATTCCAAGCGCAATTAACTGTGCAGCCGATGTAAGAATTCTCTTTCGGAGCAAGCCTGGATCTATCTCACCCGTGAGAGCATGAAGATCGACTATGCAGTAGAAGGCATCGTTTCCGCTCTGGAGATCAACCCATTGCTTTAGTGCACCGAGATAGTTGCCCAGGTGGAAGGAGTCGCTGGTGGGCTGGATGCCCGATAGAACTCGCTTCTGCGTCATAGTTGTAATTCTCGCATGAATCGCTAGTTACGCGATATCAATAACTGTCCTGCGCGCTTGCCTTCCATCGTCAAAACGGTGATTCGAATCCCGTTAACGCCAACAACATCGTGCGCGACGGGAATTCGGCCTAAGAAATGCATCACAAAACCGCTGGCAGTTTCATACGGTCCCTCAGGGATTTCTATGCCGGTTTCCTCACGTAAATCATCGATCGAGATCAGTCCGTCAACCTCAAAATCACCAGTGCGAGATTCGACAGAAACGTCGGCCTCATCGGTGTCATATTCGTCTTTAATGTCGCCAATCAAACATTCGACTAAATCTTCGAGAGTTACGATGCCATCGGTACCACCGTATTCATCCAGCACGATAGCTAAATGCTGGCGTTGATTGCGCATCTCAGTAAGGGCAGGAAGTACTCCCTTGGTACCAGGAAGAAACATAATATTTCTAACTAGCTCTTGAATTTTTCCACCAGCGCTTACCAGCGTTGTATCAAGTAAATCACGCACATGGATAAAGCCAATGACCTCATCGGTTGATCCCCGAACAACTGGATAACGTGAGTGAGCACGATCAACGGCGAGCGCGATCGCTTTGCCTACTGTTAATGAGGCATCCATGAAATCAACTTCAGTACGCGGAACCATAACTTCATGAACTTGGCGCTCTGATGCGTTAAAGACTTCTTCTACGATATCTCGTTCTTCTGCAGTCAAGGCTGCGTGACCAGTAACCAAATCAAGTAGTTCTTCTTCAGACATCTGACTGCGCTGTTCTTTTGGATCGATTCCGAAGATACGTACGACAACATCGGTTGATCTAGAAAGAAGCCAAATAACTGGTCTAAAGAATTTTGCAGTGAAATCAATAGGGCCTGCGCTCCAAAGCGCAATCTCTTCGGTGCGAAATAGCGCAAGACGCTTTGGTACGAGCTCACCGAATACAAGTGAGAAGTAAGCGATTACTAAGGTAACTCCGATAAGCGAAGTTACATTTGCAGCATCATCTGAAAGACCAAGATCGACTAACTGCGGAATGACATAGACGCCGAGTCTTTCGGCGCCAAGTGCTGCCGATAAGAATCCACAGACAGTTACGCCAACTTGAGCAGCGGCCAAGAAGCGATTTGGGTTAGATGTAAGTACCGAAACCTTTCCGCCACGTTTACCTCGACTTGAGAGTTGGCGGACTTGGCTTTCACGAAGTGAGATCAAGGCGATTTCGGCTGCCACAAAGAATGAGCCGAGCAAGATCAGGCCAGCTACTGAGGCGAGATCGCCGATTAAAGAACCAATCGGGTAAGGGTCCATGATGGCGGTAATTCTACGGGAAACAACTCCCTTGAGGCCATTTCTTTAGCCCCTTCCCTATAAGCCCGAGCGTGGCCTATTCTTACCCAGCCTAGCCAACCGGCTAGCACCTTCATCCTACGGACCGTCGGGCACGTACCTGCCCGGAGAAGGAGATACCTTAAATGGCATCTGTTGTATTCGAAAACGCAACACGTATCTACCCAGGCACAACCAAACCTGCAGTCGACAAGTTAAACCTAACCGTTAATGACGGCGAATTTTTGGTTCTTGTTGGACCATCAGGTTGCGGTAAGTCAACATCACTACGTATGTTGGCCGGACTTGAAGAAATCGACGAAGGTCGAATTCTCATTGGTGATCGCGATGTAACAAATGTTGCGCCAAAAGATCGCGATATCGCAATGGTTTTCCAGTCATATGCGCTCTACCCACATATGACCGTTGCAGAGAACATGGGATTCGCACTTAAGATCGCTGGCGTTTCCAAGCAAGAGCGCGATAAGCGCGTTAATGAAGCAGCAAAGTTGCTCGACCTTGAGCCATACCTAGAGCGTAAGCCAAAGGCTCTATCTGGTGGACAGCGTCAGCGCGTTGCTATGGGTCGTGCGATTGTTCGCGAGCCACAGGTCTTCCTTATGGATGAGCCACTTTCCAACCTTGATGCGAAGTTGCGCGTTGCAACTCGTACCCAGATCGCAGCGCTACAGCGCCGCCTCGGAATCACAACTGTCTATGTAACTCACGACCAGGTTGAAGCTATGACTATGGGAGATCGCGTTGCAGTTCTCAAAGATGGTCTATTGCAGCAAGTTGATACACCACGCAACCTTTACGATTCACCAGATAATGCCTTCGTTGCTGGCTTCATCGGCTCACCTGCGATGAACCTACTCTCTGCTCCAGTCAGCGGTGGGAAGGCGATGCTTGGAGGTCTATCTGTAGATGTTCCAGGATCTGCCGGCGCATCAGTAACAGTTGGCATCCGCCCCGAAGGTTTTGCTCCAGCAGCAAACGGCTTCAAGGTTCTCGTTGAAGTAGTCGAAGAGCTAGGTGCAGATGCATTTGTTTACGGAAAGCCTGCAGATTCATCTGTGAAATTCGCAAATGTAACTGATGAGGGCGCACAAGTAATTGTTCGCTGGGATCCAAAGAACCCACCAAAGCCAGGTGAGACAATTACTGTCACCGCTTTAGCTGCATCAGTTCACCTCTTCAACGCAACAACCGGAGAGCGTATTAAGTAATAAAGAATTAATTAGCAACCCCCGTTACGCATTTTCAAAAAAATGTAGCGGGGGTTGTTTATTCTCTTACTTGAAATTCCTCCTGCTCAATCTCAAAATCTCCACGTAAAATATGAACATCACCGGCCCCATATTTACGCCATTTATCCGTCAACACCAAGGCGGTATCTTCATCAATGCCTAAAAGCGCGGTATCAGCATCTTTTCGCATAATCGCCGCAGTAACGCGATCGGGCAGCCAGCCTAAGAATTTGTCGTAATGGGGAATTACTTCAATATGCGGAAAGAGATTTAAGCCCTGACTGATATGTGAGCGGCGAATTCCAACTATCTTTCCGCCAAAGGCCATCGCTCCTGCCGAGCAACCGGCAAGTGAGGCGCCACTTTCCCAAGCCTGCACGATCGCATCCCACATAGGCGTACCTACAAAGACTTCAGATAAATGCACTGGGTCTCCCCCAGAAAAATAGATTAAGCCCGCGCTCTTAATCGCTTCAATCCACTGCTCATTTGCGGCATCTTCACGAGTAAGAACAGGTAAGTATTTAACTTCGCATCCGATTCGTGATGCCTGATCGGCGCCGCGTTGTCTCCAAAAATCTAGACGCTCTTCGCCTTCTTTTCCCGCAGCGGTAGGAATCTGAATATAAGTATTTGATTTGCCACGGGAAATACCCAAGCGCAAGAGCTCTGCTTCTAGCGACTGCGCTTCGGGTAAATATTCTCCAGAACCAACTAGCGCTAAAGCACCTGGTTGGCTAACAGACATATTTATGCCATTGCAACTTTCAAGTTTTCATCAATTGAATTGAGGAACTCTTGAGTTGTTTGATAGGGCGCAGTCTTTGAGATTAGCAGAGCAAGATCTTTTGTCATCTTCCCTGATTCAACTGTTTCGATACAGACCCGTTCTAGCGTTGAACAGAACTTCGCAAGTTCAGCGTTGTTATCTAGCTTGGCGCGGTGGGCAAGTCCCTGAGTCCAAGCAAAGATCGATGCGATTGGGTTTGTTGAAGTCGCCTTACCTGCTTGGTGATCGCGGTAGTGGCGAGTAACAGTGCCGTGCGCTGCCTCTGATTCGCAGATCTTTCCATCTGGAGTCATAAGCACTGATGTCATCAAACCAAGTGAGCCATAACCCTGAGCGACGGTATCTGACTGCACATCGCCGTCGTAGTTCTTACAGGCCCAGACATATCCACCTTCCATGCGAAGTGACATAGCAACCATGTCATCAATTAAACGGTGCTCGTACCAAATAGCGGCAGAATCAAATTGGCTCTTGAACTCTGCTTGGTAGATCTCTTCAAAGATATCTTTGAAGCGACCGTCATAAGCCTTAAGAATTGTGTTCTTAGTTGAGAGATAAACTGGGAATTTACGAAGAAGTCCGTAGTTAAGTGAAGCGCGAGCAAAGTCGCGGATTGAATCATCGACGTTATACATAGCCATCGCTACACCTGAAGATTCGAAATTAAAGACTTCTGTGTTAATTGGCGCAGAGCCATCTTCAGGGACGAATGAGATTGTTAGCTTTCCTGGACCTGGAACCTTGAAATCAGTTGCGCGGTATTGATCACCGAATGCGTGACGGCCGATAACGATTGGCTTTGTCCAGTGTGGAACCAAACGTGGCACGTTAGAGATGATGATTGGCTCGCGGAAAATAACGCCGCCCAAGATATTGCGGATTGTTCCGTTAGGAGACTTCCACATCTTCTTAAGGCCAAATTCCTCAACGCGCGCTTCGTCGGGAGTAATAGTTGCGCACTTGATACCAACCCCATGCTTTTGAATAGCGCGGGCAGAGTCAATAGTTACTTGATCATCTGTTGCATCGCGATGTTCCATTCCTAGGTCGTAATACTCAAGATTTACATCAAGGTAAGGAAGGATCAAGGAATCTTTGATGAACTGCCACATGATGCGGGTCATCTCATCGCCATCTAGTTCGACAACGGTTCCAGTTACTTTGATTTTGCTCATATCTTTTCCTTACTAGAGTGTCTGAACATCTGCTTGCTTGGCACGGACTGCTTCCGCAGCTTCCTTTAGCCCAGCAAGTTCTGAATCGGTGAGTTTTGTTTCGACAACTTTCTTTACGCCAGAGCGACCGATCTCTGCTTCTACTCCGAGGTAGACGCCTGAAATTCCATATTCACCATCAACCCAAGCGCAAACTGGCATCACTGCACCTGAATCTTCGATTACCGCTTTAGCCATACGAGCAGCTGCTGCAGATGGTGCGTAGTAAGCAGAACCAGTCTTAAGGAGCGCAACAACTTCTGCACCACCGTTACGAGTGCGATCTACAAGTTCATCAATTTCTGCCTGTGAAAGAAGTTCGGAGAGTTGCTTGCCATCTACTGTGCAGCGACTTGGAACTGGAACCATGGTGTCGCCATGTGAACCCAAAGTCAGAGTCTTAACTGAACCAACGGCAACGCCGAGCTTTTCAGCAACAAAGTTTGTAAAGCGCGCGGTATCGAGCATTCCAGCCTGGCCCATTACGCGATTCTTTGGAAAATTAGTTGCGATCTGAGTAAGTGCAGTCATTTCATCGAGTGGATTTGAAACCACGATGATTACTGCGTTTGGTGAGTGCTTTGCAATATTTTCAGCAACGCCACGGACGATTCCGGCGTTTACACCGATCAGATCCATGCGGCTCATACCTGGCTTGCGTGGCAGGCCTGCAGTAATTACAACGACATCAGAGTTTGCGGTCGCTTCATATCCTGCGCCATCAGCAGTTGTTGTAGCGCCAATAATTTTTGTTTCAAATCCTTCGATAGAGCGTGATTGATTCATATCGAGAGCCAAGCCTTCAGGCTTTCCTTCGAGGATATCTGTGAGTACAACAGTTTCGAAGATGTTGTATTCAGCTAAGCGAAGGGCCGTTGTTGAACCGTAGAAACCAGCTCCAACAACGGTGACTTTTCCAGAAATTGCTTTGGCAGACATAACCGACTCTTTCTCTTACGTTCTCTTGATATCGAGAGAAACTCTACAACCCGCGAGGAAGTGAAATAGCCACGGCCAAGAGGGCCAGCGCTATTCCGAGGGCTAAATACCGTTCAACTTTTCCAGTTTTCCAATGTGCGATCGCAATCACACCCATACCTATGGCGATCGCTATCGAACCGAGGCGGACAAATGAAGCCACCCCCGCAATAAAGCCAATTCCAATAACCAGGTATGCCAGGCGCACACCAATTGAATTTATCTCTCGCATGCTTCGACCACATTCTGCAGCAACATGGCGCGGGTCATTGGTCCGACTCCACCAGGCATTGGCGCAACAAATGATGCAACTTCCATAACACCAGGATCAACATCGCCAAGTAGCCCTGTTGATGTTCGAGAGATTCCAACATCAATAACAACTGCGCCTTCTTTAACAGCGTTCGCCTTTAAGAAATGGGCACTACCGATTGCGGCGATAACAATGTCAGCGCGCTTGGTGTGTGAAAGCAGATCTTTGGTGCCGGTGTGAGTCAAAGTTACTGTCGCATTTTCTTGTTTGCGGGTAAGAAGCAAACCAAGTGGGCGTCCCACTGTTAGGCCGCGACCAATAACCACAACTTCAGCACCAGCTAGCGGAATTTTGTAATGGTTGATTAATTCGACGATGCCACGTGGCGTGCATGGAAGTGGCGCATCGAAACCAGAAACTAAGCGACCTAAGTTAATCGGATGTAGGCCATCTGCATCTTTCGCTGGATCAATTGATTCGAGAATTACTTGCGTGTTAATTCCCTTTGGGAGAGGCAGCTGGACGATGTAACCAGTGCATTCTTTAGCGTTGTTTAAATCCTTTATTGAAGCAAGTACATCAGCCTGTGAAGCGTCTGCCTTTAGATCAACGCGAATTGAGTTGATACCAACTTCTTGGCAGTCGCGATGTTTTCCGGCGACATAAGAAACAGAACCTGGATCATCGCCAACTAGAACCGTTCCAAGACCTGGCGCAATCCCATTAGCTTTTAGCGAAGTTACTCGTGAGGCAAGTTGACCTTTAATGGTGGCAGCAAGCGCTTTGCCATCGAGGATCGTTGCTGTCATAACTCCAGATCCTATTGGAGGTAGTTGTGGCGAGTGAAATTAGGCGTGCGAGAAGTGGCGGGTACCTGTAAAAAACATCGCAATACCAGCCGCGTTGGCGGCAGCAATTACTTCTTCATCACGAACGCTGCCACCAGGCTGAACTACTGCACTCACGCCGGCATCGATCAAAATCTGTAGCCCGTCTGCAAATGGGAAGAAGGCATCGCTTGCGGCAACTGTTCCGGCAACGCGATCGCCGGCACGAGCGACTGCCAACTTTGCAGAATCCACGCGATTTACTTGGCCCATTCCAATTCCGATTGCTGCCCCATCGCGTGCCAACAGAATCGCATTGCTTTTAACTGCGCGCACAGAGCGCCAAGCAAAATCGAGATCAGCCAATACTTCTGCAGAAACTGGCGCACCAGTTACTTGCTTCCAGTTAGCCGGAGAATCACCCGCGGCGTTTATCTTGTCGGTATCTTGCAGAAGTACTCCACCCGATACGGGGCGAATTTCAAAGGGCGATAGAAAGGTATTAGCGCAGGTGAGAATTCTGATTGAGGGTTTGCGCATCAGAATTTCTAACGCAGCTGGTTCGTACTCTGGAGCGATAACTACTTCAGTAAAAATCTGCGAGAGCGCTTCGGCCATAGCGACAGTGACTTTGCGATTTGCCGCAACGACTCCCCCGAACGCCGAAACTGGGTCGCAGGCATGAGCTGCTAAATATGCACTGGCAATATCTTTCCCGGTTGCGATTCCACATGGGTTGGCATGTTTGATGATGGCAACGCACGGCTGTTGGTGATCAAGCGCTGCGCGCCAAGCTGCATCAGCATCGGTGTAGTTATTAAAGGACATCTCTTTGCCGTGGCTCTGCACCGCGTTAACGATTCCGGGAGGGCCACCACGATAGATCGCCGCCTTTTGATGTGGATTCTCGCCGTAACGAAGCGAGCTCTCACGATTCCAGATCAAGCCAAACCAATCTGGAATATCGGTGCTGATCTGTGTGCCAAGCCAAGATGCAATTGTTAAATCATATTCAGCGGTGGTGCGAAAGACTTCTAGAGCGAAGCGGCGACGCTCATCGAGCGTGGTTCCGCCAGATTTAATCGCTGTAAACAGATCGTCGTACTGTGAAACTTTTGAGATAACCGCAACTGAGCCGTGGTTCTTAGCTGCACCGCGCAACATTGATGGGCCGCCGATATCAATTTGTTCGATACATTCAGCGTATTCAGCTCCCGAAGTGATTGTCTGCAAGAACGGATAAAGGTTAATTACAACTAAATCAAAGGGTTCGATATCCAAACCTGCAATTGCCGCTAAATGTTCGGGGTTATCTTGATCGGCCAAAATTCCTGAGTGGATCTTGGGATGCAGGGTCTTAACGCGACCACCCATGATCTCGGGAAAGCCGGTGTAAGAACTTACTTCCGTTACCGCATAGCCCGCCTCAGCCAGCGTCTTTGCAGTAGATCCAGTTGAAAGAATTTCGATCTTGGCATCTGTTAATACTTTGCCGAGTTCTAAAAGGCGGTCTTTATCGTAAACGCTTACCAGCGCCCGACGGATGGCCTTGCGATCACTCATGAAAACCTCAAAACATCGGTAAGTAGTTTTTGCAACGTCGCGACATAGAGACGTCTTTCGACAATCTTAATGCGTTCATGTAGCGACTCTTCAGTATCGCTAGGCGCAATTTCAACTTCTTCCTGAGCGATTATGGCGCCGGTATCTACACCAGCATCAACCCAGTGGATTGTGGTTCCAGTTTTTCTGGCGCCTGCAGCCAAGGCATCTCGAACCGCGTGGGCACCGGGAAAGAGAGGCAATAACGCCGGGTGGCTATTTACTATCTTAAATTTACTTACACATTCAGCGGAAAGAATTCGCATAAAGCCTGCGCTGACAACGAGGTCAGGCTTTAAATCTGTTAGTGCTGAAATAATTTGTAGATCCCAATCCAAACGATTTCCTGACATCGCAATTACTTTGCTCGGTATGCCTGCTGAACTTGCACGATCTAATACCTTGGCGCTTGCTTGATCGGAGATAACACAGGAGATCTCGGCCTTTAATTCACCGCTGTGCTGCGCATCGATTATTGCTTGGGCGATACTTCCGCTTCCTGAAGCAAGTATGACGATGCGCGGGTTAGTCATCGTTTAGTACGAAATCTTATCTGCGGCAGTAAAACAACCAAGGCGATCCCGATAGCAATCTCAACTGCAATTGAAAGCGTGAACTTCCAGATCGATAAGCCAACTGCGCTCATCGCCGGGGTCATTAACGAACCGCTGGCTAGATAACTTAAAAGCGCGGTAGCCATCAACAACAGGACAAAGCTTTGAACAAGGGTCGTAGTGCTCGAGCTTTGCGCCCAGATCGCTAGAGCAGCACCAACGGCGATAACTAATACGACTGCAACGAGCGCCCACCGCGAAGAAGTTGTCGGAAGCACTGATAGAAGAGGAAGCGCCGGTAGTTCACCTAAGCGATGCGTAAATGGCGAGACTAAAGTTCCGGCGCCAACTGCAAAACCAGTTCCGGTGAAGTATCCGAGTATTGATAGCGCCGCATTTGGAAGATAAAAAGCATTTAGCGCAAATAGTAAGAAGGATCCAAGAATCCCTGGCTGTAAGACGATTGAGATATTTTTAAAGGTCGCGGTATTTGCAAAGATCAAAATGGCAAGAACAATAAATGAGAATCCAAGCAAGATTGCCAGAACTCGGCTTGCCAATGATGCCGCCTGCGAAATTCGAACACGTGATCCGGCAGTTAGCGTTGCTAGGTATGCGATTCCAAAGGTAAATATGGGCGTTAGATACCACTGTGGTGAAACGTTGCTTGATCTACTGAAGAGCGAAAGTAGCGTTGCGACTAAGGCGTACTGGGCAGCGAATATCGAACGAACCGAATTTATATTGTGAAAATCGCCATGCAACTTGCTAAGCGCTCTTGAAAATCCCAAGCGAAGCGCAAAGAATGGAATCAACATCGCACCAATGGGTAGGAAAGATAGGTATCCAACAGTTGTTCCACTTAAGTTAAAAGGAATATGGTGTGCGCCAAGCCAGAGCCAGAGAGCAGCGCGCATGGGATCTGAAGTATTTCCAGTAGCACTTCCGGCGGTTGCCCAAGCAATTAAGGCAATAAATGCCAGGGGTAGAAGTATTACAAAGACGCTACGCAAAACTTGTGCAAACGAGACCGCTAGGACACGTTGCAACATTTGAGCGCTAGCGACCGAGTATGGCGCGCATTAAGCGCGCAGTTTCACTTGGAGTTTGTCCAACTTTCACACCAGCTGCCTCAAGAGCATCTTTCTTCGCTTGCGCAGTTCCAGATGAACCAGAGACGATGGCGCCAGCATGGCCCATTGTCTTTCCTTCTGGCGCGGTAAATCCAGCGACATAACCTACAACTGGCTTTGTTACATATTCGGCGATAAATGCAGCAGCGCGCTCTTCAGCATCGCCACCGATTTCACCGATCATTACGATCGCAGTTGTATCTGGATCATCTTGGAACGCCTTTAGGCAATCGATATGAGTTGTACCAATTACTGGATCTCCGCCGATACCAACTGCTGTAGAAAATCCGATATCGCGGAGTTCGTACATCATCTGATAGGTAAGAGTTCCGGACTTTGAAACTAGGCCGATTGGTCCGCGCTTGGTGATATCTGCAGGAATGATTCCAACGTTTGATTGTTCTGGGCTAATTAAACCTGGGCAGTTTGGCCCGATGATCTGAGTTGTGCCCTTTTGAAGTGAGTATGCGTAGAAGTATGCAGAATCATGAACTGGAATACCTTCAGTGATCACAACAACTAGCTGCATCTTCGCATCAATCGCATCGATTACCGCAGCCTTTGCAAACTTAGGTGGAACGAAGACAACTGAAACGTTTGCACCTGTTGCAGCGATAGCTTCAGCAACGGTGTTAAAGACTGGAAGTTGATGGCCATCGATATCGACAACCTGTCCGCCTTTACCTGGTGTAACGCCACCAACAACTTTGGTGCCTGATGCCAACATACGGCGAGTGTGCTTGGTTCCTTCGGAACCAGTCATTCCCTGAACAATTACCTTGCTTGCAGAATTAATAAAGATAGACATTACTTTGCCGCCAATTCTGCAGCGCGTGATGCTGCTCCATCCATAGTTTCGGCCTGCTCAATCAACGGGTGATTGGCGGCCTTCAAGATTGCGCGACCTTCAATGACGTTGTTGCCATCAAGGCGAACAACGATTGGCTTGGTGGCCTTTGCGCCAAGGAGCTCAAGTGCTTGCACAATGCCATTTGCAACGGCGTCACAAGCAGTAATTCCACCGAATACATTTACAAAAACGCTCTTTACATCAGGATCGCCCAAGATAATTGAGAGTCCATCGGCCATAACTTGTGCAGATGCACCGCCTCCGATGTCTAGGAAGTTTGCTGGACGCATGCCGCCGAATTTTTCACCAGCGTAAGCAACAACATCGAGCGTCGACATAACCAGACCTGCACCGTTGCCGATGATTCCGACCTGACCATTATCGAGCTTTACATAGTTAAGGCCTTTTTCTTTGGCTGCTGCCTCGAGCGCATTTGCTGAATCGTGATCAACAAGTGCTTCGTGCGTTGGCTGGCGAAATTCAGCGTTGTCATCAAGTGTGACTTTGCCATCAAGGGCAACGATGCGCCCATCTTCAGTCTTAACAAGTGGGTTAATTTCAACGAGAGTTGCATCCTCAGATTGGAAGGTCTCCCAGAGTTTTACAAGTACATCGGCAACTTGATCTGCAATATCTGCTGGAAACTTTGCTTGGGCAACTATTTCTTTCGCCTTGGCAAGTGAAATTCCTTCAACTGCAGTTACCGGAACCTTGGCTAACTTTTCAGGAGCAGTGTGTGCAACTTCTTCAATATCCATTCCGCCGGCAACAGATGCCATGACTAGGAATGTGCGGTTTGAACGGTCAAGCAAAATTGAGATGTAGTACTCGTCCACGATTGGCGCGGCTTGCGCGATCATCACTTTGTGAACTGTGTGGCCTTTAATATCCATTCCGAGAATGGCGCCGGCTTTCTCTTTAGCATCGTTTGCATCAACGGCAAGTTTTACACCGCCTGCTTTTCCGCGACCGCCAACTTTTACTTGTGCTTTTACGACAACTTTTCCACCCATGGCAGATGCTGCAGCAAAGGCTTCATCAGCGGTAGTTGCAACAGCGCCGCCAAGAACCGGAACGTCATGCTTTTCAAAGAGGTCACGTGCTTGGTATTCAAAGAGATCCACAGATAACTACCATTCGAAGAATTACTAGCTCATCTTTTCGCTAGCGGATGTGGGTAATCCTAAACCTTAGGAAAGGCTACAAAACCACAACTGGGGCATAGCGGAGCAAGAGGCGTTTTTCGCCATATTGGCCGAAGTTGATCGTCGCCTCTGATTTATCGCCTTCTCCCGCTAGCGCTACAACTGTGCCGAGACCGAATGTGTCATGAGACACACGCTGGCCAACTTCAAGAACCATTGCAGAAGATGTTTTGCCGGTCGCTCGCGGCGGAGGTGTTGTCGGAGTACGACGGCGAAGTCCAGAACTGCCTGATGAAGATCGCGTTTCATTCTTCCATTCGATCAAAGTTGTTGGAATCTCATCTAAGAAACGTGAACCTGGGTTGTATTTAGGCGTTCCGAAAGTTAAGCGATATTCGGCGCGAGAGATGTATAGACGTTTTTCAGCGCGCGTTAAACCAACGTAAGCCAAGCGACGTTCTTCTTCGATCTCTTTCGGATCATCCAAGGTGCGGGCATGCGGAAAGATTCCATCTTCCATACCAGTAAGAAATACTGTTGGAAATTCGAGACCCTTTGCAGTGTGCAGAGTCATCAAGGTAACAACTCCCCCGTGGTCTTCACCATCAGGGATCTCATCCGCATCGGCAACTAGCGAAACTTTTTCAAGGAATCCAGAGAGTGAAATCTCTTCATCTTCACCGAGCTCTTCAAAGGGGCGTTCTTCATATTCCATTGATGCAGATACAAGTTCCTTTAAGTTTTCAACTCGTACTTCATCCTGCGGATCAGTACTAGCCTCAAGTTCAGTCAGCAAGCCTGATTGTTCAAGCACCGCTTCAATGATCACGGATGGCTTGGTCTTGGCCTCAACTAGCACGGAAAGGGCGGTAAGCATTGAGGTAAATGTGCCGATGGATTGCGCCGCTTTATTTGGAACGCTAGTTGCTTCAGTAACTCGCAGCAGCGCTTGCCAGAAAGATATGCCGTTTGCCTGAGAAAAGATTTCTACTTCTTCTAGTGCGCGATCGCCAATGCCACGCTTTGGAAAGTTGATGACACGACGCAGTGAGACTTCATCATCTGGGTTAGCCAGTACGCGCAGGTAGGCGAGCAGATCTTTAACTTCTTTTCTTTCGTAGAAGCGCAAACCACCAACCACTTTGTAAGGAATTGCAGCGCGCATAAAGATTTCTTCAAAGATACGAGATTGGGCATTTGTGCGATAGAAAACCGCAGTATCGCCTGGATTGGAGTAACCCATATCTTGCAGTGAGCGGATCTCAGACTTTACGAATTCAGCTTCGTCATACTCGGATTCTGCGACATAGCCAACTAGCGGGGCACCAGCGCCAGCATCAGACCACAAGTTCTTCTCTTTACGAGATTCGTTCTGGGTAATAACTGCATTGGCTGCGTTAAGAATATTTTGTGTGGAGCGATAGTTTTGTTCCAGCAATACAGTGGCCGCATTTGGATAGTCGACTTCGAACTGCAAGATATTGCGGATAGTTGCGCCGCGGAAACCATAGATAGATTGATCGGCATCGCCCACCACACAAAGTTCAGCAACTGGAAATCCATCGCCTTCGGTGCCGGTGAGCTCTTTAACTAGAACATATTGTGCGTGGTTGGTGTCCTGGTACTCATCCACCAAGATGTGGCGAAAGCGGGAACGAAAGCGGGCTTTGGTTTCAGGAAATTGCTGCAAGACCTGCACGGTCTTCATAATCAGATCGTCGAAATCTAAGGCGTTGGCCTGCTTCAAGCGCTTCTCGTACATCGTATAAACATCGGCGACAATAGTTTCAAATTGGTTTTGCGCTGCAGATAGATATTGATAAGGAGTTTGTAGCTCGTTCTTGGCATTGGAAATTAGTGATTGGAATTGGCGCGCGGGATAGCGCTTAGGATCAAGGTTTAAAGTCTCCATCACCCGCGAAATCAACTTCTGCGAATCAGCGGAGTCATAGATGCTAAAGGTGCTGCTGTAGCCCAGACGTTCGATCTCTTGGCGGAGCAAGCGCACACAGGCAGAGTGAAAAGTTGAAACCCACATTGATTTCGCGATCGGACCCACAAGTTCGGTGACGCGATCCTTCATCTCACCAGCTGCTTTATTGGTGAAGGTGATCGCTAAAATTTCGTAAGGTTTAACTGACCGCGCTGCCATTAAATAGGCGATACGACGTGTGAGGACTCGCGTCTTTCCAGATCCCGCACCTGCCACCACTAAAAGAGGTGCGCCTTCGTGAGCAACCGCTTTCTGCTGCTGCGGATTAAGCCCTTCTAGTAGCGCGTTAGTACCAACCATGGCGCCGAGTCTATTAGGCTTAACTGTCATGGAGCCGCTACCAAATTCAGAGATAAAACGCGTACTAGTCATCAGTGCACATCCCGATGACTCCGATTTTGGCGCATCCGGAACTATTGCCCAATGGGTTAAAGCGGGTATTGAAGTCGCCTACGTTTTCTGCACAAATGGCGATCAAGGTGGCGAAGAATCAGGATTTACTAAAGCGGAAATGCCAGCGATCCGCCAGCGCGAACAACGCGCAGCAGGTGCGGTAATTGGCGTTACCGATATTACTTTTTTAAATTATGTTGACGGCCATCTCGAACCAACACTTGGGCTCCGTAAAGATATTGTTCGGCGAATCCGTATTAGCAAACCCGACCGAATGGTCTGCCAATCACCAGAGCGCAATTGGGATCGTATCGGCGCTAGCCACCCAGATCATTTAGCAGCAGGTGAAGCCTCAATTCAAGCTGTTTATCCAGACTCGAGAAATCCATTTGCCTTTACTGATTTATTGGACGATGAAGGATTACAACCACATCGCGTAAAAGAAGTTTGGATGACGGGTTTTGCCAACCCTGATCACTGGGTAGATATCACTGATACTTTTCCTTTAAAGGTTGAGGCTTTAAAGGCGCACGCCTCGCAGACCGCCCACAATAAAGAGTTAGAAAATATGGTCCGAGAGTGGGGTCAACGTAACGCTGGAATGGGCGGCTTACCAGAAGGACGGATCGCAGAAGCCTTCAAAATCATGAATACCAACTAAAGATAGTTAGCGAACAGTTACCGATTTAATCTCGACCGGCTGTACCGGAATACCATCGCCATCGTAGTAAGCGTTACCTGTTGTTTGATCAACTCGGTATGCGCCAACTTTTTCGATGCGCAGCAATAGCGGCAAGCCCGTCTTGATCTTGCCCCAGATTGTGTACTTGGGTGGCAAGGTTGTGTCCTTATAGACCAAGAAGAACTGGCTGCCATTGGTATTCGGGCCAGAGTTAGCCATAGCAACGGTGCCTGCTGGATAGGTAAGACTCTTTCCAGTTGGAAGGTTTTCGTCTTTATAGCCTTTCCAAGATCCTGGTGAACCTTTTCCTTGTGCAGTTGGATCTCCGCATTGCAGAACGTAGATACCTTCAGTGGTTAATCGGTGGCAATAAGTACCATCAAAGTATCTTGCACGAGCAAGGGTGGCTAGGTTGGTAACGGTTTGTGGCGCTGCTGGGTCTAGCGCGATAGTGATGACTCCACAATTTGTAGTTACCGTCATCGTCTTAGCTAACTTCTTATCAACGCTAGTTGGTTGCTTTAGCGTTGCTGGTGCATGAGCCTTGGCAGTTGGCTTAGCGCAACCTTTAACTGATGTTGGGCGTTCAGCGGCAGATACAGTAACTGGAGTTAACGAAGCCACGGCGATTGCCAGGGCACAGAGCGCAGAAATTCTTTTCATAGTCGGGTTCCTATTCCCATTCAATCTCTTTGCGAGTGTTCATTTCATTCCCACTCGATCGTTCCAGGCGGTTTTGATGTCACATCCAACACAACTCGGTTTACTTCGCGAACTTCATTGGTGATTCTCGTAGAAATCTTCTCTAGAGTTTCGTAAGGCACGCGCGACCAATCTGCAGTCATCGCATCTTCACTTGATACCGGACGCAGAACAATTGGGTGGCCATATGTGCGCCCATCGCCCTGAACGCCAACGCTACGTACATCAGCCAGGAGAACAACTGGACATTGCCAGATCTGACGATCAAGTCCTGCCGCCTTTAACTCTTCGCGCGCGATTAGATCTGCATGGCGCAGAATTTCTAGGCGGTCTTGGGTTACTTCACCGATGATGCGGATACCAAGCCCTGGACCTGGGAATGGTTGACGCCAAACGATTTCTTCAGGAAGTCCTAGTTCTAAACCAACCTGGCGAACTTCATCTTTAAATAAAGTGCGGAGTGGTTCGACAAGAGTGAACTTCAAATCATCTGGCAGTCCACCAACGTTGTGGTGAGACTTGATATTTGCAGTACCTGTACCACCACCAGATTCAACGACATCTGGGTAAAGGGTGCCCTGTACTAAGAATTCAACATCTCCCCCGGCTGCAATATCGCGCGCTGCCTTTTCAAAAGAACGGATGAATTCACGGCCAATAATTTTGCGCTTAGTTTCTGGATCGGTAACGCCAGCAAGTGCGTTTAAGAATTGATCAACCGCATCGACAACAACTAAATCAATCCCGGTGGCTGCTACAAAGTCACGCTGTACTTGTTCGGATTCGCCGCTGCGCAGCAAACCATGATCGACAAATACACACGTTAACTGTGAACCAACTGCGCGCTGCACGATTGCGGCGGCAACTGCTGAATCAACTCCACCTGAAAGTCCGCAGATAACTCGCTTGTCGCCGATTAACGCCTTCGCTTTAGCAACTTCATTCTCGGCAATATTTCCAGTTGTCCAGTTAGGCACGCAGCCTGCAGTATTGATCAACCAATTTTTCAGGATTGCCTGGCCGTGTTCTGAATGTAGAACTTCGGGGTGGAACTGCACACCCGCTACTTTGCCGGTGGCATCTTCAAATGCTGCAATAGGTGTATCTGCTGTTACTGCACAGATAGAAAAACCAGCTGGTGCTTGAGTAACCGCATCGCCGTGCGACATCCAAACACTCTGTGACGCAGGTAGCGTTGCAAAGATCTTGGAACTTGTTTCCACTTTTATTTCAGTGCGGCCGAATTCTGATTTACCTGTCTGGCTTACAACGCCACCAAGCGCTGCGGCCATCGCTTGAAAGCCGTAGCAAATTCCGAAGACCGGGATACCGAGTTTGAGAATTTCAGCATCAAACTTTGGCGCACGATCTGCATAAACACTTGAAGGCCCGCCCGATAGAACGATTGCAGATGGCGCCTTGGCAGAAACTTCTGCAGCGGTGATATGTGATGGAACAATTTCGGAGAAAACATTTGCTTCGCGAACGCGGCGTGCAATCAGTTGCGCATATTGCGCACCGAAATCAACGACCAGTACGCCGTTCTGCGAATTACTCATTTACGCCCCGTGAATGATTACTTCTACGCGCTGGAATGACTTAACATCTGAATAACCAGAGGTTGCCATTGCGCGACGAAGTGCGCCAAAAAGATTCATTGAGCCATCAGATGTATGTGATGGCCCGTTAAGAATTTCTTCAAGTGTGCCAACGGTGCCAACATTTACGCGTTCGCCACGTGGAAGTTCTTGGTGATGTGCTTCAGATCCCCAGTGCCAGCCAAGTCCAGGAGCTTGAGTTGCCTTTGCAAGTGGGGAGCCCATCATTACTGCATCTGCGCCAACTGCAATCGCCTTTGCGATGTCGCCAGAGCGACCTACTGAACCGTCTGCAATAACATGAACATATCGTCCACCTGATTCATCTAAGTATTCACGGCGCGCTGCAGCAACTTCAGCAACAGCAGATGCCATCGGAACTTCGATACCTAAAACCTTACGAGTTGTGTGTGCAGCACCGCCACCGAAACCAACTAGAACACCAGCTGCTCCTGCGCGCATCAAGTGCAGCGCACCTGTTGCAGTTGCAACTCCACCAACAATTACAGGTACATCTAGTTCGTAGATAAATTTCTTAAGGTTTAGCGCTGAATCATCATTGCCAACATGTTCTGCAGAAACTGTTGTACCGCGAATTACAAAGATATCTACGCCAGCATCGATCACTGCCTTATGAAGTTCGGCGGTGCGCTGTGGGGAAAGTGACGCTGCAACCGTGACGCCGGAATCACGAATCGTCTTAATGCGCTCTTTGATTAACTCTGGGCGAATCGGTGCGCTGTAAATTTCTTGCATACGACGAGTGGCATGCTTATCTGGCATTGATGCTATTTCACCAAGTGGAATACGTGGATCGTCATAACGAGTCCAAAGTCCTTCTAGGTTTAGAACGCCGAGTCCGCCAAGCTTTCCAATTTCAATCGCTGTTTCAGGAGAAACAACAGAGTCCATTGGCGCTGCCAACATAGGAATATCAAATTTATAAGCATCGATCTGCCACGCAGTTGAAACATCTTCGGGGTTGCGAGTACGGCGGCTTGGAACGATGGCGATATCGTCAAATGAGTAAGCCTGGCGGGCGCGTTTTCCTGGTGCGATCTCGATATCCATGGCGGCCTTCCTTAGCTCTTCTTGCTGTAGTTAGGGGCATCGGCAACGTGCAAGACATCGTGAGGATGGCTCTCTTGTAGCCCTGCTGCAGTAATTTGAATCAAGCGACCTTCACGGCGCAGCGTTTCGATATCAGGTGCGCCGGCATAACCCATTCCGCTGCGTAATCCGCCAACGAGTTGGTGCACAACTTCAGCAACCGGGCCGCGATAGGCAACTTTTCCTTCGATACCTTCTGGAACAAGTTTGTCTTCAGATAAAACATCGTCTTGCATGTAGCGATCTTTAGAATATGACTTCTGTTCTCCGCGAGATTGCATCGCACCGAGTGAACCCATACCGCGATATGCCTTGTACTTGCGGCCATCGATTTCAACGAGTTGTCCTGGTGATTCTTCACAACCAGCAAGAAGTGAACCAAGCATTACTGAATTTGCGCCAGCGACGATTGCTTTAACAATGTCGCCTGAATATTGAAGACCACCATCTGCGATTAGCGGGATGCCGGCTTTGTTACATGCCTTAGCAGCTTCCATGATCGCGGTAATTTGTGGAACACCAACACCTGCAACAACGCGCGTTGTGCAAATTGATCCGGGACCAACGCCAACCTTTACCGCATCAGCGCCAGCGTTGATCAGCGCTTGCGCACCAGCACGGGTTGCGACGTTGCCACCGATAATCTGGATTGTGGATGAAAACTTTTTAATGCGTTCGATTGCATCTAGAACGGCGCGGTGATGGCCATGTGCGGTATCAACAACAACTACATCAACGCCAGCTTCGATCAACGCCTGGGCGCGGGCAAAACCATCATCACCAACGCCAACTGCGGCACCTGCAAGACCAACGTTCTTAACCAACTTAACGTGGGTAACTTGTTCTTCGATCGGCAGATTGCGGTGGATGATTCCGATGCCGCCGGCCTTGGCCATAGCGATCGCCATCGTTGATTCGGTAACGGTATCCATCGCAGATGAAACCACCGGTACAGCAAGTGAAATATTTCGGGTTAACCAGGTAGCGGTATTTACTTCGCTAGGAACAACCTCAGAGGCATCTGGCAATAAGAGCACATCGTCGTAAGTCAGCCCGAGCATCGCGACTTTGTCGTTATCGCTGCTCATGAGCCCTCCGTACTGTGGTTGAGCGCCCTAGTCTAACTTGAGTTTTAGGCTCCTAAAGCCTGCTTAATCTGTGCGCAGGCCAGCGATAAATCATCAGCAAATGCCACATCGCCGCATTGATCGCGATCCCATCCGGGCCCACCCAAGATAAATCGGGGCGCTGGACGGATTGCCGG
>JBIIUL010000119.1:0-2670 GCA_044340015.1 Candidatus Planktophila sp.
CCATCTGCGTGGTCTTGCTTCAGGTGGGGTTTACCAAGCTATCTGCATCACTACAAATACTGGTGGTCTCTTACACCACCGTTTCACCCTTACACATTTGCATGTGCGGTCTATTTTCTGTGGCACTAATCCCGCGGATTTCTCCGGGTGGGCGTTACCCACCACCTTGCTCTGCGAAGTCCGGACTTTCCTCGGTGTATTGCTACAACGCGGTGATCCGGGCGACTCTTCGTGCATGATTGTAGTCCAAGAATAAAGCCTTACGATTAGCAAATGATGAGCGCAAATCTGCCGCATGATCCAAAGTGGAAGCGCGCCAATACTTTGTTTGCCTCCCCTGATCCAAGAGCAGATATCGCATTAGTCGGAGTACCAGCACATAAAGGATCAATTTCACCGACTAACGCTGATCAAACTCCGGATGCAATTAGAAGTGCACTGGCTCGTTATTCAACATACTCAACTTCGCACGGCGTTGATTTAAGCGGTCAATCATTTATTGATTTAGGCAACATTGATTCACCCGATGGCCCTGAAGGCGTCGTTCGAGTCGGTGCTTTTGTAAGTGGTTTGTTGGCCAAGCACAAGTTAGTAATCGCACTTGGTGGCGATAACTCAATTACCTACTCAGTTGCATCTGGTCTGTGGCCAGATTTATCGAAGATTGGATTGATCACTTTTGACGCACACCATGATCTTCGTGATGGCCAATCAAATGGATCTCCTGTTTGGCAATTGATTCAGGCTGGCCTGCCAGGAAAAAACATCGTGCAGATTGGTATCGCCGACTTTGCCAACAGCGCGGAGTACAGCCAGCGCGCAAAAGAAAATGGCATCACTGTGTTTTCCCGTGCGCAGTTGCGTGAGATGACGATTGCTGAAGTATTAAAGAAAGCGCTAGAAATTGCCGGTGTCGATGGTCGTGAGATTTATGTTGATCTAGATGTCGATGTCTGTGATCGCAGCGTTGTTCCGGCATGCCCAGCGGCAATGCCTGGCGGAATATCTGCCGATGAGTTGCGTCAGGCAGCGCTTCTACTGGGTGCTGATAAGCGAGTTCGTGCCATCGACATTACCGAGATAGATGCTGCAGCTGATTCAGATGATCAACGCACGGTGCGCTTAGCTGCGCTCTTAGTTCTAGAAGCAGCTACCGGATTTGCAACTAGATAAGTTCTTTAACAACTTCTCTTGCAGCCGAAACGATAGATCCCGAATTAACCAGCGTTGTTGCCGCTTCGAGTTCTGGAGATAAGAAACGATCTGGCCCAACACCAGGAACAACTTTTCGCAACTCTTTAACGACTCGACCTGTTGCTGGCGAAGGTTTCAAGCCTTCACGAAGTTCAATGGCACGCGCTGCGGTAACGAGTTCAATAGCCAAGATGCGAGCGAGATTTTCAACAACTTTGCGTAATTTACGCGCTGCTGACCAACCCATAGATACATGATCTTCTTGCATAGCAGATGATGGAATCGAGTCAACGCTGGCAGGGGTTGCAAGGCGTTTGTTCTCACTGACTAATCCGGCTTGCGTGTATTGCGCAATCATTAGCCCTGAATCAACTCCAGGATCGTGCGCTAAGAATGGTGGCAAACCGGCAGAGCGATGTTGATCTAGTGCGCGGTCGGTGCGACGTTCTGCAATTGAGCCCAAATCCGTAGCAGCGATTGCAAGGAAATCTAAAACGTAAGCAACAGGTGCTCCGTGGAAGTTTCCGTTGGATTCAACGCGTCCGTCAGGAAGTACGACAGGGTTATCAATCGCTGATGCGAGTTCGCGCTCGGCGATTGTTGAAGCGTAGGAAATAGTGTCGCGGACCGCGCCAGCAACTTGCGGTGCACAACGAAGTGAATAAGCATCTTGCACGCGTGAATCATTTTCACGGTGCGAGGCGACAATTCCAGAGCCCTTGAGCATTGCAAAGATATTTGCCGCGCTTATTGCCTGGCCAACCTGCGGACGCAGCGGTGCATGTAGATCGGGCGCAAATACTCGATCAGTACCCAATAAGCCTTCAATGCTCATGGCAGTGGTTATATCCGCAACGGCGCAGAGCTGTTCGAGATCAGCACATGCCATGATCAACATTCCGAGCATTCCATCGGTGCCGTTAATTAGCGCAAGACCTTCTTTAGCTTGAAGTTCGATCGGTTTAATTCCTGAAGCATCAAGCGCCTGCATCGTTGGCATTTCAACACCGTTTGCGTCATGAACTTTTCCTTCACCCATTAGCGCAAGTGCGCAATGAGATAACGGTGCCAAATCTCCACTGCATCCCAGTGATCCAAACTCTGGAACAACTGGAGTGATTCCATGATTTAAGAAATCGATATAACTCTGGGCTAGTGCAACGCGAACACCGGTGCGACCAGAGGCCATTGTTCGAAGACGTAAGAACATAAGTGCGCGAACGACTTCGCGTTCTACTGCTGGGCCAACGCCTGCGGCATGCGAGCGAATTAGCGATTTCTGCAGTTGTGCGCGATCTGCCACATCAATATGGCGGTTAGCCAAAGCCCCAAACCCAGTAGATACGCCAAAAACCGGAATTCCTCCAGCGGCATATTCTTCAATATATTTTCTGGAAGCGTTGATGGCATCGATTGATTGCTGTGAAAGTTCAACTTTGGCGCCGTATCTGGCAACGTCAATTACATCGGCGAAAG
>JBIIUL010000120.1:0-2666 GCA_044340015.1 Candidatus Planktophila sp.
CGCAAGCAAAAGTTTTAGATTGCAAATCAGGCATGAGTTAAGCAGTTCTAACTAGCTTGCCATCCTTGTAAACCAGAGCCTTGGTTACCTTTGCAAAACCGGTATCTCCAACTTTTGGAACGTCAACGGAAATGAATGCTCTAAGAGAAGCATCGGCGCGCTTTAGGTAAACCTCATGGAAGTGGCCTCTTGGGACAATTAATTCGACCGTTGCAGGATAACTTCCTGGAACCTGCGTCTTCGTGAACGCAACATCTTCGGGGCGAATACCAACTACTTCGTTTCCTGGAATAACTTGTCCATCGCTGTATCCACCTTCGACGCGATTTAAGCTTCCAATGAAGTTAGCCACGTACTCGGTTGCTGGTCGATCGTAGAGTTCTTGCGGTGTGCTGAACTGTTCGATTCGGCCATCATTCATAACTGCGATGCGATCTGAAATAGAGAGCGCTTCATCCTGATCGTGGGTCACGATCACAGTTGTAATTCCGAGGCGACGTTGCAGGTCGCGGATATCTTCACGAACCTTTACACGTAACTTGGCATCAAGGTTGGAAAGTGGTTCATCTAGAAGCAAGATATCTGGCTCTTGCACTAGAGCGCGAGCTAGAGCCACACGCTGTTGTTCTCCGCCAGAGATCTGTCCTGGGCGTGAATCTTTATGGTGCATCAAATTAACGACCGCCAGAACATCATGAACGCGCTTTTCGATTTCGGCTTTGCCCATCTTGCGAATCTTTAGCGGGTAAGCGACATTTTTAAATACTGTCATATGTGGCCAGAGCGCATAGTTCTGGAAAACCATCGCACTTGGACGCTTTTCTGGGCCAAGGTTAGTTACATCTTTACCTGCCAGATTTACAGTGCCTTTTTCAGGAATTAGAAAGCCTGCGATCATACGAAGAGTGGTGGTCTTACCGCAGCCGGATGGGCCAAGTAATGAAACCATCTCGCCTTTTTCAACAGTTAAGTTGAGATTATCAATGATTACGCGTCCCCCAAGAATCTTGGTTAAGCCAATAAGCTCTAGACCCTGCGTTGCGTTACTCATTTTAAGCCTTTCGTAGTCATCACTTGATTTGGAAACCTTCTGCTAACTGTCCACCGATAATTTGCTTGCGCGCCAATCCAAGCAAGATTACTGAAGGCACTGCCATTAAGATCGAGAAGACCGCTGCGATTTGAACTGGGTAGGTGAGTACCAAGGAGTACATTTCGGTTGGCATTGTGAAAAGTGACGGGGCGCCGACAAGATAGGTTCCCTGTGCTTCATCAAAGGCAGAGATAAATGACATAACCATCGCAACTAAAATCCCTGGCGCTGCCATACGTAGAGTTATTCCACGGAAGACGCGGAATTTAGAAGCACCGGCATCTCGCGCTGCTTCTTCTAGGTTCTTTGGGACTGCTGCAAATGCTGCCGCTGGAATCCAGGTCATATAAATGATTGTGCCAAGCAACTGGATGATAATCACACCGACCATGGTTCCCATTAAGTTGAGTGTGTAGAAGAGGGTTGCAATCGATGCAAAAAGGCCCAACTTTGGAAATGAGTTGGCGGCAAACATTCCGATTAGAAATACGCGACGACCAATGTAGTTATAGCGCGCTGCAGCATATGCAGCAGGTAGACAGATAACTGCTGACACAAGAACAACTATCGGTGCGGTGATAAATGAGTTGCGGATCGCCTCCACCATTGATGGCGTTTCAAAAACTCGTCTCCACCAGATCAGCGTCCAACCATCTGGCTTTAAATTAGGAAATGTCCAAGAAGTTGAAAAAGCTTGCAAAGCGAGCCAGATAAGTGGCCCCAAGATAAAGACACCCATAAATGCTACGAATGATCCAATTAGGAAACGCATGACCACAGAGCCTGATTGGAGATTTAAACCGTTATCGCTTTTGGCCATTAAATTCTTCCGCTCTGTTTGGCGCTACGAATATTGGCCCAGATATATAGAACGGCGATTCCAGATGCCGCAGCAAAGATAACAAATGCCATAACGATCGACTGTTGTGGTCGGTTATACGCAGTGAAGAAGTTAGAGATTTCCACGCCCAACATCGTTGGCTGATTTGGGCCGAGAAAAACGGGAACGGTGAATGAACCCATGATGCCGATCGCGGTAAATGTTCCAGCGATCACGATTGGTACAAATGCAAGCGGGACAAGAATCGTGCGCACTATGCGCAAAAAGCTTGCACCAGCATCTTGCGCAGTTTCAATAAGCGCATTTGGCACTGATTGCAAACCTGAGGTGATCATCAAAATCGCAAAGGGAAGTGATGTCCAGATGGTACCGATGATAATTGCGTTTTGAGTTGCGGTAATGACTGGGAATTCAATTCCGAATTGCGACATAAAGGTGCGCATAAAACCAACACCGTTGTAGAACTGGGCGATGGCATAAGCAGCAATCACAACTGGGACGAAGAGCGGGACGAGCGAGAGCATGCTCAAGATTGAAGCTATCTTGCCGCCCTTGATTCGTTGGTAAAGGCCCATACCCATCGCCATTGCCAAGACTATGAAGGTAGATACAAAGGTAACGACCATAGTAAGTACAAAATCAGGAACGAAGCGTGGATCTTTAAAGACAGCTAGATAGGCATCAGCAGTTCCCCACCAACTATTTTTGGTGTAGATATCCTGACCGATAATT
>JBIIUL010000121.1:0-2623 GCA_044340015.1 Candidatus Planktophila sp.
CAAGTCACCTCCTACCGTAGAACAGTGATCCGTCACCTAGTTCTTCCTCTGGAATATCTCAGAGGTTGGAGGAGAGGGGAGGATAAAGATGGAGCCGGTAATTCAATTACTGCGCTTGCTTTTCGAAGTATTCAAGTCGTTATTTGAATGTCGAGAAAAGCGAAAAGCCCGCCGTACTAACGACGGGCCATCCAGCTAAGTCCTAGACGAGGACGAACAGGGGGAGGGCTAACGCCTTCCCTCTGTTCTATTTATATCACTTACATTTCCTACTTTTCAATCATTTAATTTAACTACTTTGTGTTCATTTAATCTGAGCGACCGAGAGCGTGAACGCGCCAACCTGCTGCGCGCCATTTATCGCGATCCAGGGCGTTGCGGCCATCAATCAGGAATTTAGATTTAACGAGTTGACCGATTACTGATGGATCTAGTTCGCGGTACTCCTTCCACTCTGTTAAGTGGAGGATGGCATCGGCGCCTTTAACGCAATCGGTAACTTTCTCGGCGAAATCAAGGTTTGGGAAACGCTTACGCGCTGGCTCAATTCCCTTTGGATCATGTACAACAACTGTTGCACCTGCTGCTTGCAGTTGAGCTGCGATATCAAGTGCTGGGGAGTCGCGCACATCATCACTGTCAGGCTTAAATGTTGCACCCAGTACCGCAATTTTATATTGCGTTAAATCTTCAGATAGATCTGCACGTACAACATCAATTACGCGTTGGCGTGCACGTAGGTTAATGGCATCAATCTCGCGTAAGAATTCGAGCGCTTGGTCGGCACCAAGTTCTTGTGCGCGCGCCATAAAGGCACGGATATCTTTTGGAAGGCAACCGCCACCGAAACCAATACCTGCCTGTAAGAAACGATTGCCAATACGTGGGTCGTAACCAATTGCCTTTGCTAGCACGGTGACATCTCCGCCGGCTGCTTCGCAAACTTCAGCCATGGCGTTGATAAATGAAATCTTCGTTGCCAGAAATGAGTTTGCCGCAACCTTTACAAGTTCGGCAGTTGGAAGATCGGCGCGAATCCACGGAGTTCCAAGATCGATAATTGGCTTGTATACCTCTTTGAGAATCTCTTCAGCGCGATCGTTAACGACGCCAACGACAAGGCGGTTAGGAGTCAAAGTATCTTCAACGGCAAAACCCTCACGAAGAAATTCTGGGTTCCAGGCTAAATCAGCCTGTGGTGCAGATGTCGCCAAAATTTCGCGCAGTGATTGGGCGGTGCCTACTGGAACTGTTGATTTACCAACAACGAGTGCGCCATCTTTTAAGTGTGGTGCGATCGCTGCGACAGAAGATTTCACATATGTTAAATCTGCAGCAAGGCCATCCTTGCTCTGTGGTGTTCCAACACAAATAAAGTGAACGTCGGCATCAGCAACTGCTGAGAAATCTGTTGTAAATGAGAGTCGCCCAGTTTTCATCTCTGCTGCGAGCAAGGTATCTAAACCTGGTTCGTAAAACGGCAGCTCGCCCCGAGAGAGTAGATCTACTTTATGTTGATCGGTATCAACGCCGACAACTTCAAATCCAAGTGATGACATACATGCTGCATGAGTGGCTCCGAGATAGCCACAACCAATAACTGAGAGTTTCATAGGGTTTTAGTCTAAAGCACCTTCTATTTGATTTCCCCGCATGGATTTTCCGCTGCGGTACGCGTCTTAAATTTATCGACAATGACTGGCTTAGCAGATGCAGATGAACTTGGTGATGGTGATGGAGTTACTACATCTACCAGCGCTGCATCATCACGGATTCTTGTCCACAATTCAGCGCTTAACACTGGATCCCAAATTACAACCGAGCCGGCGGTGGGATGTCTGCCATTTGCAGTCTTGAGCGGAACGGTCAAAGTACGAACATTTCCGGAAGAAAGTCCGCGCATCTGTTTTGCCAGATCTAATAAATCATCTTTGCTTAAGTTCTCATCCATTTTGACGGTAGAGATCGCTGCATTCATAAAGTTGACTAATTTAATTGGATTTAGGAGCACTCCAGTGCTTGTCGCCTTCTTAATTACAGAACTCATAAATTGTTGTTGACGTTGCATACGCCCGATATCACCTCGTCCATCAAAGTCACGAGTACGCACATATTTCAAAGATTCAATTCCATCAAGGGTATGCGTGCCGGCGTCAAGAACTAGGTGGCTCTTTGGGTCATCGATATCTACCTTCGTGCAAACTTCGATTCCGCCAAGGGCATCGACAATTCCAGCAAAACCAGCGAAACTTACTTCGATGTAGTGATCCATCTTTAGATTTGTAGCACGTTCAATGGTTTCAATTAGTAGCGGTGCGCCACCAAAAGCGAATGCGGCATTTAACTTATTCTCACGATCTGGAATCTGTGATTTCCCATCAGTACTTAAATGAGCCGGAATTGTTACGAGCGAATCACGCGGAAGCGATACCAGAAATGCCTTATCGCGTTTCTTGCTGATATGAACCAACAACATCGTGTCAGATCTTCCACCAGCAGCAGTTTGCGCATTTCCAACGCGAAGAGCTTTCATCTCTTCTTTGGTTAGACCTTCACGAGTATCTGAACCGACCAACAAATAGTTAAGAGCTTTAGAAGTTTTCTCAGGGCGATTATCTAGCCC
>JBIIUL010000122.1:0-2596 GCA_044340015.1 Candidatus Planktophila sp.
ATGCACTTTGGCTTACCCGTGGTTCCAGATGAAAAGAGTATAAATCCAGGACGGCTAAAGGAACCTTTAACCGATATCTCACTCGTTCCATCACTTGAGCTGAGCCACTCGGTAAATGAAAGATATGGATTAGATTTTGACCCAATTGAAATGACTTTTACTAAAGATGGCAGACCAGCAACGATTTCGCTGATTTTCTCTAGACAATCCATCTGCTTTCCGTTGTACTCATAATCAGTAGTAACTAAAATCACCTTTGGTGAGATCTGTTGAAAACGATCCAAAACGGTTGCGGCACCAAAATCTGCAGAAGTACTTGAGAAAATCGCTCCAATTTTGAGTGCACCGAGAGCAAAAAAAACCACATCTGCAGTATTTGCCACGCAAGCTGCAACAACATCACCTTCTACAACACCAGCAGCCAATAGCGACTGTGCGACTTGGTTAGCTAACTTCCTGACTTCACTTCTTGTGAATGTGCGACGAATACCAGATTCTGAGATCTCGGTTATCACTATCTGGTTGGGATCACCCTTAAGTAAAGTATCGACCACATTTAACTTGGCACCTGGAAAGAATTCGGTCTTAAGAAAACCTGAGCCAGAGATCGCGGTATCCCCAAAATCACCAACTACTTCCGAATCACTTACAACAAAGCGCCAAAAGTCAGCAGAGTTATCTATCGACCACTTGTGAAGTTCCGAGAAATCCGAAGCGTTAGCTATTTGATTTAACTTAAGGAGTGAAGGGTTCTCAGATTTATTTGGGCTCCAAAGAGGTGAAGACATTAACTAGGGACGTCCCATTGCCTCAAAGGCTCGGTCAAAGACTTGAGCAAAGGCAATCGAATCAGAGTGCGGCATAAGCCAGCCTTCTCCCCCGCGAATCCGGCGCGACATCGCATCAGCCATTAGTTGATAGGGATCGCAGGCGGCAAAGTTTTCAATCGTTACCTTTCCATCAATTTCAACTTCTAGGGTGCTTGGTTTGTTGTGCGAGTTAAAGGCATCGTTTCCGGTCATGGAAACTCGACCCTTCGTGCCAACCACATCAAAATAAAGTGTGTTCGGGGTATTCATCGAAGTGAGAGCCTCTGCATGTGCCCCACCAATTTCAAAAGAAGTCGTTACTGTTTCGTCACATCCTTGCGGATGCCATTTAACTTCAGTCTTTATATCTGTTACTGGCGCAAAATCCATCAACCAAATTGGAGCGGCAACTGAATAAGGACCGAGATCGTAAAGTCCGCCGCCGCCGAGTTCGTAAATTGCGCGAATATTCGATGGATCTAAGCCATCATAAGTAAATGCTGTGCGAATGGTCTTTACTTCACCGATGACACCTGAGTCAACAATTTCCTTGAGGCGCAGAGTGCGCGGATGCCACCGGTTCCAGCTCGCCTCCATAAAGATCAAGCCCGTTTCATTTGCAACTGCAATTGCTTCCTTTAACTCTGCAACGTTCATGGCGGCGGGCTTTTCGCAGAGCACATGCTTTCCAGCGCGCATCGCCTTTATCGACCATTCGATATGAAGTGAATTTGGAAGAGAAATGTAGATGGCCTCAACCTTTGGATCGGCAAGTAGTTCGTCATAATCGGTGTAAACCAAACCAGAAGGAGAAAGTGCTAGCCCTCTTTCACGATCTTTTGAACCAACTGCATAGATCTCACCATCTTTTGAGTTAAGTAAAGCGGGATAGAGCGCAATTTTTGCAATGTAACCTGCTCCAATAAATCCCCAACGTACTTTTCCTAGACCTTTTTCCATAACGGGGACAATACTTGCAAAAAACCCTTTAGCCAATGAGGCGTAGGATAAAGGTTATGAAGAGCCAAAGATGGACTGCTAAAGATTCCAAGAAACATATAGTGATTCCTAGCGAGTTAGATCATAAATATTCGCGCGGATCTCTTGGAGCCATAACGGGTTCAGCCCAGTATCCAGGTGCTGCGGTACTTACAACCAAGGCAGCGGTAGCGACTGGATTAGGAGTATTACGCTTTCATAGCTCTTCAGGGCTTGCTCACCTCGTGTTGCACGCAGCACCTGAAGTAATTGTTCAGCCCGGAAAGGTTGATGCTTGGCTAGTTGGATCAGGCGTGAGCGATAAGAAATATAGCGATTACACAACTTGGCTGCGTCATCGCTGGTTTAAGTTATTGAGCGCACAGAGCGTGCCGACAGTTCTTGATGCGGGCGCGCTCAACTGGGCTGGAAAGTTATCCCAGCCAACTTTGATAACTCCTCACGCTGGAGAACTATCCAGGCTGCTTAACAAGCGCGGTGTAGCCGTTTCCTCAGAGGCGATTGAAGCAGATCCAAAGAAGTGGTCGATGGTTGCTGCTGAGAAGTTAAGTGTTACAGTGCTATTGAAGGGTTCAACCACATACATTGCGCAACCAGATTTTTTAATTGAACTTCCAAAAGCAACACCGTGGCTTGCCACAGCTGGAAGTGGAGATGTACTTGCGGGAATAATTGGCGCGCTTCTTGCAACAAATTACATCGAAATTTTAAATGATGAAAATAATTTAGCGCGCGTTGCTGCAACCGGTGCATTTATTCACAATAGCGCTGCACTTTTAGCATCTAAG
>JBIIUL010000123.1:0-2580 GCA_044340015.1 Candidatus Planktophila sp.
CTGTTGCTTATGCTCTGGCCCGCTCCATTTCGTGGAGATAAGAAAGTCAGCGCGCGAGTAGTAATCCCGGGTTCAAAATCGGTGACCAACCGCGCGCTAATTCTCGCTGCGCAGGCCGACAGCCCTTCACTTTTAAAACGCCCACTTATCTCCCGCGATACCGAGTTAATGGTTGCTGGGCTTCGCGCGATGGGTATTGGAATTAAAGATGTACAAGTAGATGGTGACTTGGCATGGGAGATAACTCCTGCGCCACTTCGCGGTCCAGCAAAGGTAGATGTCGGAAATGCCGGAACGGTAATGCGCTTCTTGCCACCACTTTCTGCGCTGGCACATGGCGATATTTCATTTGATGGCGATCCCCGTTCTTACGAACGTCCACTTGGGCCAGTAATTGCAGCGCTTGAAGATCTTGGAATCGAAGTAGAACATGACGGTCGCTATAGCTTGCCGATGGTTGTTAAAGGCAAAGGCGAAATTCCTGGCGGCGCCTTAACAATTGATGCCAGCGCATCAAGTCAATTCTTATCTGCACTTCTTTTGATCGCACCAAGTACACGTGATGGAATAGTTGCAACGCATAAGGGTGGACCACTTCCATCAATGCCACACATTGATATGACTGTGCAGATGCTCCGCGATTTCGGTGCAGAAGTTACCGTTGATAAATCTGCTAACAGCTGGAGCGTTTCTGCAGGTGCGCTTCAAGGACAAGATTTAGTTATCGAGCCCGATCTTTCAAATGCTGCACCATTTCTTTCTATCGCGATGGTTTGTGGCGGTTCAATCACTATTGCAGATTGGCCAGAAGTTACAACTCAACCTGGCGATCAACTTCGCGAGATATTGGCTGCAATGGGCGCGAAGATTTCGCGCAAGAACGATAAGAACCAAGGTGGCTTAACAATTACCGGTGGCGAAAGTATTCACGGAATCGATATAGATCTTCACGATGTTGGCGAATTAACGCCGGCTATTGCAGCGTTAGCCGCCCTGGCAGATTCACCATCTCATCTACGCGGCATCGGACATCTACGTCTTCATGAAACAGATCGTTTAGCCGCTCTTACCCGTGAAATTAACTCACTTGGTGGCAACGTCGTTGAAGATGAAACATCGCTACGGATAACTCCACATGGTGCGATGGGCAAAGGTTTACATGGCGGCACATTCCACACATACGAAGATCACCGCCTAGCAACAGCTGGCGCAGTTATTGGTTTAGTTATTCCGGGCGTTGAAATCGAAAACGTTGCTACAACCCGTAAGACCTTGCCTGATTTTCCTGGGCTTTGGCAGAGTTTGGTCTCATGACACCGCGCGAATTCGATGAATCAGATGCGCGGATTCGCCCTGCACGGCGCACCCGCCCAAGAAGTAAAGATCGCCCCGCTCACGCCGATGCAATTCAAGCCTTAGTAACAACTGTAGATCGCGGCCGCACAACTTGTATTACAGATGGTGGCGTCATTGTTACCGCGATGAAGGCGCGCGAAATGGGACCAAAATCTGTTGTCGTTGGTGATTTGGTAAATCTCGTTGGAGATGTCTCAGGCACCGAAGGAACTTTGGCGCGCATAGTTTCAATCGCACCACGCCGCAATAGTTTGAGTAGAACCGTTGATGATGCCGCCAAGATGGAGCGCACCATTGTTGCCAATATTGATCAATTGGTAATTGTTGTTGCCGCGGCAAATCCTGAACCTCGACGTGGACTAATTGATCGCTTCTTGGTCTGCGCCTTCCACGAAAACATTAAACCCATTTTGCTAGTTACTAAGACCGATGTTGCAGCCGTACCCGATTTCTTACATGAATATGAAACTCTCGGAGTAGAGATCGCAACTGCCGCGATTAAATCAGATACCCGCGAAAGAGATTTGGCTAATTTATTTTCACTATTAAATGGCAAAACTTCAGTATTAGTTGGCCATTCCGGCGTAGGTAAATCAACTTTGATTAACGCACTTGTGCCCCACGCTGATCGCGTTACGGGCGATGTAAACGATGTAACCGGACGCGGTCGCCACACCTCATCAAGTGCAATTGCACTGCCGTTGTCTCCAGATCTATCTCCTTCACAAGGCTGGATTATCGATACTCCAGGAATCCGTGCCTTTGGGCTGGCTCACCTTGATTCCAATAGGATCGTCGCAGCATTTAACGATCTCCATGAGGTCACACAAACCTGTATGCCAAATTGTTCACACCATGAAATCGGCTGTCGCTTAAATGAATGGGCTAAGCCAGATGGCGTTGTAAACGCAGAGCGAAGCGCACGGGTTGCAAGTCTGAGATCACTTTTAGAGCTTAAAGATTCAAACCCGCCCGCGATAGACTGACAACATGTCCTTTTCGCGCGGCAATGATTTGGCGCTGGCTATGCGCCTGGCAGATGCAGCAGATTCAATTACCTTAGCGCGCTACCAATCAATTGATCTAGTCGTTACAACTAAACCAGATAACACTCCTGTCACAGATGCCGATAGGGCAACTGAAGAAGCTTTGCGCGCGCTGCTAAAGAACCACCGCCCAGATGATGGAATCGTTGGCGAAGAATTCGGTAACGATGCAGGTGGA
>JBIIUL010000030.1:0-10332 GCA_044340015.1 Candidatus Planktophila sp.
CCCAATGCTCACGGCGGTGGCGCGGGATCTTTACCTTTCGCATCGCCTCGCGTTCGGCAGCCAGGATCTCAGGATTTACCTTGCCAGGGCTTGAAAACAAGTCAATCAGAGATGAGTTGATCAAGATATGTTGGTAGAGCGGGATCGGGCGATGCTCACTCAGAATCACATGGGTTTCACCGCGTACTTCACCTAGCCATTCACCGAATTCTTCCGCGTTAGAGACGGTGGCAGAAAGAGAGATAACTTGAACTGACTCCATCAGATGGATCAGAACTTCTTCCCAAACCGCACCACGGAACTTATCAGCCAGGTAATGAACCTCATCCATAACAACTGAACCTAAATTGGTGAGCGTTGAAGAGCCGGCATAGAGCATGTTGCGCAGAACTTCTGTGGTCATAACCAAGATATCTGCTTCAGAGTTAATATTGGTATCGCCAGTTAAGAGACCAACCCGATCTTCACCGAACCGATCTACAAACTCTTGAAACTTCTGATTTGATAGCGCTTTAATCGGCGTTGTGTAGAAACACTTCTTACCGTTACGTAACGCTAAGAATGCTGCAAATTCTCCAACGACAGTCTTTCCCGCACCTGTTGGAGCAGCAACTAGAACCCCATGTCCACTTTCTACCGCGTGGCAAGCCTGGATTTGGAAATCATCAAATGGGAACTTGGATTCGGCTAGAAAGTCTTCGGTTACAGCGTGCTTACTTCGACTCTTTGCAGCGGCGAATTTTTCAGCAGGCGTACTCACGGGGTCCACGATAGTCCAGCACCTGCCATACATTCAGCACGAACTGGCAAACCTCCGATTCGCTCACCATCGGCGTACGCAACCGCCGAAGATGAGATGGAGACGCGGGCACTGCGATAAACGCGCACCTGGGGGTGACCGATATGAGCGCCCTTAAATACCTTCGGAAAGACTTTTATGAATTCCAGTTTGCTAACGGGATACAAGATCATCACATCAAAGAGACCATCGGTCATTGAAGCGCCAGGACACACCTGCATCCCTCCCCCGTAACACTTACCGTTGGCGACAGCGATCAACATCGCCTCGACTTGCAGTAATTGCGTATCTAATTCGATTGTGTAGGAAATCGGTGCAAATCTTGGCAACTCCATAGCTATCGCAAAGTTGTACTTCATCGGGCCTTTCGGCCAACTCATAGTGTTAGCTCGTTCATTTACAACAGAATCAAAACCTGTTGAGAGTATTGCGCCAAACCATTCTGAATCCACCATTCCGAGGTCAATCGGAGTTGGCTGTGTCGTTGTTACAAAATCTAACTGTTTAGTAATCGAATCAAGGTTCCAACCCATCGCTCGAACCAAATCATTTCCGGTCCCTGCTGGAATCACCGAGAAAGGTATTTTTCTAGGGGCCACCAATTGGATTACAAGGTGAGCTAGGCCATCACCACCAACTGCGATCACGCCCTGACATGGTTGACCTTGGGCTAAATCAAGGGAGTTAGATAAGTTCTCTTTCAATTTGTTCGCTGATGTAGCGGTGATAATCGTGTATTCAAGTCCATGCTTCGCGAAGTAACCGGCAACTTCTCTACCGAGAATGGCGCCTTTGCCTCCCCCAGAAACAGGGTTGATGACGATCGCCCACACGATTTAAACCAGAGGAATTTCTTTTTTAGCGCGGCGTTTATCGTTCCAGAGAGCGAAAACTCCCGAGAGCAAGTAAAGAATAATTAGCGGAATCGCAAGAAGAATCATCGAAAGTGGATCTGCACTTGGCGAGAATCCTGCAACAAAGAGAACTATGCAGAAGACCCAGATTCGCCAAGGTCTGAGTATTGCTATACCGCTTAAGAAACCAATTAAGTTAAAGGTTACGAGGAATACGGGAAGTTCAAAGGCTAAACCAAAGACCAAAATCGTTCGCATGACAAAATCTAGGTAATCATCAAATTTAACCAAGTTGTTGAGCGCGTCAGGGGTGAAGCCGAAGAGCACCTTGATCGCTAAAGGAAGAATTGCATAACCAAGAAAAGTTCCGGTGGCGAAGAATGGAGTTGCGGCTACGAAGAAGAAGACCGAGTTTCGCTTTTCTTTACGGTGCAGTGCTGGCGCTATAAAAGCCCATAGTTGATAAAGCCAATATGGCGCAGCGATTATTAGGCCGGTTAGTAAAGCAACTTTTATCTGAAGATTTAGCGGACCTAGTACGCCGCTGATGTAGAGCGAACCGCATGTGTCAGACCCAGTTCTTTGAGCAAGGGCTAAATCACAAACCGGTTCTGCTAACTTGGCGATAATTTCGTTATAGAAGAACCAACCTATTAGAGCTGCTAGCAAAATTGCCGAAACTGAGCGAACTATCCGCTTTCTAAATTCGCGTAGATGTTCCAGTAAGGGCATGCGAGCCGATTTCGCACCAGCCATCATGAGAGTAGGACGCGGGCCTAATTACTTACTGAATTACTTAGTTGATGAATCGTCGTCGTTCTTCTTTTCATCCCCGTCGTTCTTCATTTCGCTCTTGAATATGCGAAGTGATTGGCCTAGAGATCGCGCTGAATCAGGCAGGCGCTTTGCACCAAAGAGGACGATAAAGACTAAAAGGACAAGAAGGAGATGACTTGGTTGCGCTAAATTCATAGGTACAAGATATCGCATTAGCGCCATTAAGCGCAGGTATGCCTAGGAAGCGAAGTGTCCGCTCCTATAAAGTTCCAAGGTTGACTGCGCCTTAGCGCCTACTGCTTTGGCTAGCTCTGCTGGCTCTGTGATCTCGGTATTGGCCAGAGTGCTCATAAAGTTTCGTATCAACCAATCTTGGCTAAATGAGGTGACCTCAACTGTGACCCCTTTGCCTGAATTTAAGCCCGAAGCTGTCGCCACCTCGGTCTCTAAACGAAACCTTTCAAAGGTGGTGCGCAAACGAGAATTTACTCTGCATTTAGCGCGATAAATTTCTTCGCTGCCATTCTTAGATTTGGTAATAAATTCATTTGAATCTAGAAGTTTGGCTTGTTTCACATTATCTAGACGGAAGGTGCGAAATCCATTGGCTGTGCTGCAGTAGGCAAGTAAAACTTCTATTCCTTTATCTTCACCCAACTCGAGCGGTGTTACAGACCTGATCGTAATTTGATCCCTAATGAGTGAGTGATATTCAATCTCAAGATTTTTGCGTTCCTTCAGCGCTCTTAAAATGACTGCTCGGTGTCCGCTATCAACAGTCGGAGCTACCTGCGCGATATCTCCTATGAGTGATTTGATTTTATTTTGAAGTGAGGTAATCGCCGTTGCGAGATCTTCACGATCCGTTGAAATAGACTCCTTTAGGAAATCTAAGCCAATCGCGATGACAACCAACTCTTCTTTCGTCAACAGACGCACCTTCTGAAGAATCTCGGCATTACGAATCGAAACATAGCCGGATTCGAATGAGAGATCGATTAATTCAAGTGGTGTATATCCCGGAAGACCGCACATCCAGAGCGTGTTTAGATCATCGAGCAACTCTTCAGAAGTAATTGCAAACTCTTGTGCAAGATCTTTAATTGATATCCCCTGATGGGTAGTTATAAAAGGCACCAGATCGAGCAGTCGAGCTGTTTTGGCAATCGGTGAGGTTGCTTGCTTAGCCATAACGCTTCACCCCAAGTTCCAGGCGCTTTACGATCTCTTCCCGAACACCCTTTGGCTCAATGACAATTGCATCGTCTCCATACCAAAGGACTTCTTCAATAAATCTCTCTTGATCGCGAAAATTCAATTCAAGTAGATCCCAACCGGCGATGGCGCTTTGAGCTGACGAAGGTTTGGAACGAGAACGAAGCGCCAGCGCTCTGCCAGCTCTTAGATAGATAACAGCTATACGAACTTCATCTGCGCTCTTACTCAGGTTAGATAGATCAAACTCTTTATCTACTTCGAACGATCCCGACTTACCTTCCGGAGCGATATCGCCTGAAATGCGATCTAAACGGAAACTTCTTATTCCTAACTTCTCCAGATCAAGGCCATATAGATACCAGTGTCCGTAGCGAGAAGTAACAGCATAGGGAGCGATCTTGCGACCTTGTTCACTTAATTCTTCATTCAAGTATTTAAAGGTGATTTTCTGTCTTGATGTGATGGCGCTGATCGCAACTTGCAAGTTCTTATCGCGAATATTTGCGTGCGGTGCAAGGTCGGGAATTGATTCGATATCTGACTCGATACCAATCGCATGCAACTTTCTCAGAGCCGTGAGCGCTGATCCATCTAACGCTGCCCCGCGCCATGCTTCCGCAGCGAGAGAAAGTAGTGAAATTTCCTGGCTAGTTATCTCGCCCAGTTGAAACTGGTAGCTATCCGGCTTGATTCGGTAGCCCGCTTCATCTTCAAAAAGTGGATCAAATGAACCAACTTCGATATCGATTCCAAGATTCCTTAGATCATCTTTATCTCGCTCGAACATCCGCTCTTTACTTTCGGCGGTTCCTTCATAGCCATCTACGGTTCTAAAAATCTCAGATTTTGTTATGTATCTCTTTGTGGCTAACAGCGCGATAGTTAGATTAACTAAACGCTCAGTCTTCCGCGACACCGTAAGAGCCCTTCGCAGGACGACGACGTCGTGCAAGTACTTCTACACCCGGGGCCATACGACGTGAGAAAATTAAGAAACCAGTGTGGCCAATCATTCGCTGCTGGGGACGTACTGCCAAACCTTCATGGTGCCAACCGCGAACCATGCTCTCAAAGCTCTCTGGCTCAGTGAAGTGGCCATCATCCTTTAGCGCTTCTGCAGTGGCAGATAGTTGAGTCGTTGTGGCAACGTAGGCCATAAAGACTCCCCCAGGTCGCAAAACTTTTGCCGCCATCTCGACACATTCCCAAGGAGCGAGCATGTCCAGAATCACGCGATCAAACTCCTGGTCAAACTCTTGCTCTTGAACTGAACCTATCGCAAGAGACCAGTTTGCAGGTCGACCTCCAAAGTAATTATCAATGTTTGTTGTTGCATTTGCGGCGAATTCTTCTCGGCGTTCAACTGAATGCACCGATCCAGTCGGACCGACTGCGCGCAAAAGCGAAAGTGTCAAAGCACCGCTTCCCACACCTGCTTCAAGTACACGAGCGCCCGGAAATATATCGGCGAATCCAACAATTAGCGCAGCATCTTTTGGATAAACAATTGTTGCGCCGCGCGGCATTGAGAGAACGTAATCAGTGAGTAGAGGAATGAATGCAGTGAACTTCAAACCAGCGCTTGTGCTTACAACTGAACCTTCTGGAAGTCCGATCAAATCATCGTGAACAATCCAACCTTTATGGGTGTGCCACTCTTTGCCGGGTGTAATTGTGATGCTATAAATCTTTCCTTTTTGATCGGTTAACTGAACTCGATCGCCCGCTACAAATCGTCCACGATTGGCGCCTTCTTCGACGCGCTTCTCATTTTGGCTAGACACGGGAGCATCTTAGGCGCAAAGCTCGTGCGAACGGGTATCTTCCTTCATTATGAGCCAATTGAGACTTTCACCCAGCCGCATCAGCGACTTTAACAATTGTCCACAGCTCTATAAATATCGCACGATTGACCTGCTGCCAGAGCCACCGAGTATTGATGCCGAACGTGGAACTTTAATTCATACCGTTCTGGAAGATCTATTTGAAGTTCCTGCATCCGATCGCACCATCTCCAACGCTGCTCAGATGTTGCCAGAGAAATGGCAAGCACAGATCGAGGCCAAGCCCGCCATTAAAGAGCTCGTTCTGGATTCAGGAGCATGGTTTAAGCGAGCCGAAGAGTTACTAGGAAATTACTTCACTTTGGAAAACCCAACGCTTTTTGAGCCAACATACCGCGAACTGCATCTAGAGATGGATCTATCCCCCGAACTTTATCTCCACGGCTATGTTGACCGCTTAGATGTTGCACCTACGGGTGAAGTTCGCATCGTTGATTACAAAACAGGAAAGTCTCCAAAACCTGGTTGGGAAGATAAGGCCTTCTTTCAACTACGTGTTTACGCGCTTCTCTATTGGAAAAATCACGGGGTAATTCCGAAACTATTGCAATTGATTTACATGGGCGATACCCGATTGATCAAAAGTGCGCCAACAGAAAAAGATCTAATTAAGACCGAACAAATACTCTTTGATGTCGCCGCAGATATCTTGCGCGCTATTGAGCGAAATGAGTTCCGTCCACGGCCGACAAAGCTTTGCGATTGGTGCTTTTTTAAAGCTATCTGCCCAGCTCACGTTGGTTAATAGCAGACCACTTCTCTAAATCTGCAGTTGTAATATCCTCAAAAGAGGCGATCACTTTCAACCGGGGCTTTTCCTGCACTTCTACATAATGAGGGACCGCAACCACAAATGCGCCACTTGCAACAGCTGCAGTTATGCCAGTTGGCGAATCCTCAAAGATGAGTGACTGTTCGATATCAACGCCAAGAAGTTTGGCTGCGTGAAGATAGGGATCCGGAAAAGGTTTGGTCCGCTCGATATCTCCAGCACCAACCGTTACATCAAAATACTTCTCGTTCAGGCCGCGAAGTACGCCATCCACGATCGGTCGTGGGCTAGCCGAAACTAGACCCTGCTTCGTTCCGGATTCGTGTATCGCTTTAGAGATTGCTAGCGCTCCTGGCATCAAAGGAACTTTTCTGGAGAGTCGGTCCGTCATCTCTGCAATGATCATCGCTTCCAATTCGGTCGGTGATTTACGTAAATCGAGGCAATTAGACATGTATTCGGCCACTCTGCTTAAGGGCCCGCCGAGGCAATGCAGTTGATCCTCTGGCTTCCAGTCATAACCGTTCTCGCGCATCATCGCCGTTTCGGCTTCATGCCATTGTGGCTCAGAATCTAGAAAGAGACCGTCCATATCGAAGAAGATGGCTTGGAAACTCAATTTGCGTTGAAGTATTTCGCTTCAGGATGATGCACGATAATCGCTGATGTACTTTGTTCAGGGTGTAATTGGAACTCTTCAGATAGCTCGACGCCAATACGGCCTGGCTCAAGTAGTTCGCATAATTCAACTTGCTGTTCAATGTTTGGGCATGCTGGATATCCAAATGAGTATCTAGAACCACGATAACCCTGGTCCAAAATTCCCTGTAGATCTGGTGCATCGTCTCCACGAACATGGAACTCTTCTCGGACTCTGGCATGCCAGTGCTCCGCAAGCGCTTCCGTTAACTGCACTGAGAGACCATGCAGTTCTAAATATTCGCGGTAGTTATTTGCCGCAAATAGTTCGTTTGCCGCTTTACTAATCTCACTACCCATTGTCACCACATGGAATGCGACAACATCGGTCTTACCTGAATCCTTGGTGGCGAAGAAATCACTTAGACAGAGTCTGCGATCGCGTGATTGACGTGGGAATGAGAAGCGGGTGCGCTCCTTACCTTTTTCTGGGCCTTCGTGATGCAAGATCACAAGATCATTTCCATCGCTTACGCATGGGAAATAACCGTAAACAACAGCGGCATTTAACCAACCTTTAGATTGGACTTGATTTAGAAGTGCGCGAAGACGCGGACGCCCTTCATTTTCAACCATCGTTTCATATTCACCACGTGCGCCTTTTAAGCCCCACTGACCTACGAATAGAGCTCGCTCATCAAGCATTTCTACATAATCCGCTAAAGGAACGCCCTTAATGATTCGGGAACCAAAGAACGGTGCGGCAGGAATATCGACATCTATTGCAACATCGCTTCGCTTGGTATCCATTACTAAATCTTCATCTTTCTTCGGGCGCAGCGGTACCTTACGTTCTCTAAGTGCGGGCAACGCGGCCCCTGGCACTCCGCGCTTAACCGCCATGATCGAATCCATTAAGCGAAGTCCCTCGAATGCATCTCGGGCATAACGAACTTCTCCGGGAAACATTCCAGCCAAGTCTTGTTCAACGAAAGCGCGAGTCAACGCCGCTCCCCCAAGAACAACCGGCCATTTTTCAGCCAATCCACGATTAGTTAACTCTTCAAGGTTCTCTTTCATGATGACCGTTGATTTAACGAGCAACCCACTCATACCAATAGCGTCAACGTTAGATTCTTGCGCGGCATCAATAATCTGATTGATGGTCTGCTTAATTCCGATATTTACAACGGTATATCCATTGTTACTCAAAATTATATCTACCAAGTTCTTGCCGATATCGTGAACATCGCCCTTGACTGTAGCCAACAACATAGTGCCGCGACCCTCGTCATCCGTCTTTTCCATATGCGGCTCAAGATAAGCAACCGCTGTCTTCATTACCTCTGCGCTCTGAAGTACGAAGGGAAGCTGCATCTCGCCTTTACCGAAGAGCTCACCTACAACCTTCATTCCCTCAAGGAGATAATCGTTAATGATCGTAAGCGGCTTGATGCCTTCAGCCATTGCAGTATCCAGATCATCGCTGAGGCCAACCTTCTCGCCATCGATAATGCGACGCTGCAAACGCTCAGTGAGTGGAAGTGCGGCCAACTCGAAAGCTCGCACGTTTCGAGATGCGGCTAGCTCAACACCCTCGAAGAGCTGCAAGAATTCAGTCAGCGGATCATAGATACAAGTTTCACCATCGTATTTACGGCGGTCATAAACTAAGTCGAGTGCAACTTCCTTATGGCGCTCTTCTATACGTGCTAGCGGAGTGATCTTCGAAGGATGAACAATCGCAGAATCAAGACCTGCTGCTACACATTCATGCAAGAAAACAGAGTTGAGAACAACACGTGCCGCTGGGTTCAACCCGAATGAGACATTTGATACACCCAATGTTGTCTGAACATCTGGGTACTCAGCTTTTAGTGTGCGGATAGCCTCGATTGTTTCAATTCCATCGCGGCGGGTCTCTTCTTGGCCGGTAGCGATAGGAAAAGTAAGCGTATCAATCAAGATATCGCCAGTCTTCATCTGCCAGTTGGTAGTTAGATCCTCGATAAGTCGACGCGCAACTTTCAGTTTCCATTCAGCGGTACGAGCTTGTCCTTCTTCATCGATCGTAAGTGCAACAACTGCGGCGCCATGTTCTTTAACTAAAGGCATGATTCGTGCGAAACGAGACGTTGGACCATCACCATCTTCATAGTTAACTGAGTTGATAACGCAGCGACCACCGAGGGCTTCGAGTCCAGCTTTGATCACATTAGGTTCAGTGGAATCAAGAACAATTGGCAGAGTTGATGCAGTTGCAAAACGTGATGCGATCTCGTACATATCCTTGGCGCCATCGCGACCCACGTAATCAACTGAAAGATCGAGCATATGCGCGCCATCGCGGATCTGATCGCGCGCGATTTCAACACACTTCTCCCAATCTTCAGCGACAAGTGCGTCTCGGAAAGCGCGTGAACCGTTGGCGTTGGTCTTCTCGCCAATTGCTAGATAAGTGTTGTCTTGGCGGAATGGCACGTATTGATAAAGTGATGAAGCACCAGGATCAAGGGCTGCTCCGCGATCTTTAAATGGCTTGCTCGACATTTTCTCGACAACTGCGGCCAGATGCTCTGGGGTGGTTCCACAGCAACCACCAATTAAGCCGATGCCGTAATCGCCGACAAAAGTTTCGAGCGCATCAGCCAACTCCTTGGGGCCAAGTGGGTATTCAGCGCCTTTTGCTCCAAGAATTGGCAACCCGGCATTTGGCATTACTGAGATCGCACAGTCTGCAAATTTCGATAAGTAGCGAAGGTGCTCAGACATTTCCGCAGGTCCGGTTGCACAGTTGAGTCCTATTAAGTCAATCTCCAACGGTTCGAGGGCATTTAACGCTGCTCCGATCTCTGAACCGAGCAACATGGTGCCGGTCGTTTCAACCGTTACTTGTGCAATTAAAACAACATCGAAATCGACTTCCTCGATCGCTTGACGACAACCATTTACCGCGGCTTTAGCCTGTAATAAATCCTGAGTAGTTTCAACTAAGAGCGCATCTGATTTCGCATCGAGAAGTCCTTTAGCCGCTGTGTAATAAGCGTCCTTTAACTTTTGATAAGTGGTGTGTCCGAGAGAAGGCAACTTTGTTCCAGGACCGAGCGAACCAAGTACAAATCGCGGCTTCTCGTTGGTGCTGGCAGCATCTGCTGCCTCGCGGGCGATCTTGGCGCCAGCGAAAGCTAATTCGTAAATACGATCTTCAATTCCATATTCGGCTAAATTCGCCCAGTTGGCTCCGAAGGTATTGGTTTCAATTGCATCAACCCCAGCTGCTAAATACTCGTCGTGAACTCCACGAACAATGTCAGGGCGAGATACGTTGAGAATCTCGTTGCAACCTTCGTGGCCCTGGAAATCGTCCAAAGTTGGATCAGCGGCTTGCAACATAGTGCCCATCGCCCCATCGGCAATAACCGTGCGCGA
>JBIIUL010000031.1:0-10043 GCA_044340015.1 Candidatus Planktophila sp.
AAATTTGCTATCGCTGGTAATTGCGATGCCCCGCGGATAGCGCCCAATCTTTATCGTCTTTACTACCGTTTGTTCTTCAACGGAGATGATTGAGACTGTGTAAGAACACCAATTAGATACGAGAATATATTTATTATCCGGCGAAACTTTAACTACCTTTGGTACTGAACCGACTGGATAAACCGCATCGATTTTCTTAGTTGAAAGGTCTACGCGCGATAGAAAACTTTTGTCGTAGTTATCGCTAGGAGAACAAGTGTCTGTTCCTTCTTTTTTAAACCCTTTGCCATACATCGCATAATTGGTGAAGTAAAGATAATTGCCATCAGGCGAGAAGGCGCCTTCAACGGGTGAACCTTTATATCTTCCAGAATATTTTGTGTAACCAAAATCTGAGAATCTTACCGAATCAGGAATCGTTGCTTCAAGCTCCATTGTCTGCGCGTTATAAAGCGTCACACTATGGCGATACATCATGTTGTGGGCGCTGACTAAACCGCTATTTGATGCCTCCACCGATTTAGGCGCAATCGCACCGGTAATGGTCTTTACTAAGGCGATCTTTTTTGAGGCCGAAAGTTCTTCGCTGCTGGCAGGGCTAATTGGAGTAGCTGATGTAAGCAAGGTAAGAAAGGCGGCAGCTAGCGATATCTTATTAAGTAGTTTTCCGGGCACTCGATAACTTTACTGCCTCTAGATATTCGGAATTTGCCGCAGGCAACCAAACTCGCTCTCAGAGAATTTGAGATCTAGCACCAAGCATTTCAAGTGTCTTTCGTCATAGCCCATTGCCCGATACGCATCAGGGGCGCTAATCCTTAGAGGGTAGTGAGAGCACTGCACATTAATGCTGAGTAATCTTTGCCTGTGCCCAACAATTCAGGCGTAAAGACCTCACTTAAGATTCGCGGCTTCATCGACTTGATGAAATTACGCGTTGTTGAACTCTTATTGGTTTCAACTCTTCCTGCGATGGTTTTAGCAGAAGAAGGGCTTCCTTCACTCTCGTTAACGATTGCAACTTTAATCGGTGGAACTCTCGCTGCTGGAAGTGCAAATGCATTTAATATGGTGATCGAAGCTGAATCAGATAAATTGATGAAGCGCACTGCGAAGCGCCCACTAGCAACAGGTGTATTGAGCAAGACTGAAGCGGTAATTTTCGCCACCGTAATCGGCGCTCTCTCATTAATTATTTTTCAGGTATTTACAACGAGTCTAGCAACGCTCTTAACCCTCGTTGCAATTGTTTTCTATGTTTGGGTCTACACAATCTTGCTAAAGAAGCGCACACCTCAAAACATTGTTTGGGGAGGCGCAGCCGGATGTATGCCCGCACTAATTGGTTGGGCTGCAGTAACTAATTCGCTCTCAGTTACCGCCTGGTCTTTCTTCCTAGTTATCTTCTTCTGGACACCCCCACATTTTTGGGCGTTGGCAGTTAAATATAAAGATGATTACGCCGCAGCGCATATTCCGATGCTTCCGGTAGTTGCGAGCAAAACTCATCTGCTTCGCCAGATGTGGATCTACACAATTGCGATGATCGCCTCATCAATCGCGCTGATAATTAACGCTGAACTTCAGAATTGGGCGATGGCTTTAACGGTCGCACTGGGATTGGTATTTGCCGCACAGTTACGTGGCCTGGATGAGAAATCTGATCACTACGAAAAGGCAGCCGGAAAAATCTTCCAGTGGTCAATTACTTATTTGAGCTTGCTTTCGGTATTGCTAGTTGTTGCTCAGCTCTTAAAGGCTTGAGTTAAATCCTTAATCAGATCATCAACGTGCTCGAGGCCAACTGATAGGCGAAGCACTGAAGGTGTAATACCCATCTCGGCCTGAACATCTGGGGACAAACGGCGATGCGTTGTTGAGGATGGGTGGGTGATTAGCGATTTGCTATCGCCTAAGTTATTGGAGATATCAATTATTCGCAGCGCATCCATAAAGGCAAAAGCATCCTTTTGACTTCCGGCAAACTCGATACCAATTGTGCTTCCGCCACCAGTCATTTGCTTCTGAACAGTTACATAATCTGGGTGAGACTTTAACCCCGGATACTTAACTGATTTAACTTCTTTACGAGTCTGTAAAAATTCAGCGATCGCTTGTGCGTTTTCGCACATACGTCGAACACGCATCTCCATCGTTTCCAAAGATTTCAAAAGTACCCAGGCGTTAAATGGGCTAAGTGATGGACCGGTATGGCGGGTGAATGGAATTAAATATTCGTGGATATAAGAGAAGGAACCAAGAACTGCACCAGCTAGTACGCGTCCTTGACCATCAATATGTTTGGTCGCAGAGTACATAACAACATCTGCGCCTAGCGCGAGCGGCTTCTGCAGAACAGGTGATGCCATCACGTTATCAACGATCACGGTTGCGCCAACTTTGTGTGCGAGATCGCTAACCATGCGGATATCAACGATCTCCATTAGCGGATTACTTGGCGATTCGATAAAGACAACCCTGGTTTGCTTCGTTAGCGCGGCAGCCCAGATAGCAGGATCGTTGCCCTTTACAAGTTCAACAGTTACGCCCCACTTTGGCAAGATTTCAGTTAACACAACGTGGCAAGAACTAAACATGGCAGCCGATGCGACTACGTGATCTCCTGATTTAACAAGACAGGCAACGGATGCGAACATTGCAGACATTCCGGACCCTGTTGCAACGCAATATTCAGCGCCTTCGATTGCGGCCAAACGCTTTTCAAACATCTGCACAGTTGGATTATGGAATCGGCTATACAAGTAGTGATCTGTTTCGTCAGCAAATGAGTCGAATGCTTCTTGCGCTGATGAATATGTAAATCCACTATTTAGATAGAGCGCTTCGGAAGTCTCACCGAAACCAGAACGAGCAAGACCAGCGCGAACTGCTGCAGTTTGCGGGTTTATTTCCCAATCTGGTGCAGGTCGCTGATTGGTTGGTTGATAGCCCCAGATCTCGTTACTCACACCGCTAATTCTAAGGTGCAATTGCTATATTGCGTACATGCCTCAATTAGCGATATCCGTAAGTGATTTAAGTAAGAAATATGATTCTGGCCTAGCCGTTTCACACACCAATTTTCAGGTACCAGCCGGAACGATCTGCGGATTCGTTGGCCCAAATGGCGCCGGTAAGACAACGACTATCCGTATGTTGCTCGGCCTTATCTCACCAAGCGGTGGCACAGGGCGCATCTTGGGAGAGCCAATTACATCTCCAGAGAAATATCTTTCTCAAGTAGGAGCGATGATTGAAGGACCAGCTTTCTATCCAGCGCTATCTGGTGCAGAGAATCTCAAAGTTCTAGCAACGCTGGGGGGTTTTCCACTCGAGCGCGTAGATCAATTGCTGGCACAAGTTGGGCTAGCCGATCGCGGAAAATCAAAATATAAGACTTACTCACTCGGTATGAAACAGCGCTTGGGTATTGCAGCTGCGCTATTGCCTAATCCGAAACTTTTGATTTTAGATGAACCAACAAATGGATTAGACCCTGAAGGTATTCAAGAGATTCGCCAACTACTTCGCTCGCTTGCAGATAGCGGTACAACAGTATTTGTCTCATCACATTTACTTTCAGAGTTAGAGATCATCAGTGAGTATTTAGTTATGTTGCGGAAGGGAGAAGTAGTCTTTGCGGGACCAATGCAAGATCTCTTCGATGCGCAGCAACCATTTATGTTGGTCAAGACCGAGAATAAAAGCGACCTCGATAAAATTATTGCTCTCGCTGAAAACGCTGGACATAAAGCCCATATTCGTGACGGAGTCGCACATATAGAAGGCCCTGCCGAATGGGCAGGAGTTCTAAACAAGTTGGCATTCGAAGCTGGAGTATTACTTACTCAACTTTCGCCACAACTACCCAACCTTGAAGAAACATTCTTTGAAATGACAGGAGACCAGAAATGATCGGTAGCCTTACTAGAATCTTCTTTGCAGAATGGCGCAAATTACGTCGTCCAACGCTGCTCTTGGGCACCATGGGAGCGGTTGCTTTCTTCAGCGTTCTGGTTTCCTCACTTCTCTTCTTGTTAATTGATTCACCACAAGGAAATGGTGACCGCGGAGTAAGAATTACTCGCGAAATGCTCGCTCTACCAAGTGGCTCTACTCAAGCATTTACGAGTATCGGAAATCTTCTTGGCATCATCGCCCTCTGCGTATTTGCTGCACAAACTGCGCAGGAATACTCACTCGGAACGCTACGCAATCTCTTGGTTCGCCAACCTGGCCGTATTCGCTTGTTAATTGGCAAATTGGCATCTATGAAAGCCTTTGCAGTCATCATGACTTTGGTCGGCGCCGTAATTTCAATTGGTCTTTCTTACATACTCGCCGGAAGTAAAGATGTCAGCACAACTCTTTGGTTTAATGGCGATGGTCGCATCGAGATAGCAAAGACCTTATTAAACGTCTTTATCTCGATTCTAGGTTTCGGGATCATCGGAATGGTCCTTGGGATTCTCTTGCGCTCACCAATTAGCTCAATTTCACTTGGTGTGCTTTGGCTGCTAATCGTGGAAAACATTGTGGGCGCAGTTAAATCCAGCACTTTGGAATGGTTACCTGGAAGTCAATTGGCGACAGTTGCTGCCGGCGGTACTGAAACAATTAGTTATACGCATGCACTTTCACTTTCTGGGATTTATGTGGGAGTTGCTTTGGTAATAGCTACTGTTCTATTCACAAAACGAGATGTAGCCAACTAGCGACACTCACCACCTTTTAACCGAGTTACACAGGTTGCTCACTTATTCTGGAGCCTTAACTCATGGGGGTTTTGTGTCACATCGCAGAAAAGCGCTAGCGCTAGCCGTAATTTTTGGGCTTGCGCTGCCGATGACTCCTGCAATAGCGGCAACGCCCAAACCAACTTTGGCGCAGATTGAGGCGGCGAAGAAAGCCGAAGCCGCTAAACGTAAAGCTGCAGAAGTAGCAGCAAAGAAATTAGCAGCAGCCAATCAAACTCTGCGAACCCTGACTGCTAAAGCAAATGCAGCACAAGCGTTATATGTAAAGGCAAAACGAGAATTAGCAGTTGCAACTGCCGCAGCCGTGGCAGCTGCAGAGTATGCCCGCGAAACACAGCAAGCAGTTGCCCAAGCACATCGCGTTATTGGAAAGCTGGCAGCGAATGCTTACATAATGGGTGGATCGATGACAGATATCGAACCGCTGCTTAGTGCCAATGGCCCACAAGATTTAATTGATCAGATTTCTACTTTAGATAAATTGGGCGTACAGAACACGATGGCGCTCGATCGTTATAAGGCTGCAGAAATTGTGGCGCGCGAAGCAAAAGTAAAAGCAGATGCCGCAAAAGTTGTGCAAGAGACAGCAACTGCAAAAGTTGCTGGAGCGAAAAAAGTTGCAGATGATGCGAGAGCGCTTCAACAAAAAGAAGTAGATAAACTGCAGGCGATTCAAGATAAGTTGGCGCGCGAATTAGCAAGCGCTAAACGTGTTCGAATTACTTTGGAACAACAACGTGCGCTGGCGCTCCTTGAAGAGAGCCAAGCAGCTACTGCAGCAAATACCGCGGGTCAGAAAAAAGTTTGGGCAAATACTGGATTCAAGGGTCGCTCTACGATCCGTACAACTGAAGAACAACGTGCAGTCGCAGTCGCCTTCGCAAGGAAGCAAGTTTTGGCACGTAAGCCATACATTTGGGGATCAGAAGGTCCTAACTCTTTTGATTGCTCTGGCTTGGTCTATGCCGCATATAGAGCAGCTGGTTTGGGTTGGCCAAATTGGGATCGCCTTAACTCATCGCTTTATGCTGGATATACCAAGCATGTATCGCTGGATGAACTTGTACCGGGCGATTTATTGTTCTATTCATACAAGGGAACAATTTCATCTATCCACCACATCACGATTTATGCCGGTGGCGGAATGATGTGGGAAGCAAATTCAAAGGGTAAGGGATTGCTCTACTCAAATATTTATAGCATTAAAGGACTTATGCCATTTGGTGGTCGGGTCTAGAGTTAGCGCATGACCAGCGCGCTCGTTGACCTACGAAACGCTGTCCGACCCTTCTTAGAGAACTTAACTGCCGGTGATTGTGCACTCGTTGCGGTATCCGGTGGCGCAGACTCACTTGCGCTTGCTTATGCTCTTGCTAAAGAGGCGCCAGCTCTAGCAATCACCTTAATTGGCGTAACTGTTGATCATCAATTACAAAGCGGTTCGGCTGATCAAGCCAAGAAAGTTCAAAGCGCTTTAAAGGAAATGGGTTATCAAGAGGTATTGATTGAAAAAGTCACAGTAGAAGAAAAATCTGGTTTAGAGGCCGATGCTCGTGCAGCGCGATATGCCGCTCTTGATTCGGTTGCGCATGCATATGGTGCTTCACAAATTTTCTTGGGACATACTCGTGATGATCAAGCCGAAACAGTTCTGCTCGGATTAGCGCGTGGTTCTGGCACGCGTTCACTTTCTGGAATGGCAGTTGTTAACGGAAAGTATGCACGCCCACTTTTAAACTTGACTCGTGAACAAACAGTTGCTGCATGCGTTGAAGCTGACTTACAACCCTGGAACGATCCGCATAACGAAAATGAAAAGTTCACTCGAGTTAAAGTTCGAAATAAAGTTTTACCAGTTATGGAATCAGAGATTGGTCCAGGTATTGCAGCTGCGCTCTCCCGCAGTGCAGCCATTTTGCGCGATGATGCCGATGCCTTAGATGAGATGGCGCAAGCGGTTATCTCGCGCGTGGATCTGAAAGATCTAGATTGCGCAGCCCTTTCCGAACTCCCGAGAGCGATCCGTTCTCGGATTTTGAGGGCAGCGATCTATGCGGCAGGGGCTCCAGGTGGCTCGATAAGCGCAGATCACCTTGCCGCCGTTGAGGCGCTGATCACTTCTTGGCGCGGACAAGGGGAGGTGAGCGTGCCGGGTGGTGTGAAGGTTGCCCGGATTTCGGGCAGACTTTCGCTCTTGGCCCGTCCAAATTGATCACCTCATAACCACATGAAGGAGTCCTTAAGTGGATCTAGTTGCAGTCGGCACAGATGTTGAACGCGTAATCGTTACTGAAGATCAGCTTCGCGAAAAAATTGCAGAACTTGCTGCGCGAGTTGATGCAGATTACAAAGACCGCGACTTACTTCTTGTAGGTGTTCTTAAAGGCGCAATCATGGCGATGGCTGATTTAACTCGCGCTATGCAACGCCATATCGAAATGGATTGGATGGCAGTTTCTTCTTACGGATCTGGCACAAAATCAAGTGGAGTCGTTCGTATCTTGAAGGATCTCGATCGCGATATCACTGGCCGCAATATTTTGATCGTTGAAGATATTGTTGATTCCGGACTTACACTTTCTTGGCTACGCGCCAATTTAATGTCACGTGGTGCAGCAAGCGTTGAAATTCTTGCGATCTTGCGTAAACCTGAAGCGGCCAAAGTTGAAGTTGATTGCAAATATGTTGGCTTTGATATTCCTAAAGATTTCGTAGTTGGTTACGGACTTGATTTTGACGAGAAGTATCGCAACCTATCCTTTATCGGTGTGCTCGCTAAGCACATGTACTCGTAAGGACGGCTATTGCGCTTATGGAAAAGAAGAAAATTGATGGCAAGAATTTGTTGAAGAAGAAAAGTTCTACGGCGACGAAGAACGAAAAGAAGAGCCCCAAGAAAGCGCCGACTACGCGCGCTGGAAAGATTCTTCGTGGACCACTCCTCTGGATAGTTGTCGCGATCATGGCGGTCACAATCTTCGGACAAATCACCGGAGCCGGTAACCGTTATACCCAAATTGATACTTCACGGGCACTCGCTGCAATTTCACAATCAGAAGTTGAATCTGCGGTTCTAATCGATAGATCACAGAAGATTCGTTTGATCCTAAAGCCAGGTGTCTTAATCAAGGGCGATAGCAAAGTCGAAGCTTCATATATTCTGCGCCAAGAACCAACGCTTATCGATGCGTTAAGCGCGAATTCGCCTGTAAAAGGCTGGACCGTTGAAGTTCCATCACAATCGTTATTTATTTCATTCTTATTTTCAATATTCCCAATTCTCTTAATTGGCTTCCTGTTCTTCTTCTTAATGAGCAGGGCGCAAGGCGGAAATCGCGTCTTCTCCTTTGGAAAATCGCGCGCCAAATTACAAGATAACGATGTTCCACAAAATACTTTTGCAGATGTAGCTGGCGCTGATGAAGCGATCGCTGAGCTAGAAGAGATCAAAGATTTCTTAGCTAACCCTCCTAAGTACGCACTCCTTGGCGCCAAGATTCCTAAAGGCGTACTTCTCTATGGCCCTCCCGGAACAGGTAAGACACTTCTTGCGCGCGCAGTAGCAGGAGAAGCAAAAGTTCCTTTCTATTCAATCTCAGGTTCTGATTTCGTAGAAATGTTTGTTGGAGTTGGCGCTGCACGTGTTCGAGATTTGTTTACGCAAGCAAAAGCCAATGCTCCAGCAATTGTCTTCGTTGATGAAATCGATGCTGTCGGACGTCAACGTGGCGCAGGTATGGGTGGCGGTCATGACGAGCGCGAACAAACCCTTAACCAACTTCTTGTTGAGATGGATGGATTTGAAACTGGTGGTCAAGTTATTTTGATCGCTGCAACTAACCGCCCAGATGTACTAGATCCTGCGCTATTGCGTCCAGGTCGTTTCGATCGCCAGATTGCAGTTGATCGCCCAGATCTAAAGGGCCGTGAAGAAATTCTCAAGGTACACGCTAAGACCAAGCCGCTTTCAGATGAAGTAGATCTAATTACCTATGCGCGTCGCACTCCAGGTTTTACTGGTGCGGATTTAGCGAATGTTCTCAACGAAGCTGCACTTCTTGCCGCGCGTGAAGAGAAAAAGGTAATTTCAAATAGTCAGATCGATGAAGCGATTGATCGGGTCATGGCTGGTCCGCAGCGTAAATCAAGGATTATGTCTGATGACGAACGACGCGTTACCGCTTATCACGAAGCTGGCCACGCACTTGTTGCGCACGCCCTTCCACATACAGATCCGGTTCACAAAATAACGATCATGCCGCGCGGTCGCGCACTTGGTTACACAATGGTTCTTCCAGATGATGACAAGTATTCAACAACGCGCAATCAATTGTTAGATCAACTTGCTTACTCACTCGGTGGCCGTGCTGCAGAAGAGTTAATCTTCCACGATCCATCAACTGGCGCATCAAACGATATTGAAAAGGCAACGGCTCTCGCACGCGCCATGGTCACGCAATACGGAATGACTGAAACTATCGGCGCAATCAAACTTGGTTCAGATGCATCGGAACCATTTATGGGTCGCGATTATGGTCACCAACGTGATTACTCTGAAAGCGTCGCGGCAACTGTTGATGCTGAGATCCGTAAATTTATTGAGAATGCCCATCAAGAAGCCTTCGATATCTTGGTTGAAAATCGCGTAACTTTAGATGCGATGGTGCTGCAACTTCTTGAGAAAGAGACTCTCAATAAAGAAGAGATTGCGCAGATCTTTAAGAAGGTTAACTCATGGCCACGACGTCCAGCCTGGACAGGTTCGGCAACTCGTATTCCTTCACAGCAACCACCGGTTGATGTACCTGAACGAATTGTCGTTGAACCAGTTGCTGAAAAGAAGCCTTCACGAGTTCGCAAGAGCGCAAAGAAAGATTCCGATCAAGAGTGAACGATGTAACTCCGGTTTCCATGGGTCCTGAAGATGGGCGCGCACTGCACCCATACGATGAAGCACGTGCAACTGCTGCAGTTCGCGAACTACTTCTAGCTCTCGGTGAAGATCCAGATCGCGAAGGTTTAAAAGAGACTCCAGCACGTGTTGCCCGCGCCTTTAAAGAGAACTTTGAAGGACTATGGAAGTCTCCAGAAGAGGTATTAACAACTACCTTTGATATCGGTCATGAAGAGTTGGTAATCATCCGCGATATCGAAGTATTTTCACATTGCGAGCACCACTTAACTCCATTCCACGGAGTCGCACATGTTGGATATATCCCGCGCGGCAAAATAACCGGACTTTCTAAAGTTGCGCGTTTAGTTGATTTATTTGCCCGTCGCCCACAG
>JBIIUL010000032.1:0-9960 GCA_044340015.1 Candidatus Planktophila sp.
TACTTTCCGCGCAGATGAACTCGATGCCACACACAGTCCGGTCTTCCACCAAGTCGAAGGTTTGGTAGTTGATAAGGGCATCACCATGGCGCACCTAAAGGGAACGCTTGATAACTTTGCGCAGGCGATGTTTGGACCGGATGTCACAACTCGTTTACGTCCATCCTTCTTCCCATTTACTGAGCCAAGTGCAGAAGTAGATATCTTCTTCAACGGTCGCTGGATCGAATGGGGCGGTTGCGGCATGGTAAATCCAAAAGTTCTCGCAACTTGTGGCATCGATACAGATGTATACAGCGGCTTTGCATTCGGTATGGGTCTAGAACGCACACTTATGGTTCGTCACAACGTCACCGATATGCACGATATTGTCGAAGGCGATCTCCGTTTCACGCGCCAGTTCGGAGTGGGACTCTAATATGCGCGCACCTTTATCTTGGATCCGTGAGTTTGTAGATATTCCAGCAAAGATTTCTGCCGAAGAAATCTCTAACGGCCTGATCCGGGTTGGCTTTGAAGTCGAAGAGATCATTGAAGCGGGCTCAGATTTAACCGGACCACTGACCTTTGCCAAAGTCTTAACGATCGAAGAGATCACGGAATTTAAGAAACCTATTCGTTATGTGGGCCTTGATTGCGGAGAGAAACAAACTCGCTATGTAATTTGTGGCGCCACCAACTTCGCGGTTGGCGATATAGTCGTTGCGGCACTCCCTGGCGCAGTCTTGCCGGGAGATTTCAAAATCGGAGCGCGCGAGACATACGGAAAAACTTCCAATGGCATGATCTGTTCTTCACGCGAACTCGGTTTAGGTGATGATCACTCAGGAATTATGGTCTTTGCCGAAAGTGAAGTTGAAATCGGCGCAGATGCAATAAAGGTACTTGAAATTAACGACACCATTTTTGATGTAGCCGTCAATCCAGATCGTGGATACGCGCTAAGCATTCGCGGTATTGCTCGCGAAGTAGCTGGCGCATTAGGTCTAAATTTCAAAGACCCGGTAGATGTACTTCGTAATTTGAAATTTGAAGAAGCTGGCAAGGGCGTAACTGCCAAGATTGAAGATCCTGCGACAGCATCGGTCTTCTACCTGCGTACACTCTCAAACTTTGATCCATCTGCAACTACGCCTATTTGGATGCGCCGTCGGATCGAGAAGATGGGGATGCGCCCTATCTCATTAGTTGTTGATGTTACAAACTATGTCATGCTCGAACTAGGTCAACCGCTACACGCATTTGATAAGGCGAAGATCTCGGGCGGCCTAACCATCAAACGCGCCGGAAAAGCGCAGCCATTTACAACACTTGATGGCCAAGTTCGTCAGCTTGATCCTGAAGATTTAATGGTTTGCGACGATAAGCAACCGCTGGCACTTGCCGGCACTATGGGTGGTCAATCCTCTGAAATTTCAGAGACGACCACAGATATTGCCCTTGAAGCAGTTCGCTTCGATCCGGTGTTAATTGCTAAGAACTCTCGCCGCCACAAACTTTCTTCTGAAGCATCACGTCGACTTGAGCGCAGCGTAGATCCCTCACTCGCCGAGTTCGCATCAGCGCGCTTTGTTCAACTCTTAACTGCTCATAGTTCTGCCAAGCATGTTGCAACAGTTATTGCAGGCGAACCAAAGTACGCACCAGTTATCAAACTGGATCCCGCTTACATCTCAAAGATTTTGGGGCTAGAAGTTGCACCCGCTGAAATCGCTCGCGTTCTGCGGGTAATTGGCTGTGATGTAGATGAAAAGTCATTCACCGTCGATCCACCATCTTGGCGTTCCGACCTATTAACTGCAGCTGATCTAGCAGAAGAAGTTGCTCGCATGATTGGCTACGACAAGATTCCATCCATCCTTCCACCACGTCCAAATCACGCAAGTCTGACCCCAACACAGAAGCGCCGTCGCGCAATCGCGGCAATGCTTGCAGCCCGTGGTTTAGCAGAAGTTCAAACCTTCCCGTTTACCAACCAAGAGACCATCGATCAGATGGGATTCGTTGGTGAACGAGCTTCCACGTATCGCATCGCAAATCCAATGTCTGAAGAGTTCCCACTCATACGCGTGCACTTAGTTCCAGGTCTCATCGAAGTTGCGGCGCGAAATATCAGTCGCGGTGCTAAAGATTTCGCAATCTTTGAAATGGGTTCGATCTTCCGTAGCGCACAGAAACTAGTTTCAGCGGTATCTCCTGTTATCGGTAGCCGCCCAGATGCGAAGACTATTGAAGCGATTTACGCCAGCGTTCCACCACAGGCTTTCCATGTGGCAGGTTTATTAGTTGGAAAAGTTGAGAACGAAGATTGGCAGGGCAAAGCGCGTGCTTACAACTGGCAAGACGCTATCGCTTACGCCCAAGATATATTGAAGCTCTGCAACCTCGAATGGTCGATCAAACGTTCAGATTTTGCTCCATGGCATCCTGGGCGCTGCGCCGAGTTAATCGTTGACGGTAAAGCGGTTGCACATGCCGGTGAAATCCACCCGCGCATCATTGCCAAGTACGGTTTACCAGAACGCAGCGTTGCCTTTGCGGTTGGACTGAGCGCTCTGCCAGATTCTGAAATTGTTCGCCCAACCAGAGTTGGCACAATGCCGGCTGCGGTGCAAGATGTCGCGCTAATTGTTGATCAATCAGTTACAGCACTTGATGTAGAAAATGCGCTGCGCAGCGGTGCAGGGGATCTACTCGAATCAATCGCACTCTTTGATCGCTACGACAAGATTGGGGACGGCAAGATTTCGCTCGCTTTCACCTTAACTTTCCGCGCTCCCGATCGCACTCTCACGGGCGCTGAAGTATCAGCGATGCGCGAATCTGCCGTGGTTGCTGCTGAAAAGGCCACTGGCGCCGTTCTTCGCACCGCATAATCGATCTTTCGATCCTGCATAAATATGCGCTCTTTTGCATATTTATGCTAATCTCAGCCCATGAAAATCGGAGTTATCGGAGCTAGCGGCTATGCAGGGGGAGAGCTCCTGCGCTTGCTAGCTGGGCACCCTGAGTTTGAAGTTTGCTGCGTTACCGCCCATAGCAACGCCGGCGAAGAAATCACTTCGGTACATCCACAATTGACTTCTTACGCAGGACAGAGATTTTCATCCTTTAAGGCCAGCGATTTCGATTGCTGCGAGCTAATTTTCCTTGCGCTGCCACATGGTGAAAGCGCGGCAGTTATCGCATCCCTTAGCCCAAAAGCAAAGATTGTTGATCTCGGAGCTGATTATCGTTTAGAAGACGATGATAAGTGGGCCAAGTATTACGGCGGAACTCACGCCGGCACATGGACCTATGGCGCCCCAGAACTTCCAGGTGCGCGTGCAAATATCGCACAGTCTTCCAAGGTCGCTAATCCAGGTTGCTATGCAACCGCGATAGCACTCGGAACTGTACCTGCAGCAAGGATTGCCGATATCAGTGATGTAGTAGTTGTTGCAGCATCCGGAACAACAGGTGCAGGCCGTAGTGCGAAAATCAATTTGATAGCAAGTGAAGTTATGGGAAATCTGACGTCTTATAAATTCGGGGGAGTCCACCAGCACACTCCGGAAATCGAAGAATCGATAACCCGCGCTACGGGAACGGCGGCAAAGATCTCCTTCACGCCAATTCTTGCACCAATGCCACGTGGAATTCTGGCAACAATCACCATGAAACTTAATTCTTCGATCACAACCGAGGTAGCACATAAGTCTTATGTCGAATCATATAAAGGAGAAGAATTTGTAAAGGTGTTGCCACTTGGGCAAATGCCGCAAACATCTTCAGTTCTTGGAAGTAACTATGTTGCAATCCAAGTTGCAGTTGATGAACACGCCAATCGTTTAGTCGTTAGCGTGGCAATAGATAATTTGGTTAAGGGTGCCGCTGGACAAGCGATTCAGAACGCTAACATCATGTGTGGTCTCACTGAAAACTTAGGGCTAACTGGCATGGGTCTCGGAGTATGAATTTACCCAAAGGGTTTACCGCCGCTTCTTGTGCCGCAGGGCTGAAGAGTTCGGGAGCGTTGGATTTAACGCTGATTGTAAATAACGGTCCTAAATTTGATGCGGCAGCGGTTTACACATCAAACCAGGTTGTGGCGGCGCCAGTTATTTGGAGCAAACAAGTCACCAAGGAAAAAATTGTTCGCGCAGCAGTTCTTAATTCAGGCGGAGCTAACGCCTGCACTGGGCCACAAGGTTTTGCTGACACTCATAGAACAGCTGAGCGTGTAGGCGAAGTACTCGGCATTTCATCTGGCGAAGTAGTTGTCTGCTCGACTGGTCTGATCGGTGAGCTTCTTCCGATGGAGAAGATTATTTCTGGCGTTGATCAGATCTCCAGAGAGCTCGCAACAGATTCGTTACAAGATGTGGCAAGTGCAATTATGACGACCGATAGCGTCTCCAAGATTGCCAACTTTAAGAACGATAACTTTGAAGTAACCGGGGTCGCCAAGGGAGCCGGAATGCTTGCGCCCGCGCTGGCTACGATGCTCTCGGTCTTAATGACAGATGCAGTTCTGCCAGACAGTGCACAAGAGATCTTCCAAAGAGTCTGCGACCGCACCTACAACCGAATCGATTCTGATGGTTGCACATCTACTAACGACACCGTGTTGCTTATGGGTTCTGGCGCTAGCGGATTTGCTCCAAGCGAATCTGAACTAGAGAGAGCGCTTATGGAGGTCTGCGGTTCTTTGTCACAACAGCTAATCGCAGATGCCGAGGGTTCTACCAAGACCGTTGCGATCGAGATCAGGAACGCTGCTTCTGAAAGCGATGCTGTAGAAGTTGCTCGGGCGTGTGCACGGAATAATTTGTTGAAGTGTGCGATCTTTGGTGGAGATCCAAACTGGGGCCGAGTTCTGGCTGCGGTTGGTACCGCTCGAGCGCGCTTAAATCCACTGGATATCGATGTCACTCTTAACGGGGTACACGTTGCTAAGTCGAGCGCACCTTTCGAGGATCGCAATAAAGTCTCATTTGCTGATCGCTTGGTGACTATTCAAGTTGATCTCAAGATCGGAAGCGCTAGCGCAACGGTCTTCACCAATGATCTTTCACATGACTATGTTCACGAGAACTCGGCCTACGCAACATGATCGTGGTGAAATTCGGTGGCCATGCCATGAAGGATGAAAATGGTGGTTTCGCCAAAGCCATAGCGGCAGCGCAGGAGAGCGGTGTGAAGTTGGTTGTTGTCCACGGCGGGGGCCCACAGATTGATGCCGCACTTAAGGAAGAAGAGATCGCTTCGGAGTTTATTGGCGGATTCCGCGTCACGACCCCTGAAATCTTCGAAGTAGTTGAAAGAGTTTTGGTAAACGAAGTTGGTCCAGAAGTTGTTAATTCACTTCGCAGAGCCGGAGTTAACGCAGTCGCGCTATCTGGCCGTACGAGTGAATGCTTGATCGCCGAACCGCTTCGCAAACTAGTTGATGGCTCGCCAGTTGATCTAGGTTTAGTTGGAGTAATTACTGCAGTTAATCCACAGGCGATCAACAGCGCTTTAAAGGGCGGTCAAGTTCCAGTGATCTCACCGATCGCCACCGATGAAAACTTTAAAGGTGGCCTTAACGTCAATGCAGATCTCGCAGCCGCTGCGATCGCAGGCGCGCTAAGTGCAGAAAGTTTGATCATCATGACCGATGTCGCTGGCATCTATCGCTCATGGCCTGATACTTCATCTCTCATCTTGCAGATCTCGTACGCCGAGTTAGATGCTATGAAATCAACATTTGCAGAAGGTATGGCACCGAAAGTTAAAGCATGTCTAGATGCAATAGATGGTGGAGCAAGTGCAGTAAGAATTATTGATGGAACCGATCCATCGGCCTTCGCAATGGCGTTAGGTAACTCTGGCGGAACGTTGGTGACGAAATGAGTTCAGTTAAGAATACGACGGCGACCACTTGGAACGATGTAATGCAGCTTAATTATGGAGTTCCAGATATCAATCTGGTCTCAGGAAAAGGCCTATTGGTAACTGACTCAGAGAAGAAAAAGTATCTGGATTTCCTCGGCGGTATTGCCACAAATATTCTTGGCCACGCCCATCCTGCGATAGTTAAAGCGGTTTCAACGCAAGTCGCAAAGCTTGGCCATGTCAGCAATTTCTATAGCCATCCATCAGGCCTAGCGCTTGCCAAGAAGTTGCAGGAGATGACCGGAGATAACACAGCAAGAATCTTCTTCTGCAACTCAGGCGCAGAGGCGAATGAAGCTGCACTCAAACTTTCACGCAAAACTGGAAAAACGCGGATTGTTGCAACGATTGGCGCATTCCACGGGCGCACCATGGGAGCTCTTTCATTAACTGGCCAAGAGAGCAAGCGGGCACCGTTTAGGCCGCTGCTCAAAGATATTAAGCATGTTGCATTTGGCGATATCGGAGCAATGCGCAAAGCGGTCTCCAAGAAAACAGCGATGGTAATCGTAGAACCGATCCTTGGTGAAGCAGGAGTAGTAACTCCGCCAGAAGGTTATTTAAAGCAGTTGCGTGCGGTTTGCGATCAGCACGGAGCGCTTCTAGTTTTCGATTGCGTACAAACTGGAATGGGACGGACTGGAAATTGGTTTGGATATGAGCACGAGAATGTTCGTCCTGACGTCATCACACTAGCTAAGGGCATTGGTGGCGGCCTTCCGCTCGGAGCGATGATTACTCTGGGCAGCACTACTCCACAATTTGCTCCAGGTGAACATGGAACAACTTTTGGAGGAAACCCAATTGCAGCAGCCGCTGGATTAGCTGCCATCTCTGTAATCGAGAAGAACCGTTTGATGTCTCAGGCAAAGAGTTTCGAAAAGCGCTTGAAGATTAAGATTTCGGCGATACGGGGCGTTCGCGAAGTACGCGGAAGAGGCTTATTAATTGGAATCGCACTCGATGGTGAGTATGCAAAAGAGCTAGCCGCCCAATTAGCTCAAAATGGCTTCTTAGTTAATGCACCAAATCTAGAAACTATCCGAATTGCGCCAGCGTTAATTGTTACAAAGGCTCAAATTGATAAATTTATTGCGGCTTTCGCAAAGGCGATGAAAGAGGTAACTAATGGCTAAGGTCTTGAATTCAAGCTCGGTATCCGCACGTCGCGCAAAGGCGATCGCTTTGATTAAAGCGGGTGTTGTTCATTCACAATCTGATTTAGTTAAGTTACTGAAGAAAGCCGGCTTCGATGTCACTCAGGCAACTGCCAGTCGCGACCTAGAAGAACTTGGGGCGGTTCGTTCGCGTAGTGAGTCTGGCGAATTGATCTATCAACTTGGAACAACCGCTGATGGCTCGATCGCACGATCTATGCCGCTGCCTTCCGATCTGATTCTCTCGGTCGAATCATCTGGCAACCTTGCCGTAGTTCGCACCCCACCTGGTGGGGCGCAATTTTTAGCAAGTTCACTTGATAACTCAGGCCTTGAGAACATCATCGGCACGATCGCGGGAGACGACACGGTCTTAGTTGTATCGAAGAAGGCCACCGGCGGAGCCGATCTTGCGAAAGAATTGCTCAGCTTCGGCGCAGGCGCAAAGCGCGGTTCTGCAAAACGAAAGGCGAAGAAATAATGGCTCTCTGGGGTGGACGTTTCTCCGATGCACCAGCTGATGCGGTCTTTGCGCTTTCACGAAGCGTTGACTTTGATTGGCGGCTAGCGCCTTACGATCTTCGCTCATCTTTAGCGCATCTGCGCGTACTTAAATCTTCTGGGCTTCTCAAAGACGATGCTGCAAATGAGATAGAAAAAGCGCTTCGTGAATTAGTAGATGAAGTTGCCATCGGAAAATTTGTTGCAACTGAGATGGATGAGGATGTTCACAGCGCGCTCGAACGTGGCCTAACCGAAAAGATCGGAGATATCGGGGGAGCGCTGCGCGCAGGCAGATCACGCAATGATCAAGTAGCGACAGATCTAAAACTATTTGCAATCGACCATATGATGGAAATTTCTCAGATGATCTTGGAACTTCAAAAGGCGCTTGCAGCAAAGGCTGCAGAGTATGGCGATGCGCCGGCGCCTGGGTTTACTCATATGCAGCACGCGCAACCAATTCTCTTTGGTCACGAATTAGCAAAACATATTCACGCCTTTGCTCGCGACCTCGATCGAATCCAAGATTGGTTAAAGCGAACTTCGGTTAGCCCACTTGGTTCAGGCGCTCTGGCTGGATCAGGCCTTGGCTTAAAGCCTGAAGTAACTGCAAAGGATCTAGGTTTTGCTTCGCCTTCTGCAAATAGCATTGATGGCGTATCCGATCGCGACTTCGTTGCCGAAGCGCTCTTTATTACTTCGCTGGTTGGGGTTCATCTCTCTCGCATAGGCGAAGAATGGTGCATCTGGGCAACATCTGAATTTGGATGGGCGAAAGTCGCCGATGCTTACTCAACTGGCTCATCGATCATGCCGCAGAAGAAGAATCCCGATATGGCAGAACTGGCGCGTGGAAAAGCTGGTCGCTTAATTGGAAACTTAACTGGAGTCCTGGCAATGCTTAAGGGACTGCCATTTGCTTACAACCGAGACCTACAAGAAGATAAAGAACCACTATTTGATTCGATCGATACTTTGATTCTAGTTCTTCCTGCTGTTACGGGAATGGTTGCCACAACAACTTTTGATCGAGCAAAGATGTTGGCTGCTGCACCTCAAGGTTTCTCACTAGCAACTGAGATTGCTGATTTCTTAGTACGCGCCAACGTGCCATTTGCCTCAGCCCATGAAGCCGCGGGTAAGTGCGTTGCGATTTGTGAGTCGAAAAAAGTCGAACTCCACGAGTTAAGCGATCAAGATTTTGCGGGAGTTCATCCGCAACTAACCCCTGAGATCCGCAAGGTGCTTACAGTTGAAGGCGCTATTGCTTCCCGTACAACTGTCGGTGCAACGGGTGGAACCGCTCTGGCGTCGCAGTTAGCAACAGCGAACTCCGACATTAAAGCTGCCGAAAAGAAATTATCCGACCAAATGAGTTCATTCTCTGTGATGATGGGGGAGTGAACCCGAAAATGGCAACGCAATCAAAGGCGCTGATAGAGGATTTAAAGTGGCGCGGGCTCTTCTCGCAATCAACTGATGAAGCAGCCCTGATCCAGGCGCTATCAAAGCCGACCACTCTCTACATCGGCTTTGATCCCACTGCTCCAAGTTTGCACGTCGGAAACCTCGTTGTTCTGCTGGCCCTGCGCCGCTTTCAACTAGCGGGCCATATCCCAATCGCACTTGTCGGGGGAGCGACCGGTTTAATCGGCGATCCCAGCGGAAAGAATGAAGAACGCAGTCTCAATACAACTGATGTAGTTGCAGCGTGGGTAGAACGTATTCGCGTACAGGTTTCAAAGTACTTAGATTTTAACGCCAAAGAGAATGCAGCAATTGTCGCCAATAACCTTGATTGGACATCACCACTTTCGGCCATTGAATTTTTACGCGATGTCGGAAAACACTTCAGCGTCAATCAGATGCTGGCAAAGGATTCTGTATCTTCACGCCTGGAAGCAGGTGGCATTTCTTACACTGAATTTTCATACCAAGTGCTTCAATCATTTGATTTTCTAGAGCTTTTCCGTCGTCACAACTGCACGCTGCAATTAGGTGGCTCTGATCAGTGGGGAAATATCACTGCAGGTCTAGATCTAATTCGCCGCGTTGAATCAGGTAGCGCACATGCTTTAACAATTCCGCTACTTGCTAAGGCTGATGGTTCTAAGTTTGGAAAAACCGCAGGAGGTGCAATTTGGCTAGACCCAGAGATGACCTCGCCGTACGCTTTCTTCCAATACTGGTTGAATACCGATGATAAAGATGTCATCAACTTCTTAAAAGTTTTCTCATTCAAATCTCGCGAAGAGATTGAAGGGCTTGAAAAATCACATTCTGAAAATCCCGGAGCACGTGAGGCGCATCGCGCACTTGCTCGCGAACTAACTTCACTTGTTCACAGCGCTGAAATTTGCGATCGCGTAGAAGCAGCAGC
>JBIIUL010000005.1:0-33681 GCA_044340015.1 Candidatus Planktophila sp.
AACGCGTGAACAGAAGATAGCGCTGGCAGATTTACTTAGCGCACTCGCTGCGCACTTGGAAGAAAACTAGATAACTAGAAAATTAGATGACCTTGGCGCCGTGCACTGGGCCATAGGCTCGGGCTACGCTTCCAACAACTCCGCTAGAAGTTAACGCAACAGCCAAGTCTAAACCTTGCTCTTCATCGGCAACTAGAAATGCAACTGTTGGTCCTGAGCCAGAAACAATTGAACCAAGTGCGCCGTATTCTTCGCCGACATCTAAAACTAAAGTTAGTGCAGGGCGCAGCGAACAAGCTGCTGACTGCAGATCATTATGTAGCGCTTGGCCCACAGCTTTCGAATCTGCGGCAAGTAACGATTGCATCAACGCATCGCTAGTTTGCGGCGCTGCGATATCTAAACCAGCGCGCAGTCGATCGCACTCTTGATAAACAGCGGGAGTTGATAAACCAACAGTTGAGAGCGCTAAAACCCAGTGATATGTGCCGCGCGAAAGCGCTGCCGTTAATTGATCTCCTCGACCCTGACCAATTGCTGTGCCGCCAGAAATCATAAAAGGAACATCGCTACCAAGTTGTGAGCCGAATTCGTGCATCTCTTCTCGTGACATCTCGAGTTCGTAAAGTTCATTTACGCCAACAATTACTGCGGCGGCATCGGCGCTTCCGCCAGCCATGCCACCTGCAACGGGGATCGATTTATTCACTTCTATATGGGCATCAATGACAAAGTCATAATCATCGGCGATTAACTGCGCTGCCTTTACCGCCAAATTAGTGGAATCTGCTGGCACGCCATGAGTGTGATCACCGATGATTGAAATAGTGATTCCGTTACCCGGTGCAGATTTTGTGATTGTGACATCGTCATAAATTGAGATCGCTTGAAAAACAGTAACTAAATTGTGGAATCCATCGGCCTCACGTGGGCCAACTGCCAGTTGCAGATTTACCTTGGCAGGAACTCGTACGGTGACAGAGTTGCGGTTAGTTCTGGACACGCTAAGACTCTAAACCTTGTTGGGCAATTTTGCAGAAGCCATTAATATCAAGTGATTCACCGCGCAGCGTTGGGTCGATTCCCGCTGCGATTAAGTGCGCTTCAGCGGCAGCGGAACCGCCGTAGCGAGATGAGAGCGCGGCGCGCAGCATCTTGCGACGTTGTGCAAATGCTAGATCGATAATTGCAAAGACTTCCTTGCGAAGCTTTTCATCGCCCGGTGTGGCACGGCGCTTAAATCCAACTAACTTTGAATCCACATTTGGTGCCGGCCAGAAGATAGAACGCGAGACCGATCCAGCACCGGTTACATCTGCCCACCAAGCAGCTTTAACGCTGGGGATTCCATATTCCTTAGTGTTTGGTTTTGCGGCTAAGCGATCTGCAACTTCTGCTTGCACCATCACAACGCCGCTACGCAGAGTTGGCAGAATTTCTAGAAGGTGTAAGAAGACTGGAACCGAAACGTTATATGGCAGGTTGGCAACTAAAACAGTTGGCTCAACTGGAAGTGATTTGAGTTGCAGGGCATCTTGGTTGATGACGGTAAGAATCTCACTGCGATCGCTATGCAGCGCAGCTGTTATAGGCAGTTGGTTAGCCAGGCGCGAATCAATTTCAACGGCAATTACGCTAGTTGCCTCTTCCATAAGTGCAAGAGTTAGCGAACCGAGGCCGGGGCCGATCTCAAGTGCGACATCGCCAGCGGTAACGCCAGCGGTACGAACTATCTTGCGGCAAACATTGGCATCAATTACAAAGTTCTGACCAAGTGCTTTGGCAGGTTTTAAATCTAACTTTTCAGCAAGGGCGCGGATTTCTACAGCACCAAGCAAGGTCATAACGTGGATCCTGCGGCAAATGATCCGAAGATACGTTCGGCGTTATCCGAAAGCGCCTGGGCGAGTGCGCCAACGCTCTCATTGCGTTCTTCAGCCATAGCGCGAACGATATTTGCGATTTGTGCTGGAGTATTTAGCGCGCCGCGATTTGGCATAGGAGATAGGAAAGGTGAATCAGTTTCAACCAATAGCTGATCGTGCGGAACTAGCTTTACCGCATCGCGTAGTTCGGGGGCGTTTTTAAAAGTTAACGTGCCAGCGAAGGAAAGTATGTATCCGCGATCAATGCATAACTTCGCCATTTCAACTCCGCCTGAGAAGCAGTGAAAAACTGTCTTTTCCGGTGCTCCGACTTCGAGCAAGATAGATAAGACATCATCATGCGAATCGCGATCATGGATTACTAAAGCCTTCTTAGTCTTCTTTGCTAGCTCGATATGCCACTTAAACGAATCCTGTTGGCGCGTGCGAAGTTCCGGTGGGGTTCGGAAATAATCCAAACCCGTTTCACCAATTGCGCGAACCCGTGGATGTGCAGCAAGTTCTTCAATAATCTTTAAATCTGCTTCTAGATCAGGAACAACTGGCGCTTCATTGGGATGCAGGGCCACTGCAGCAAGTACGCGATCATCGAAGTGTTCTGCCGCTGCCACACACCATTTTGATTGTTCTGCGGAATACCCAACTTGCACAACACGATCTACGCCCGCCGCCTTAGCATCATCTAAAACTTGCTTTACTTCTGCCGAATCAGGTGCGGCATCGGTAACGATTTCTAAATGTGCATGCGCATCGACCGTTGGAACAGGAAGTGGTTTCGGCGCTGGCGCCAGTGGGCGATCAATATCGCGATTGTGGCGATCTGCCATAGGAAATTACTCTTTAGTCTCGAGTCGTGGAAATAGCACTGGAGTCTTAGTTACAAGAGTTCCTTCGGGAAGTTGTCCCCATTGTGCAACCTTGGAGATCTGTTGATCTGCAAGTGAACCAATAGTTGCATTTGCACCAAGTGATTCCCACAAAATTTCTGTTGTTGCAGGCATTACTGGATGTAACAAGACGGCAAGTGCGCGAAGTGATTCGGCGGTGTTATATAAAACTTCTTCTAGCGCTGCTTTATTTGCTGGATCTTTTGCCAGGATCCATGGCTCTTTCTCAGTGACATAGCCATTTACCTTCTTGCAGAAATCCATAACTGCGTTGATTCCACCTTGGAAATCAAGTGCGACCATTGCAGCATCGGCTTTTTCAACAGTGCTGGTTAGCGCTGCAGAAAGTCCGGCATCGGTAGCCTTCGCTGGCACTTTGCCTTCGCAGTATTTTTCAATCATCGCAGCCAAGCGTGAAGCTAGGTTGCCAAAGTCATTTGCGAGCTCTGATGTATAGCGAGCTGACATATCTTCCCAAGAGAAAGAGCCATCGCTGCCGAAAGGAATTGCGCGCAAGAAGTAATAACGGAAAGCATCAACGCCAAAGTGGTCGGTGATATCAGAAGGTGCGATACCGGTGAGCTTGCTCTTACTCATCTTTTCGCCGCCAACTAGCAACCAACCGTGAGCAAATACTTTCTTAGGAACTTCTAAACCTGCAGCCATCAACATCGCCGGCCAGATAACCGCGTGGAAACGCAAAATGTCTTTTCCAACTAAGTGAACATCTGCTGGCCAAGTCTGTGCAAACTTCTTGCCGCCTTCTGTATCTGGCGCATCAGTTAGCCCAACTGCAGTTGCGTAGTTAAGGAGCGCATCGAACCAAACGTAGACAACTTGATCGGTATCCCATGGAACCGGAATTCCCCAATCAAATGTAGAACGTGAAATTGAAAGATCAGAAACGCCGCCTTCAAGGAATGAGACAACTTCGTTACGCGCACTTTCTGGTTGGCAAGCATCTGGATTTTTGCGGTAATGCTCAAGTAGCGGTTCAACAAAAGCAGATAAACGGAAGAACCAGTTATTTTCATTGACCAGTTCAACTGGCTTGCTATGAATTGGGCAGAGCTTCTGTCCATCAGCATCGATTAGATCGCCAGGTAGCTTAAATTCTTCGCAGCCAACACAGTAAGGACCTTCATATTTGCCGGCATATATCTGTCCAGCATCTTTAAGTGATTGTAGAAACTTTTGCACGCGCTCGGTGTGACGGGCTTCGGTGGTGCGGATGAAATCATCGTTTGCAATATTTAGCGCGGTCCAATTTGGCTTCCATGCTTCTTGCACCAAGCGATCTACCCAAGCTTGTGGAGCAACGTTATTTTGCTCAGCGGTGCGCATTACTTTCTGACCATGCTCGTCGGTGCCAGTTAGGAACCAGACAGATTCGCCGCGTTGGCGATGCCAGCGAGTTAAGACATCGCCGGCCACGGTTGTATATGCATGGCCAATATGTGGAGCATCATTTACATAGTAAATCGGCGTTGTTAGGTAGAAAGATTTCACGAACGCATCTTATTCGCATCAACTACCGCTGCATAAACGATCCGCTTAGGCAGGTCGAATTCATCGGCCACAGTTGCAATTGCCGCCTTGCGATCCATGCCCGCCGCCTCAAATTCACGAACTCGCGCAACCATCTGCTCTGCAGTCACTTCCGCCGTTCCGACAGCCGCGCCAGCAATAACCATCGTGATCTCCCCCAAAATCTCTTTTGAGGTCGACCAAGCAACGAGTTCAGCGAGAGTTCCGCGAACCGTTTCTTCATAAGTCTTGGTCATCTCGCGGCAGATTGCTGCCTTGCGATCACTACCAAATACCGCAACAGCATCTTGCAGCGATTCGGTGATGCGATGTGGAGCTTCAAAGAAAACCATGGTGCGCTCTTCAAAACGTAAAGATTCATAAAGTGCTTGACGTGCGCCAAGTGCGCGCGGTGCAAAACCTTCAAAGGTAAAGCGATCTGTGGCAAGTCCAGAGAGCGCAAGCGCCATCACCGGTGCACTTGGCCCTGGAATAACTGTTACCGCTAAATTTTCAGCGATCGCATCGCGCGCTAAACGAAAACCCGGATCGCTAATGGTTGGCATGCCGGCATCCGATACAACTAACACGTTCTTTCCGGCGCGCAGTAGTTCGAGAATTTCTTGGGTGCGTTCGGTTTCATTGCCATCAAAGAATGAAATAACTCGACCAGTGAAAGTAACTTCGATATCAGAACACAAGCGATGAAAGCGTCGTGAATCTTCGGCAGCGATAACTTCAGCGTTAGCGATCGCATCTTTTAGGCGCGGGCTTGCATCTCCGGGATTTCCCAGAGGAGTTGCTGCCAACGTGAGCGCCATGGGTACATCCTCTCAGTACGCTAGGTATGTGAAAACCCGCATCTACGTTGGCGCGATCACTTTGGTCTCACTTGCCTTGCGGCTATTCAATCTAGGAACTCCCAAGGGCTTTGTCTTCGACGAGGTTTATTACATAGATGGCGCGCGCGATTATTTGGCGCATGGTGTCGAGGTATCTGGGAATGATCCAGAATTTGTAGTTCATCCGCCGGTTGGAAAGTGGCTGATAGCGCTAGGTATAAAGCTATTCGGAGATAACGAATTTGGCTGGCGCTTTATGGGCGCACTTCTTGGATCGGCGATGATTGTTTTAATCGCCCTTATCGCCCATCGCCTATTTAGAAATTCTTATCTAACAATTGCGGCAAGCGCTTTGATGGCGATGGATGGATTGGCGTTGGTGCATTCTCGTACCGCGTTATTGGATATCTATCTCTCATTCTTCATTCTTCTTGCAACTTACTTCTTCTTGGCTCGTTGGCATTGGTGGGCCGGAATCGCACTTGGCCTAGCGGTTGCAACCAAGTGGAGTGGTTTGTATTTCCTTGCGCTATTTGGAGTTGTTGCTCTCTATCGAGCATTTGCACATAACACTGGGCGCGACTTAATTAAGCCAACGCTAAAGACAGCTGCTCAATATGGGTTGGCCCCGATTTCGATTTATATTACTTCTTGGTCTGGTTGGTTTGCCAGCAACCGCGGGTGGGCGCGCGATTATTCCGAAAACATAATTACATCTTTCCTTCATTATCACTCTCAGATGTTGGGCTTTCACACCGGGTTAGTTGAGAAACATTCTTACCAATCAAATCCTTGGAGTTGGTTGATTATGGGAAGACCAACCTCTTTCTACTACGAAACCCCAAAGACGTGTGGGGCGGATAGCTGTTCTCAAGAAGTTCTGGCGCTTGGAACTCCGCTGCTCTGGTGGTTGGGAACTATCGCACTTGCTGTCGTGCTGGGTTTTTGGATTAGATCTATCGCCGTTAAACGCTATGAACCACCTCTTAACTTAATTCTTGGTGCAATGGCAGCCGGATATCTACCTTGGTTCTTCTTTCAAGAGCGCACCGTCTTTACCTTCTACGCGATTGTTTTTCAGCCCTTTTTAATCCTGGCAATTGTTTACTGTGCATACGTGCTGCTGATGCACTTTGAAAATAAGCGAAATATCTACGTGGTTCTGGGATTTATCACCTTTGCGATCTTTATAAACTTCATATTCTTCTTGCCGCTATTCACGGGAGATGTAATTACCTACGATTCATGGCAGGCGCGTATGTGGCTGCCATCTTGGATTTAACTCTAACTATTCGTTAGCGGCGCGGTTGCGCTTCATCCGTTCAACTGCTTCATCTGCAAGTTGCTGATCAAAGATTTCATCGCGCGATGGCGCAGCGGCGGCAAGGGCTTCGCGTTCTAGGCGCTCTTGTTCTTCACTCCACTGACCAGGAGTAGTCAGATCAATTACTCGCTTTGGAGAAATCGCCTTTGGCGCATTTACATATGTTGGAACTGGAACAGAATTTGGTTGCCATTCTCCACGAGCTGCTGCGGTTCCTTTAGGCAGAATCGTTACACCAGTAAGTTCGCGTTCAGAAAGTGGAATCCAATGTTCAGTTGATTGCTTAGGAGCAACAACGTCTGCCAAGTTTGTCGATGAGACACCGACTGTTGTGCGATGAATCTGAGTAACGCGACGACGACGCGCTCGGTCAGTTGTTGTTTGGTGGCGAACGTGTGCCAAGTACAAAACAAATCCAAGAACTGGAATTCCGATAAATGAAATAGCAAGAGTTTGCATAATCGCACCTACTGTCGTCATTACGAACGCGATAATAATTATTGAGAAGATGATTCTGCGGCGCATAAGTTGTTGTGCAATTTTTGCTTCGCGATCTAAGTCGGTGTGAATTACACCAGTTCCAGAACTTCCGCCTGGAGAATTTTCTGCAACTATGCGAAGTGCGCTTTTATATCTTTCTACATTTTTTCCAGAGAACTCGTTTCGATCGTGCACCCAGCGTGGGAGGAAGTAAGCCACCCACATGCCGATGATCGTTAGATAGATAATTCCAGAAGCCATGATAGGTAAAGGTTAGAGGAGCACCCCTGCCGCCCCGTGGATTTAGAGGCTTAAATGACCTGGGAATTTTCTTTCACGTAACAGTGATGGTCGCGCCATTTTCCATCAATATGTAAATACCTAGGACGTAGCCCTTCAAAAATATAGCCAGCTTTCTCGGCGACCTTGATAGAAGGTGCATTTTCGGGGCGAATATTTATTTCGATTCGATGCAACGCCAGTTCTTCAAAGCCAAAGCGGGTCAACATATTTACCGCTTGTGTAGTAAATCCACGATTGGCATATGCGCGATCTATCCAATAACCGATATGCGCCCCGCGCATCGCTCCATATGAAACACCACCCATAGTTATCTGCCCGATTAGGTTGCGCCCTTGCTCGTTAATCTGCCAAATAGCTAATGAGTATGAGCGCCCATTGCGACCTTCGCGGCGATGCCAGTTGACCATCTCGCTAAATGAGGGGAGTTGGCTGGAGTTTTTCTCACCCGGAACTTTGGGAAGAGTGGCCTCCCATTCAGCGAGCCATTCTTTATTTTCAGCGCGAACGTGTAGCCAACGTCGACGATCGCGCAGTCGAAGTGGGCGCAATAACAACTCGCCCTCATTTAAGAAAATCGGCCAGTTCTCAGACATATCTAGATCTATCTCAATACTTATATATAGCGGCGTTCAAGCACGACGACTGTGACATCACTGCCTGCGGTGATATCTAGATCGCCTTCTGGAACAGCGATAAATGCGTTGGCATCCGAAAGAGTGGCTTGTTCATCTTGCGCACTAGATCCTTGTGAAAGTAAGGGAAGAACTGATTTTCCATCTTCAGATAAGACAGCGCGAATGTAAGAGCGGTAGCCGCCAGTTGAAACGATCGCTTTTTCGAGCTTTGCCTTAACTGATGGGCGGTGAATTGTTGCAGCACCGAGCATTGTGCGAATCATCGGCCGGATGAAAAGTTCAAATGAGATGTAAGCAGCAACTGGATCGCCTGGCAGAGTTACAACCGGAGTCTTATCCGGACCAATAACGCCAAAGTTATGGCGGCCGCTAGATTCGATAGCGATATCTACGGTGGTTATTTCGCCCATCGCAGAAAGTGTGCGGGTAATCAAATCAAATGAATCATCGTGGCGTTCTCCGCTAATAATTATTAAATCGGCGCGAACTAATTGATCTTCAATAACCGCCTGCAGTTGGGCTTCGTCGTCAGGAATTGTATGGACGCGATATGCGACTGCTCCAACTTCACGCACTGCAGTAGTTAGCAACCAAGAATTAGTCTCGTACTCTTCGCCTGCCTTTAACTCTTTACCTGGTTCAACTAAATCAGGGCCGGCTGAAAGTACAACCACGCGCGGATGCGGCCGAGTCGGTAAATGATCGCGACCAATAGATGCGGCAAGTCCGATCTGCGTCGAGCGAATTCTTGAACCAGCCTTTAGAACCAAACGTTCTCCGGCATAGATATCTGCGGCAAGGGTGGCTCCGTGTGCATCTAGCAGAGACATCTCGAATGCTTCGAGTGGTCGACAGATCGCTAATAGAGAGGAGAGAAACTCATCTACACGAGTGCGGTCTGACATAATCGGAAACAATACTTCTAGTGCCGTAGATAATTGGGGATTTAGATGAGTGCAGCAAGCGAGAAGTCTGAACTTCGGACCCGTTATCGCTTTGAACGGCGCGAAAGATATCTAGATCACTCTTTTTCACATCTTGCTACTTCTTCAGAATTTTCTAAGGCAAGCGCTATCGCCAGTTATATCTCTTATGGCGATGAGCCAAGTACGCAAGAACTAAATCAAGCGTTATTGAATAGCGGCAAAGATCTTTACTTGCCGCGAGTAAAAGGTGAAGATCTCGAATGGGTGCGTTGGAGCGGAGCTAGCGATCAACTTGCACCAAGTAAATTATCAAAGCAACTTCTTGAACCAATCGGAATTGCGCTCGACGAACTTTCACTTATTAATCTAATTGTCGTTCCAGCTCTACGTATTGATAGATCTGGATATCGCTTGGGGCAGGGCGGCGGCTTCTACGATCGCGCACTTCCAAAACTTTCCGCATGGAGTATCGGATTGATCCATCCAGATGAGATTTCTAGCGTTGATCTACCTCGTGAAGAATTTGATGTGCGGTTAAACGCTGCAGCAACACCGGATTTAATTCTGAGGTTTTCTTAACCCTTTGGCAGATTGCGCGCCATAACAATTCGTTGAATCTGATTGGTGCCTTCGTAAATCTGAGTTAACTTGGCATCGCGCATCATTCGTTCGACTGGATAGTCAGAGACGTAGCCATATCCGCCCAACACCTGCACCGCATCTGTTGTTACCTTCATGGCAACATCGCTAGCGAAAGTCTTGCTCGCTGCCGAGAAGAATTTCAGGTCTTTATCGCCGCGTTCGCTACGCGCTGCTGCAGCATAAGTTAATTGACGTGCTGCTTCAATATTCATAGCCATATCCGCCAAGATAAATTGCACGCCTTGGAAGTCGAAGATCTCTTTGCCAAATTGTTTACGCTCATGTGAGTACTTGGTCGCAACATCTAACGCGCCCTGTGCAATACCTAGCGCCTGAGCCGCGATAGTGATTCGGGTGTGATCCAAAGTATCCATCGCAAGTGCAAACCCTGCGCCGACTTCACTGATCCGACGATCATCTCCAATTGTCACGTTATCAAAATAAACTTCACGAGTTGGTGATCCACGAAAACCCATCTTCTTCTCGGGCGTTCCGAAAGAAACCCCGGGATCAGATTTTTCAACTATGAAGGCGGTTATTCCTTTAGATCCTTTACTTGGATCAGTCTGCGCAATAACTGTATAGAACTCAGAAACTCCAGCGTTAGAGATCCATTTCTTGCTTCCGTTTATTACCCAAGATCCATCTTTTAACTCTGCCTTAGTTTTAAGTGCAGATGCATCTGAGCCGGCTTCTGATTCAGAGAGGCAGTATGAAAATCCCTTACCTTTTGCAAGCAGTGGCAACCACTTTTCTTTCTGCGCTTTGCTTCCGCTGAGCATTAGTGGCAAAGATCCGAGTTTATTTACCGCTGGGATAAGTGATGATGAACCACAAACACGAGCAACTTCTTCAATAATAATTACTGTGGCAAGTGCATCTGCACCTTCTCCACCAAATTCAGTTGGCACATGCGCTGCGCTAAGGCCAGCCTTAAGCAGAGCATCGGCTGCTTCTTGCGGATAGCGATGGTCTTCATCTACAGCTGCGGCATGTGGCGCAATCTCATTTTCAGCAAGCGCGCGAACACTCTCACGTAGATCGTTGTACTCAGATGGAAGTGCGTAAAGATCGTTCGCGCTCATCGTTGTCCTCTGCCTTTTCTATCTCGGTCTTGTTCTGCAAGGGTAGATAAGTATGCATTGTATTGAGCAAGTTCATCAGGTTCGCCCATGGCCGCTAAGCGCGCTTCATTTCGATCAATGCGCTTGGTCTCTCGCGAGTCATCGCGCATCCATTGAATAAAAGTGGCAACGAGCGCAAGCAGGATCGGAATCTCGCCCATCGCCCAAGCTACAGAACCACCAGCTCGCTGGTCGGCAAGCAAATCCAAATTCCACGGAGTCTGCAGCGAAGCGAAATACCCTTGATCCAACAACGTTGTAGTTGAAAGTAGGGCGATAGCAAAGAAGGCGTGAATGCTCATCGCTGCAAAGAGAATAACTATGCGCACAATGTGTGGAACTTTTCGGGGATTCGGATCAATGCCAATTATTACGTGGAAGAAAAGAATTCCGGCAAGTAAGAAATGAACGCTCATTACGAGATGGCCGAGATGCGACTGCATCAAATTTCCAAATAGCGGTGTCATATATAGAACAAAGAGTGAGCCATCAAAGAGAGCAAGCGCAGAAACTGGATTTGTGAATACCGCCGCAGGTTTTGAATGCAGTAATGCAATCAACGTTCCACGAACTCCGCGCTCTTCACTCGTACGGCCTTGTGGCAAAGTGCGCAGCGCCAAGGTAATCGGTGCTCCTAGAACGATTCCGATTGGCGCAACCATTCCAAGAAGCATGTGCGCGATCATGTGATACTCGAATGAGAACTTGGCATAGACACCTAAGCCACCGCTGGTCGCATAATCAATTGCGCTGATTCCAAGTGCAAAGGCAACGGTTCGTCCTACTGGCCATTTATCACCACGGCGCGTCAGAATAATTACACCTCTTATATAAAGCGCAACGGCGGTTATCAAGACACCAATCATTAGCGCGTCAGGATCGTATAGCGAGATCAAACGCCAAAGGTTTGGTGGTGGTGGTGTTGCAATTCCCGCAACTGCTAAACCAGGGTCTAGCGGTGAACTATCTGCGCGTACAGGTGGTTGCATCGTTGAAAGTTTTGAACCAACGAAGGTCGTTACAGCCATGATTAAGACTTCGACTGAAAGTAAGCGGCCTAACTGCTTTCCATCTAATTTAAGCGATCCACTTAACTGGCGACGGTTTAAATAGCCAAAGAAGATAAGAACTGCCGTTAATAAAATCTTTAGAAAAACTAAGCGCGCATAATCTGAGCTCCAGGCGCTTTGAAAATTAAGTCTGGCCCAGGCATTTGCAGTTCCGCTCGCTGATACCGCTATCGCTGCCCATAGAGCCAAAGCGCTAAAGCGCGGTAACGCAATTGCTCGGTCTTCGGCCTTGAGGAAAGTAATCGCTACTAACCCACCTACCCAGAGTGAAATAGCGACGACGTGTACAACTAGAGATCCAATAGCCAGTGCATGTGAACCACTAGATGCTGAATGGCTTTCAAAGACGGGCGCAATTATTGCCACCAGGCTTAGTAAGAGCAGCGCATTGGCGCCGGCCACACCCTTGATTCGAATCGCTACTGATGCAACTAATAACGCCGAACAAAGTTGCACAAACATATATTTGCCGAGCGTTATCTGTGAGATAAAAGAACGTAAAGATGTTGGATCAAAGGCCCCAGATAGATCTGTTCCGAGAATATTCGCCAAAGTTGCAACTATCGAAACACCAGTAGCTATCACCCAAGCAAGTGCTGCAATTGAAGTTACGTTTCTTAAGGCTTTGGCTCTCTCACCAAGTTTTCCCTCAACATCATTTAAAAAGAAGGCGATAGCTAGGAGCAAACCGATTGTGGTGATGCCCGCAGCTAGGGATAAGAATTTACTTATCTCCAGTAAATTCATCGCTCGTTAAATATCTTTCGCGCATAGAGCGCAAGTGCAATCAGAACTGCAAGTGAGGCAACAAGCAGTCCGATTACAAATAAGTTAGTTCCGAAGTCGCTGCCCTCAATCTTTGCTGGCGTTGTTGGAACGACTTCTTCGGGAACAGAGATTGTTGGAGTTGAAAAGTTAAATACAAAGGATCCTTCGAGTGGCAGATCCATCTCAGAGATAATGCTGTAGGAAACTTTGTAGACACCTGATTCGGTAATTGGTTTCATTCCAACTATCAAATCGTTTCCAGCAACGGTCAAGGTGCCATCATCTACGCGACGACCAGATGGATCTGTAACAGTTACTTCATTGCCCATATCCATAGGTGTCATCTCAACAGTGATTGTCACTGCACTTGGTTCTACTTTCAGAGTCGAACCAGCAATTGGTGATGTGGCAACAAGAGAGTTAGCCAGCGCAGGAGCTGCTAGAAGAACGGTAAATCCCAGCGCTGCAATAACCGCCGCTAAACGTTTCACTTGTGACACCTGCCCTCTCTCAAATCTCCTCTTAATTCGCCTCTATCGTCTCACTTCCTTAGACTTAACCACCAGCCCCTGGGGCTGTGATTTAAACGAATAAGAGAAGGAGTGATGGCTCGTGCCTACATATCAATATCAATGTACTGCTTGCGAGCACGCCTTTGAGGCTTTCCAGAGCTTTTCTGATGAAGCGCTAACTATCTGCCCAGAATGTAAGGGCGAAGTTAAAAAAGTTTATTCTGCAGTTGGCGTTGTATTTAAAGGATCTGGTTTCTATAAAACAGACTCAGCACCAAAACCTGCGACTCCATCCAAATCTGAATAGCTATTCCGACTAGTCGTCGTGATGTGGCGGCTTATCGCCTTTGATTTCATCCTCACGTTTTTTTGAATCGCTCTGGTCTTCGCGCGGATCGCGTTCATCTTCTGTAGAACTAGGAAATAGATCACTCATTTGCAGTGCTACCTCCTCAATTATTTCTCAGACTAGTCGCATAAATTGCAACTCTGGGGGTAATCCTACATAGTTTGCTTGTGTTCGAACGCCTCGGTAATTTCATAGTTAAGCGCAGCAAGCGCGTTTTAATCCTTTTTACTCTTGGAATTCTCCTCGCCGGTGGCATCGGCTCGCTCGCCTTCGGGAAATTAGATTCAGGTGGATATTCGGATCTAAAAAGCGAATCTGCAAAAGCGGCAACTTACTTATCTGAAAATTTCAAAGTTGAAGAGCCTGTTGCTATCTTGATTATTGATAGCGGCGATAAGCCTGTAGAGGACGCAGTAATTTCAGAACAAGCACTTGCGGTTGAGAAAGAACTTGCACAGATTGCTGGAATCTCTAAGACTCTATCTTTCTGGTCAACGGGTGGCGCTCCTAATTTAAAATCTACTGATGGCAAAGCTGCATTTTTATTTGCGTATGCAAATACCGAGGCAGGCGACTTTGATTCGATCGGGAAGATTGGCAAAGATATTCAAGATGCATTTGATGGCAAGCGTGGAGATCTAACTATCTACTCATCCGGTGCTGGTGTTGTTACTTATGCGATTAACCATAAGATCGAACGCGACTTGTTGCTTGCCGAGTCCATTGCGATACCGCTGACTTTCTTACTTTTGATATTTGTCTTTGGAGCACTTGTTGCTTCAGCGATGCCACTGGTAGTTGGAATTAGCGCAATTCTCGGCGCTTTCTTTATTATTTATTTGATCACGCTCTTTACCAATGTGAGCATATTTGCCCTTAACTTGATCACCGGTCTTGGGCTAGGTCTTGGTATTGATTACGCCTTATTAATGGTCAATCGCTTCCGTGAAGAACTGCACTCTGGCAAGAGCGTTGAGGACTCGGTGCGCACAACAATTAACACCGCTGGAAAGACAGTTTTCTATTCTGGTCTAACAGTTCTAGTAACGCTTAGTGCGCTCTTATTCTTTCCTTTAGATTTCCTTAAATCATTTGGTTATGCGGGTGTAAGCGTTGTTACCTTGGCAGTTCTTGGTGCGCTAATTCCGCTACCTGCAATCATGGCGCTGCTTGGACACAAGATCGATAAGGGCGCTGTGCGAAAAGGTGGAATAACTCCTAAAGAAGATGGTCGTTGGGCGCACACAGCTCGCGGCGTCATGAAGCGACCAGTACCTGTTGTAATTGGTTCACTTCTTTTACTTGGGGTCATGGCTGCGCCAATTACAAATATTGCATTTGCCCAAGTAGATTCCCGCGTTCTGCCAGCCAGTGATCCTGCTGCGATTGGATCAGCGAAAATCACTGAACGATTTAGCGGTTTTGAAGGAAGTCCGATTGAAGTTGTTATTCCCAACGGTGTCGGAAGAGAAAGCCAAGTAAGTGATTTCCTTACATCGGTTGCCAAAGTTGATGGAATTGCACGCGTCGGCGAAATCGAAACTTACGGAAGTGATTTACGTATCCAAGTCATTCCGGGCCAATCTTCTCGCACCATGGATGCTGAAAGATTGATTAAAGAGATTCGCGCCCTGGATAAACCAGATGAGACTCTCATCGGTGGCGCAGCTGCTGATTTCACTGATTCGCAAAGTGGAATCTCTAGAACTTTGCCATTAGCACTTGGTTGGATCGCATTCTGGGTAATGATCTTGATCTTTATCTTTACCGGTTCAATTATCTTGCCGATTAAAGCAGTTCTTTTAAATGCTTTATCGCTAACTGCAACTCTCGGCGCTGTAACTTGGATTTTCATTGAAGGTCATCTCAAATGGCTAGTAGGTGATTTCACCGTTACCGGAACACTTGATTCAGGAACAGTTATCTTGGTTGCCGTTGTTGTCTTTGGACTTTCCATGGATTACGAACTCTTCCTGCTCTCTCGCATTCGCGAAGAACATATGGCGGGCAAGAGCAATATCGAATCAGTAGCAACTGGTCTGCAACGCTCTGCACGAATCATTACTGCGGCAGCGCTTCTTCTAGCCGTTGTCTTCGCAGCGTTTATGACAAGTGGCGTGACATCGATCAAGATGTTGGGCTTTGGCGTTTCACTTGCCGTATTACTAGATGCCACGCTAATTCGCGCCTTGCTAGTTCCGGCGCTGATGAGACTCTTTGGTGAGACCAACTGGTGGGCGCCAAAGCCGCTGCGCCGCTTCACCATGACGCACTAGGGATGACGCACTAATTTCTATCTATAACCGCTAACGCGTACCCTTACGACATGGATCTCATCGCAAATCTGCAATGCGCAGACCAACCAGGCATTGTCCATGCGATGACAACTGCCGTACTTAACTGCGGTGGCAACATCATTGAAAACCAGCAGTTCACAGATCACAAAACAAACACCTTTGTGATGCGCACTCGCTTTGAAACCTCACAAGGCCTGGCAGCTGCAGAGAAGAGTCTGGGAGAAGGTTTAGGAAAATTCTCTCCAGCGCTGCACATTCGTGAAACCGCTAAGAAGACACGTGCACTAGTTATGGTTACCAAAGAGAGCCACTGTCTGCGCGATCTAATGTATCTCCTTGAACTCGGCGAACTTCCAATCGAAATTCCGCTAGTTGTTTCAAACCGTGAAGATTTGAAGCAGTTAGTTGAATCTCATGGAATTCCATTCATGTATCTGCCAGTTGACGCCTCAAATAAGGCTGCTCAAGAGAAGGCTTTACTAGCAAAAGTTGCAGAGTTAAAGATTGATTTCGTTGTACTGGCTCGTTATATGCAAGTTCTATCTAAAGATTTCTGCGCCGCACTACCGGGCAAGATAATTAATATTCATCACTCGTTCTTGCCGGGATTTAAAGGCGCAAAGCCTTATCACCAGGCGCATGATCGTGGCGTAAAAATTATTGGCGCAACTGCGCACTTTGTAACTGCTGATTTAGATGAAGGTCCAATCATCGAACAAGATGTTGCACACGTAACTCATTCATCAACACCAGATGAGTTAATCGCACTTGGTCGCGACATCGAACGTCGCGTACTTGCTAAAGCGGTAAAACTCTATGCGGAAGATCGAATCTTTATCGTTGGACATCGCACAGTTATTTTTAGTTAAGTCTAATGTGCGTCCTCAATTAGTATTATTTTTTAAGAACCCCAGTTGCCAGCGCCCAACTCTTTAACTCATTTGAGGACTTTACAAAATACTCGTCCGCCTTTGGCACAAATTGATCTATATCAATTTTGTAAACCTCGCGTAACGAAACCTTCAACCTGTCACCTTCAAAACGTGGCAAGTTGTTAGGATCGTAACTTATTTCATCAAATGCGCTGCGACTGGTCTTTGCCAGATTTAAGAGTGCGCCAATCTCACCACTTTGGGCGATGAGATACTCAGACCAAAAAAATCCAGCAAAGTACGGGCCACAAGTACCTGCTCTCCCAGCATTGACGTTGAAATCCATTAGTTTGTATTGCTCTGGGCGCTCCATGCAGTTTCGATAAGTTGAAACCCATGTTCGTGCCTCGCGATAAGTAATTTTCTCTGTTGCACTGAGCACCAAGGCGCTAGCAACATTTGCACCGCCTTCATTGAGCCAGAATTGATTGAAATTACCTTTGCTTCCTGTGTACTTACGAGAAACTTCTGCTTGCATGGCATGAAATATCTCATGAGCAAAACTGATGCTAATAATTCTTCGATCCTCACCCTTGGTGAAGTCTCTTGGAATCGGGCGCGTACCATCAAAGAGGAATCCGGTTCGGTTGAGAAATATCACTCCACTATCCATCCCGCAGAATCCGGCATTTGAGCCAGCCGGGACACCACCTTCTTTACTGGCACACCAAGTTCCCTCTGGCATAAGTGGAATCAACCACTGCTGGTCACCAACATAAACTTTATAACTACGACTGAACTCGAAACCTAAAGCTTCAGCTATTTGTAATGAGATTTCGATATTTGCTTGCACGATACCGGCCAAATATCGATTCTCCTCTCCTGGGCCAACAATTACTTCTAGTGCCGCCTTAGTTGGTTTTGTTTGAGAAACTAACTCACCAAGGAGTGATTCAATTTTTTCAATTTCAGGAGAAGTGGGCAGGGCGACATTAGCTGCAGCAGGTGATGGGGTTGGAGTCGGTACAGAAGTTGTTTTCTTTACTATTGACCAGATTAATTTCTTACCACTTTTAACACATTTATAAGAACTATTCCCTTGTATCGCCGTCTGGCCCAATTTCTTACACGATGCTCCCGCCTTTACTGCGGCATTCGCTTGCGATAATGAACTGGTTGCAAAAACTATTACTAGAACCAGGATTTTTAGCGTGCGAACCATGACTTATGTTATTGCGCTCCAGGAATGCAAGGCAAGGAAATACACGTGGTCAAAAGAGTTAACTACTGATTGGTGTCCCCGGCGGGAGTTGAACCTGCGACCTACCGCTTAGGAGGCGGTTGCTCTATCCACTGAGCTACGGGGACCTGCGTAAAGAATTATCTTCACTTGGCAAAGGTTATCTCTACGATTAATATAGGGCTAACGCGTTCAACAACGAATCGTGTGTATTAAAGAATGAAAGGCCACCCATGAAAGCGCTCGTTATCGGCGCAGGCGGAGTTGGCAGGGCAATAGCAAATATCGCATCTCGTAGACCATTTATTACTTCAATGGTCATTGCAGATCGCCACCTGTCACGCGCCGAAGAAGCAGTAGCAAGAGTAAAAGATCCCCGATTTTCAGCAGCGGAGGTGAACGCCGCAGAGCTCGAGGATATTCGTGCACTGATTCGTAAGGCCAATCCAGATATTGTCATCAACGCCGTAGATCCGCGCTTTGTTATGCCGATCTTCCTAGCTTGTGAAATTGAAAATACAAATTACATGGATATGGCGATGTCTCTTTCTCGTCCGCATCCGCACTATCCAAACTCTGAAACTGGAGTAAAGCTCGGCGATGAACAATTCGCTCGCGACTGGAACTGGTGCGAACGAGGTATCTACGCGCTAGTCGGTATGGGCATTGAGCCAGGAATGAGCGATGTCTTTGCGAAATATGCATCCGACCATCTCTTTAGCCGAATCGATGAAGTAACTATTCTCGATGGTTCTAACTTAGTAGTTGAAGGCGCCGACTTTGCTCCATCGTTTTCAATCTGGACAACTATTGAAGAGTGTTTGAATCCACCTTTGGTTTGGGAAGATGGCCGCGGTTGGTTTACAACTGAACCATTTAGTGAACTCGAGGTATTTGATTTCCCTGAAGGCATCGGGCCTGTTGAGTGCGTCAACGTCGAGCACGAAGAAGTTGTCTTGATTCCGCAGAAAGTTGATGCCAAGAAAGTTAATTTCAAGTATGGACTTGGTGCGCAATTCATCACGACTCTAAAGACAATTCATATGCTTGGTATGGATCGTAAAGAGACCGTTGAAGTTCAAGGCCATCCAGTTTCACCACGCGACTTGCTTGCCGCATCTCTTCCAGATCCGGCCACACTTGGTGAGCGCATGCGCGGAAAAACCTGCGCCGGCACTTTAGTTAAAGGCCTTGATAAGTCAGGTAAGCCATATGCGTGCTACATGTACAACGTTGTAGATAACGAATGGTCGATGGCTAATTACGGAGATCAGGCAGTGGTTTGGCAGACCGCAATTAATCCAGTTATTGCGATGGAGTTATTGCATAAGGGAACTTGGAAACCAGAAGGCGTAAACGGCCCAGAATGGTTTGATGCCAAGCCTTTCCTTGATCTACTTGAAGAGTACGGAACCAGTTGGCATATTCGTGATGAATCAACAGCTGGAATCTCAGTCGAGGAGTTGACCGTTTAAAAACGGGAGGCTGCGATGGCTAAGGAATTGCAGTTCGATGTCGTAGTAATCGGATCCGGTTTTGGTGGATCCGTTACTGCGCTTCGATTGCGCGAAAAGGGTTACTCCGTAGCTGTCCTTGAAGCCGGAAAGAGATTTGCAGATAAAGATTTTCCAAAGACATCCTGGCGCATAAATAAATTTCTATTTGCGCCAGCACTTGGTTGTTTCGGAATCCAAAGAATTCATATCCTTCCCGATGTGCTTGTCCTATCTGGCGCAGGCGTTGGCGGAGGTTCACTGGCCTACGCCAATACTTTGTACCAACCTGGCGATAAATACTTCCAGGATAAACAGTGGGCAGATATCACTGACTGGAAACGTGAACTCGAACCTTGGTATGAACAAGCTCGACGCATGCTGGGAGTTGAAGAGAATCCTTACTTCTCACCATCAGATGCGGCGATGAAATCTGCGGCAACCAAGATGGGCGTTGGACAAACTTTTAAGATGGCGCCCCTTGGAATTTACTTTGGAAATGGTGAAGGCGTAGTAGCGAGTGATCCTTACTTTGGAGGCAAAGGACCGGATCGTAAAGGCTGCACAAACTGCGGCGAATGTATGACCGGTTGTCGCCACAACGCCAAAAACACCCTGCCCAAGAATTATCTAGGTCTTGCCGAGGGCGCAGGTGCAAAAGTATTTCCGATGACAACAGTTACAGAATTCGGAGAGCGCAGCGATAGAAAATGGGTAGTTAAAACTGAGAAGACCGGAGCTTGGGATGGTTCGCGCGGACCAACCTTTATTGCAGATCAACTTGTTGTTGCTGCCGGAACATTTAACACTCAGAAGTTATTGCATAAGATGAAACGTAAACAATTACCGCGCCTTTCGGATCGTCTTGGCGCCCTTTCCCGAACAAATAGTGAAGCCCTCACTGGTGCGCTTATGAATAACCGCGATAACGATTTCAGTCGTGGAGCAGCGATTACTTCTTCCTTCTTTCCTGATGAACATACCCATATTGAACCTGTGCGTTATGGCAAAGGAAGTAACTTCATGGGCTTGCTACAAACAATCATGACCGATGGGTTTACTGGAAAAGAACGGCGCCGCCATTGGTTAAAGCAGTTCCTAGCCAAGCCTTCGCTGCTTTTGCGAATAATTAATGTGCGCCACTGGAGTGAGAAGACGGTCATCGCACTTGTAATGCAAGATGTTGACTCAGCCGTAACCGTAAAGGGAAAGCGCGGCTTATTTGGATTTAAGTTAACTTCCAAGAACGATAGCGATAAGCCAAATGCAACTTATATTCCAGCGGTCAATGAAGCGGTGCGTCATATCGCAAACGAATATGGTGGAATCGCAGGCGGGCATATTGGCGATTTAATCAGCGCACCATTTACCGCCCACTTTGTTGGTGGCTGTGTAATTGGGGCAGATGAAAAAACTGGAGTAATCGATCCATATCACCGCGTTTATAACTACCCAACTCTTCACGTTGTCGATGGTGCTTCAATCACTGCAAATCTGGGTGTGAATCCATCTCTGACGATTACTGCGCAAGCAGAGCGCGCAATGTCGCTGTGGCCAAATAAAGGTGAGGCTGACCAACGTCCCGCACAAAACGCTCCTTACAAGTATCTTGCTCCAGTGCGACCTAACGATCCAGTTGTTCCGGCCAGCGCTTACGGCGCACTCAAGTAAATTAACTGCGGAGGCGATATGAAAAAGTGGGCTCTAGTAACCGGTGCAACCGCCGGAATAGGTGAGAGTTTTACTCGTTTGCTTGCGGCGCAGGGTTTTAACTTGGTCTTGGTCGCGCGCGATGAAGCTCGCTTGCACGAAAGAGCTCAGGGGCTGAAGGATAAATTTGGCGCCGAATCAGTTGTCATCGTCGCTGATTTAGCTAACGAATCTGGTTGTGCCAAAGTTGAAGAGTTTATTAAGAACAATGAGATTGAAGTGCTGATTAATAACGCTGGCTTTGGAATCAATAAAGCATTTACGATGAGTGATTTGGCAAAAGAGGAAGAAGTCCTAAAGGTATTGGTGCGCACACCGATGCGGTTGATGCACGTGGCACTTCCTGGAATGAAGGAGCGCAATTCCGGGACGGTAATCAACGTCTCATCGGTTGCCAGTTTTATTGCAGGTGGTGCCTACAGCGCATCGAAGGCTTACCTAACTGTTTTAAGCGAATCACTTCATACCGAACTTTCCGCTACCAAGATAAAAGTTTCAGCGCTCTGCCCAGGATTTACTCGTACCGAGTTTCATCAACGCGGCCGAATGAAGATGGCGGGATTACCAGAGTTCATGTGGCTTAACTCCGATCAGCTCGTCGCGAAAGCTTGGAAGGATGCGCAAGCAGGAAAGGCGGTCTCGATTCCCGGATGGCAATACAAACTCTTGGTGGGTTTCATAACTCTGGCTCCGAGGCCGTTGGTCCGCAGGGTTGGTATGAATTTGCGAGTCAAACAACGCTAATTCACATGCTTTTCTCCGTTTGTATCCCATAGATCAGCCCTCTGGTTGGCTAACATAGCCTCATCATCAATGGAGGTTTTTCATGTTTCGTAAGGCCATAGTCGTAGCCGGTGCTACCGCTCTCGTACTCGCATCTATCACTGCAGTACCAGCAAGCGCCGCAACCAAAGTCAGCAATGGCGTTGCATGTAAGAAGTCTGGCCAAACCACAAAGGTAAGCGGTTCTTCTTACCGCTGTGCAAAGAACCCATTGGTAAAGAATTCAAAGCTAACTTGGTTGTCACTAGATTGCATCAACACAGCAAATACTTACAAAAAAGCAGTCGCAAACTTGCCAAAGATCAAGGCTGCAACAGATGAAACTGTTGCCAAGCTTGATGCAGATATGGCAAAGCAAGCGCTTGAAACTGAGAAAGCCAACAAGTTGATCCCTGAATACCAGGCAAAGATCGCAACGATCAATACAGCTCTGGTTGCTTTGCGAGCAGATACTGCAAATCTAACTAAGAACAAGGCGACTATCGATAAGTACGCTGCAGCTGTTCGCAGTTATGAAGCAGCGATCAAGGCTTACTCGACTGTTGGCAAGCAGAGCGATCGCAGCGAGCGGGCTAAGGCGCAAGCCGTTGACCAATACGAGAATTCAAAGACTGATATTGAGACCACACTTGGCATGGCCAAGTTGATCTGCAGCAAGGGTTTCTAACTCTTTAAATTCAGTCTTGGGTAAGATTGAACAGGCCTTAGGTTAGCCCTATTCGTTTTGCGCAATCTCGCACTTTAACTTAAGCGGGTGCGAACCCATCTAATCTGGAAATGGTCTGCTTCGGCTATTTTAGCGGCGCATGCCATCGCCAAAATTCTGCAAGTAGACGCTGGAATATTTCTAGATCTAGTTCTATTTAACATAATTATTGTTGTGGCGATCATGTCGCTAATACGCGCTCCACTGCATAGTGATCCATTTGCCATTTCATTTACTGCACTGGCGATAGCTTCGTGGGGAATCGGTTCGCTCTATTCGAGTCTTGCTCAGTTCCTTAATTTCAGCGCTAACTCGCTGCTAATTTCAAATATCGCGTATGCGCTCTTCTACCCCTTCGCGTTCTTAGCGATTCCGCGCATTCTCGGACGTAGGCAGCGGCTGCGCTTACTTGAGCTACTAGATGCCGCGATCTTTGGGCTGGGCTTAAGTTCAATCGTTACAGCCTTGATTCTAATTCAATTTATCTCAAATATTCCCGGGGATAGCACGAGCGCATTCTTTGCTGTCTTATATCCAGTCTGCGATATCGCGTTAGTAGTTATAGCCATTGTTAGCGCAGTCGTCTCTGGGTTTTCAACTAGATCAGTGCTTTTGATAATCGGAGTTTTTATCTTTGCGATCACTGATTTCTATTTTCTCTGGGCGCAGATTACTAATTCTTACCAATTTGGACAGATCAGCGATAACGGTTGGTTGCTTGGGATAACCATCCTCTCCTTATCGTTATGGGCGCCACCAAATAATCTGCACAGTGAGACGAAAATCCACCCTGCGCTAATTGCTGTCTCGATCTTTATCAGCCCAGCGCTGCTATCTGCCATTGCACTCCGTCCTGATTACTTTCCGGTTTATGTAGTTATTCCAACAATTGCAACGTTGTTTATGGCTTTTATAAGAATGACACTTGTAATTAGGCAAGCCAGTAGTTTGGGTGAAGAGAAGATCTTGGCGCGCACCGATGAGTTAACTGGTCTACCAAATCGCCGCCGCTTGGTTGCTGAAATAAGTGCGCTCAGCGGGGTTGAGGGCGCGCTACTTCTATTAGATCTAGATGGATTTAAACCAGTAAACGATCAATATGGCCACGAGATGGGCGATCAAATCCTGCGACAAGTAGCAGCACGTTTTAGTCGATCACTTCCAACCGGATCAATTCTAGCAAGGCTAGGTGGAGATGAGTTTGGAGTCATTGTGCTTGGAAACTCAGATACAACACTGGAAGTTGCGCATGCGCTACGAGCAACGTTGAGTTATCCATTTACTGTTGGTGGAAATCAAATCTTAATTAGCGTAAGTATTGGCCATGTTAGAAACGATAAGAACGGTGATTTACTGCAACGGGCTGATGCGGCGATGTATGAAGCAAAGCGCAGCGGTGTAGCTATTGTGGAGGCAGAGGTTTATCAGCCTTGATTTCCTTAAGTCTTTCTAGTGATTCCAGGCGTTCAGCTGCGTGATCGACGATTCGCTCAACGTAACCCTTGGAATAACCATCTAAGTAAAGCCAAGGTTCGTGAATTTCAGATGCAGATAAATGGGCTAGCTCAGGAACATATTTGCGAATGTAATCGCCATTTTCATCAAAGCGTCGACCTTGTTCGATGGGATTAAAGACGCGGTAATACGGTGAAGCATCAGTGCCGGTTCCGGCGGTCCATTGCCAGCCGTGAGCATTTGATGCGGGATCAAAATCCACTAGGTGTTCGGCGAAGAAACGCTCACCGAGTTGCCATTCAAGGTGAAGGTCTTTAACTAGGAAAGATGCAACGACCATTCGTGTGCGGTTATGCATCCAGCCCTCTTTTACTAATTGGCGCATCGCAGCATCAACAAATGGGTAGCCCGTCTTACCTTCACACCAAGCCTTAAATTGTGCGCCCGGCTTGTCATAACGCATCGCTTTAAATTGTGGAGCGTAGTAATCAGTATCAGTGTGTGGGTTGTTGAAGAGAACATCGGCGTAGAACTCGCGCCAGGCGATCTCTTTTCGGAAAGTATCGTGCGCCTTGGAATCGCCTAAATTTTGAATCAAAGTGCGGGGATGAATTTCGCCAAACTTGAGATATGTACTCATCTTGGAAGTGCCATCAATGGCGGCAAAGTTGCGATTCTCGTCGTAACTATCAAGGCCTTTCTTAACAAACTCTTTAAAGCGCGCCAGTGCTGCTGCTTCGCCAGCTTTAATTACTTCCACGCCCGCTGGCATTACAAAGTCAGGAAAGGCGCGGTATTTGGCAGCTGGTGTTGGCGCATTAATCTCTTTAGGAGTTTTAGCAGGTGCGCGCCAACCATGAACGCACCAAGCACGATAGAAAGGTGTGTAAACGCGATAGGGAGTTCCATCGCTGGGCTTAACTACTCGGCCTGGCGCAACTGCATAGGGGCTGCCGGTACGAATTAAATTGATTCCAGCTTTCTCAACTCGCACGTCGCGTTCTGCGCCATAGCGCTCATATTCAGTTGAGATATGAACTTCAGTTACACCGTAAAGCTCTATAAGTTCCTTTAATACTTCAACTTGATCGCCTTCAATAATGTGCAATTTATTGCCAAGTGATTCATCGAGTGCGCGAAGTGATTGACCCATGTAAGCAAGGAGTTTTTCACCGGCTTCAGTAATCTGAGTTTTATCGAGGATAAAAACTGGAACTATCTCATCGCTATTTTCAATCGCTGCAACTAACGCTGGGTGGTCAGATATGCGCAGATCGCGTCTAAACCAAACGATATTGCGACGTATAGCCATGGCGTCATTGTGGCACCCAGGTGCTAATAATGAGAAGTTGAAAGTGCTAAATCTTTACCTTGACCACTTTGCTCAAGTGAACTCGCTTATTTTCATCTGCTGTTGCTGCGATTATCTCGACGGTAGATCCTTTTTTAAAATCTTCAGGGTGGAGATAGACCCGATACAAACCGCCTTTTGTCTGTTCTGTGGCAAAAGTTCTTCGATCACTGGTGCCTATCGCAGACCATTGCTTGCCCTTCACCCTTACGTTAAAGGTAACTTCGGCATAGTTAACTCCAGACAGTTGCGTAGATATCTCGCGCCAACCTGATGGCATTCCGGTATCTCTAACTTTCAGATTAGAGAATTTAATTGGTCCTGTGGTTTTTTGTGGATTTATTCGCTCATAGACGCAGTAACTACGGGCGGCAATCTCTATTTTAATTTCCGTACTCGCTGAGTTCTGGCAATTCCCAAGAATTGCTTTCCATTCAGAACCGCCTGGGCCAGCGCTAAATTCTGCTCGCTGCTGGCTATCTCCACCATTAAGCACAACTAAATATTGGTCCTGGCGGAGATTTCTCGTTACAACGAAGACGCTCTCTTTGGCATATACAACTTCCTGGTTACCGCTACGTAGACCGGGTTTGGTGATAATCAACTTTTGTAATTCAGATATCTGATCCTCTAACGGATTCCGGATTGAGAAAGCACTCGCATCTTTTATCGGTGTTGAGCCAATGCGAAGTTCGTTCTGCCAATCTAAAACCTGCGTTTGAAACATATCTTGTCTAGCGTTTTTATCACCGCCGCTTCCTGTCATTCCTTTTTCATCGCCGTAGTACAGAACCGGACCACCACGCAGCAAGAAGAGCGCAGCGTTTGCGAGCTTTGCGCGTTCAAGTAGCGTCTTCTCATCTGAATTAGATAGGGCGGTAGCTAAGAAGTGGCCAATTCTTCCCATGTCGTGATTGCCTAGAAAGGTAGCCAAACCGTAGGCGTTAGTACGCGCAGTTGTATAAAGATCATCTGCGTTAAAGAGTTCAGCAAGTTCTTGCGCTGAGAATCCATACTGTACAAAACTCTTCATCTTCTTCTGAAATGCAAAATCTAAAACCGACGAGACCTGACCACCAGCGACATATGTAGCCAAGGTCTCTGGGTCAGTATCCGCAGCCTCTCCGAAAATCGGAAAATCGGTCTTCCCCGCTTTGGCAGCGACCTTCTTTATCTCCGGGATGAAACGCTTCCAGAACTCCGGGTTTACATGCTTAAAAGTATCAATTCGCATTCCATCGATATCAAATTTAGTTATCCAGGTTGACCAGATATCTATCAAGCCTTTGATCACAACTTCTTTCTCGGTTGCTAAGTCATCTAGCCCAAAGAAATCTCCATCCAATACCGCATTACCGCGCACCGGGTTATTCCCGAGATTATGGTAATTGCTAATCGTGTTAAGCCAATTAGGTTTCTTAATACTCGCTTCAGCCTTTGATACCTTCGGCTTTCCATTTTCATAATAGATGACATCGGCTGTGTGGTTTGTTACAACATCAATTATCACCTTTAGATTTAATTTATGTGCGGCTGAGACGAGTTCTTTAAAGTCGGCTTCACTGCCTAAGCGAGGATCAGTTGTCGTGAAGTCCACTCCCCAATAGCCGTGATAGGCCGCCGAATCACCTTGCACCGCTTTCTGTACCACTGGTGGAGTAATCCAAATCGAGGTAAAGCCCAAATCTTTAATTGTCGTTAGATTTTTAGTTATACCTTTGAAATCTCCACCATGCCACCATCCGATTTCAGATGGAGAAAAGCCGCTGATGTTTTTAATTTGAACAGATCCGCCAAAGTCATTCGAGGTATCGCCATTTTCATAGCGGTCGGTCATTATGAAGTAAGTTGATTCATCGCTCTGCGCATCTCTAATTACTGGCTTGATCAACTTTGAATTATCAGTTGCCCAAGAGATGTTTTGAGGAGCTAGGCAAGCCACTACAAGAAGTGCGAGAAGCGCCTTTCTCAATTAACAACCCACACGCCACTAGTTGCGCTCTTTGAAGTAATTTTTATTTTATTTCCTTTAGCCAACTTGCCGTAGAGCGTCTCTTTAACGCGATAGCCAAGCGGTGCCAGATCTAAGGTATGTGAAACGGCTGATCTAGAGATGAAAATTAGAATTGATTCTTTCTTTGACTCACGAAGATAGGCAAAGGCGTTATCTGCAGCATAAATCCAGCGTATTCCGCCATTTATCAAGGCATCGTGGCTCTTACGAATAGAGATCAGAGTTTTGAACTCTGCCAATAGCTCGTGATCCCATTTATCAGTGTTCTGCCAATCAATAGTGCGGCGCGCATCTTCGCCCCATTCGCCTTCTAAACCGAGTTCATCTCCGGCGAAAATTGATGGAACGCCCGGATAGGTGAGTAGCGCAGTTAAACCTGCTAAATGTCGATCGCGATCTCCCCCGACAACTGTCTTGAACCGTGCAGTGTCGTGCGACCCAAGCAAGACCATACTTGCGGTCAGCGATCTCCAAGGAATTCCGGCGGCAAAGGCGCGCATCGCTTTGACGGTTCCGGTTCCAGAAAATGATGGATTAGGAACTTCAAACTGTGAAAAGTTCGGAATCTCTTTCTTTGTTTTATTGAGCCAGTTAACGAGTGGTCGTGCAAATCCGTTGTAGTTCATCGTTCCATGCCAACCGTAACCATCTAAATCAGATGGTGAATGGTCGGCATTTTCTGCAACTAGCCACGCTTCTGGATTGGTTTTATCCATCGCAGTGCGAATCCCACGTGCTATCTCTTGATTTATATCTTGCCCTTTATATCTGCCGGTCATATTGCCGACATCGATACGCCAGCCATCGAAGTTGTATGGAGGTTTTAACCACTTACGGATTACAGACTTCTCTGATTCATACATTAGCCCGCGTAGTTTTTGCGATGAGTAATTCAACTTAGGAAGTGAAGCTAGCCCCCACCAACCAACATATCCATGTGGAATCTTACTATCCCAGTAAAAAAACTCTCTAAATCTTGAACTTGGACGTTTGAGCGCTTTTTTTATCCAAGAATGACCAGCGCCGCAGTGATTAGTTGTTAGATCTCCCATAATCTTTAGCCCAGTTTTATGTGCTGCTTCAGAAAACTCTTGCATCGCCTGATTTCCACCAAGAAGTGGATCGATCTCATCGAAACTTGTAGCGTCATAACGGTGATTACTACGTGAAGGAAAAGCCGGCGTGAAGTAAATCGCCGATGCTCCGAGGGCCTTAATGTGGCTTAGCTTCGAGGTTATTCCTGGTAAATCACCGCCGTAGAACTCAACCCCAGTTGTCTTATCTCTCCCCTTTGGAAGATCGTTCCATTGTTTGGGAATGGCCCAATCAGGAAGTTTTCGCACTACATCTGATTTAGCAAAGCGATCTGGAAATATTTGATAGAAGACCGCTTTTTTAATCCACTCTGGATAGGCAGGTTTCGCAATTATCTGGAAGTCTTCACGATCTGTAACATCGTGCGCAAATACTCCAACGCCATTTAGCCAGCGATAGCTACCTTTATCCACCAACATAAAACGGTAATGGGTAGTCGTATTTTCTATCACTATATCTATCGACCACCAGCTTTCTGATTTGCCGGTCTTAGTCTTCTTCATCTCAAAGGTACGAGGTTCGCCGTCGTGGAACAACCGGACAAAGACTTTTATTGGTTTGTCATTTGCTGGGACTCTAACTTTTAGCTTTACAGAGTCACCAATCTTTGGTGCGCTATTACTTACATACAGTTCACTGCCATCGTGATGGGCTTCTAAGAGGTTCATTTATCCTTTATCTAGCCCTTAGTGGCGCCGGAAGTTAATCCGCCGATGATAAATCTCTGCATTGATAAGAAGATGATCACTAGCGGAATTGAGGCGATGATTGAGCCGGCAGCAAATGGCCCCCAAGTTTGGGTGTATTGCCCACCAACGAATTGCTGTAGACCAACCGCAACGGTACGACGCTCAACATCCTGTAAAAACAGCGATGCGATAACAAACTCGTTAAAGGTTCCGATAAATGAAAGCACGGCGGTAACTGCCAAAACTGGTGCAGCGAGAGGGAAGAAAATCAACCAGAAAACTTGAGGAACAGATGCTCCATCTAATCTAGCCGACTCATCTAACTCCATTGGAATCGTGTCGAGAAAACCCTTAAGCAGCCATGCGTTTACGCCAAGTGCTCCACCGATATAGATCAAATAAAGCCCCCAAACGCTGCCGATACCGAAGGTTGGGGTAATTAGAAATACTCGCTCCATAATTACGTAGATTGCAGAGAGTGAAAGAAATGATGGAAAGACCTGGATTAATAGCAGCGTCTTAAGCCCGATTCGACGCCCCTTAAATCTAAGTCGGCTAAATGCAAATGCTGCGGCAGCGCCGATCAGTACTGAGGAGATGGCTGTTGCGGTCGCAATAATTAGCGAATTCTTCATCCAAGACCAGTAAGGGACTCTTGGATCGGTAAATAAAAGAGTGTAATTATCGAGTGAGAACTTAACTGGCAAGAGTGAGCTGGATGAAATTCCACCAGTTGGATCAAAGGAGGTAACGATTACAACATAAATTGGAAATGCTGTGAAAAGAACAAGTGTGATGGCAAGTATGTGTTTCCAGGCGTTGTTGATTCCAGCTTTTTTACTCATAGCGTGTCCATTATCTTTGACTTCTTTAAGGTGTACATAGATATTATCCCTACAATCACAAACATAACCATCGAGATAGCACTCGATAGACCAAGATCTTGGAAGTTTGTGCCAAAGGCGGTCTTGTATGCATAAGAGATCAAGATGTCAGTATCCCCTGCAATTTCACCATCAATAGAATTTGTAGGCCCACCTCCTGTTAAGAGGTAAATAATATTAAAGTTGTTGAAGTTGAAGGCAAAACTTGCGATTAACAATGGTCCAAGAATTTGCAAGAGCATCGGAAGTTTAATCGCTATAAATGCTTGCTTCTCAGTTGCACCATCGATAGATGCAGCTTCCTCCAATTCTGAGGGAATAGATTGCAGCGCGCCGCTGCCAATGAGATACATATATGGAAAACCTAGCCAGAGATTTACAAGGATGACTGCGAATTTAGCCAGCCAGGGTGAGTCAAACCAATCAATATTTAAATTAAAGAGGGTGTTAATCGCTCCGTACTCTTTGTTAAAGAGCCCGCGCCAAATCAAGATGCTCATAAAACTCGGAATCGCATAAGGCATAATCAAGAAACCGCGATAGAAACGTCGGAATCTAATGGGATGCTGCAGCGCAATCGCTAATGCCATTCCTACAGCGAAAGTAGTGGCAACAGATAGAAATGCAAAGACAACAGTCCAGATAAAGACCTTAATAAAGGGGTCGCGTAAATTCTCATCAAAGGCGAGCGATTTAAAGTTATCCAAGCCAGAGAAAGCTCTCCAGCCCGGGTCTAGTCGATTACTTGGGTCATCGCTTGCTGCAAAGTTACCTTTTCCGTTATCGATGAAGATTTGTCCAGTTTCAATATTTTTTATCTGATCATTAGCCTCATCATAAATAATATTCTGGGTAAGGCGAGCGGCTATATCGCTTCCTTGTGGATTTACATATGAACCATCACCTAATGGAAATCTAAGTGAGGTAATCGCAGCGTCATCATTTGCAAATTCTTCAGGTGATATCGCAGATAATCCTTCGGCACCAACAAGCAAACCGGCGACATTACGTTTTATCAAATTCGGATCAATAGGTTTGACCTTAGATTCATCCGCGTACAGGAGTTCACCGGTTATTTGATTCTGAATAATTCCGGCATATTTTCCATCGCTTGTCTTACCAAGAAATAAGTCATAGACCGTTCCCTCTAGATCTGGAGTAATACCATTATTAATGATCTCTTTTATCGCAGCGCTTTTCGCGATTTCATTGCCGGTCTTAAAGTTATAAGTGGACATAACGATCGTGTATCCGGTTGGAGTAATCACAAATATTGAGAAGAAAACCAGACCAACTGCTAAAAATTTAAGTGGGATGAAGCCTTTAGTTATGAACGAGTAATTAAGAAAAATTATGGTGGCTATTACTACGCCTGCGATTATGAAGGAGCTCTTATTGAGGGCTGCTGCAGTTAGCCAGATCAAAAATGCATCTGCGCCACCGAGTAAGCCGAGCTTTAAAAATAGGGCGAGCGGGCCTCGTATTCCGACCAGTTTGTAGATCATCTCCGCCCATTCTCTGTCTGCGTTTGGTACATCTTATTAAGTATCTTTAAATTAAAGAAGGGAGATGCGCGGTTATACGCCGCACATCTCCCTTCTTTCTTACTTACTCTTATCTTATTCTCTTTTTTCTGATTAGCTCTTTGCGAAGTTGGCGAAGTTCTTTGCCAATACATCTGCAGCCTTATCGAGAGTTGTATCTACTCCCTTTCCAGCGAAGATGTCCTTAAGAGCATCGTCTGATACCGCGTACCAGTTAGCTCCGCCAGTCTTATCATCAAGAGCACCTAGCTGCTTGACTGCGTTCTTTGCTGCGGCACCGACACCTGAAGCTGTATCGTCTTTAGTTTTTGCTGCCGCAGATAAGTGTGCAAGTGGGCGTTGCTCTTTCTGTGCCTCATTAAGTGCAAGCTGACCTGCTTCGGATGCAAAGAACTTGAAGAGAAGTTGGTTTGCACCACTCTTAACTCCGTGGGTTGCTGCATATGAAGTCATGTAAGCCGCCGCATAATTTGCCCATTGGTTACCGAATGTTCCGGCAGTTAAACCAGGTAGTGAGCCCCATGCGAACTTAACGTTGCTTGCCTTTACCTGTGACATATTCCAAGCACCGACAAGCGCTACTGGAGTCTTGCCAGCCTTAAATGCTGTGTCGCAACTATCGTATGAGAAGAAGCCATTTGTCTTGCCATCGGAATTGAGCAAGTACTTCTTAACATTTGCCTTGAAAGCTGCTGAGTTGAATACAACTTTGGTCATGTCAGCTTCGCCTTTGCTGTTATATCCCCAGGCGCCGCCACCGAGAGCTGTAAGCATTGGCTGAGCTCCCCATGTGCCGTTGAATGAGCAGACACCGTTTGTCAGAGTCGACTTATTCTTGATGTAGTAATCATAGATTTCACCAATTGTCTTAGGTGCAGTTGGGAACATTGCAGTGTTGTAGATCATTGCAGTTGTATCAATATCTGTTGGAATTCCGTAAACGCGACCATTTACAGTCATGCCTTTCCAGGCATCAGATGCAAATTGTGCTCTGGTTGAAGAAGGAACTAGAAGTGAGGAAATACGTCCGGACTTAGCTCCAGAAATGGCAAGTCCACCATCGCGTAGAACGATGTCAGGCGCTGTTGCAGCAGTTGCTTTATCCCATGCAGCATTTAATGCATCATAAGAAGCAAAAGCCTTTACATCCACTTTGTATCCAGGAACAGTTTTTTCCATATCTTTAACAATCTTTTGAAGAGCTGGACCGCGAGTATCATCCGCCCAAATTACAATTGACTTCTTTGCAGCTGATGCTGATGGAACTACCAGCGCAGAAACTGAGAGAGCCGCAATCGCCACAAGGCTAAGTGCTCCTAAACGCTTTTTATTCATTTTGCCTCCATAAATGGGGAAGCCCCTTGTGTTTGGGCTTCCTAGTTGGCTAATTTCAGTACATCTAAGGGTCAATAGCAAACCTAGGCGCGAAGAAGCGCCCTTAAAAAGGGCGTTTTATCAAAACGTTATAAAGGCGAGCGTTTACATATTCCGTTTCATAAACAATTATGAAATTTAAATATGCAACATTCCGACTGACTCATCCCAGCCATCAACTTCCTCAGGCCTACGTGGGCCCTTGCCAACATAGCGAGCAGATGGACGGATCAAACGACCAGTGCGCTTCTGCTCGAGAATGTGTGCCGACCAACCTGCAGTACGAGCTGCAGTAAACATTGAAGTAAATAGCGGTGCTGGAACTTGTGCGAAGTCCAAGATAATCGCTGCCCAGAATTCAACGTTTGTCTCCAAGACGCGATCTGGTTGGCGCTCACGAAGCTCTTGCAGAGCAGCCTTTTCAAGGGCTTCCGCAACTGCATAACGTGGTGCGTTAAGTTCTTTAGCGGTACGACGAAGTGTGCGAGCGCGTGGATCTTCTGCGCGATAAACGCGGTGGCCAAATCCCATCAAGCGCTCTTTGCGATCAAGCAATCCCTTTACATATGCAGTTGCATCGCCAGACTTTTCTACTTCTTCAATCATGTGCAATACACGTGAAGGAGCGCCACCGTGAAGTGGGCCAGACATCGCACCGATTGCACCAGAGATTGCCGCACAAACATCTGCACCAGTTGATGCGATAACGCGACCGGTAAATGTTGATGCATTCATTCCGTGCTCTGCTGCTGATACAAAGTAAGCATCGATTGCGCGAACGTGAAGTGGATCTGGTTCTCCGCGCCAACGGATCATCATGCGCTCTACAACTGTATGCGCCTTATCAACTTCTGATTGCGGAACCATTGGCTGCCAAGTACCGCGAGCAGCCTGTGCTA
>JBIIUL010000033.1:0-9866 GCA_044340015.1 Candidatus Planktophila sp.
CCGTCACGTGCAATGGTCATGCGAGAATTAGCGCATGGCCATTGCACATTACGCATACACCGCACTTGATTGCGATAACCCCGTTGAGTTAGCGCACTTTTACTCAAAGATCACGGGACATAAGGTTCAGCCCTTCGATGAAGGCGAAACTGCGCAAACGTGTGAATGGCTTGAGTTACTTGATCAAAAAGGCGTTACCAAAATGGCTTTTCAGAAGATTGATAACTATCAAAGACCAACTTGGCCTATCGGTGGATTGCCGCAGCAAGCGCATATGGATTTTCACGCTAAGGATTTAGATATTGCAGAAAAGCAGTTACTTGAAATTGGCGCGATTAAGGCTGAATTTCAACCAAAACCACATCGCTTTCGAATTTATCTTGATCCCGCAGGACATCCATTCTGCATCGTGCAGAACTCTCACGACTCTTGCGCTTAATTGAATTAGCAATCGAAGGAGAATCTGATGGCAAAGGTAATTGAAAGAGATGGAGTACTAACTCTCAAACTTTCCAGGTTAGAGAAAATTGGCGCGCTTCACGGTGATATCTCTGTCGCAAGCAGCCAGTTAATTTCAAAGAGCGAAGTTTCAAATCCTTGGACTAAGGAACATTTACGTGGCACCCGTTCACCTGGGACGGCTATTCCTTACAGAATCCTGCTGGGCACAATGCGTTTTAAAGGTGGAAAAGATTTCTGCGCAATTTATAAGCGCACCCCGGCAGTTATCTATGAATTTGCCGATGCGCCTTTTAAGCGCTGGGTAGTTTCTATCTAGCGTCATTGAGAGTATTCTCGATTTATGGCCACAACAGCGAAGAAATCAACAGCAAAGAAAACTTCAGCAGCAAAGACCGTGGTGAAGAAGGCCTCGGTTAAGGAAGAAGTCGCGAATCAAGGTGTTGACTGGCGTTCGCTCTACTTGTACGCGGTGAGCTTGATTACCTTACTGGTCTGTCTCTTCACTGTAATTAGCCTTATCAATCGCGGGCTAGATCTGATCGTTCCTGATCAGGGGTATGTGGATCCATATGCAGCACAGAACGATCCGAAAATTGATCCAGAAGTAATCAAACAAGCTAATATCGATCAGAATCGTCGTAACGCAATTAGAGGGATCACTAGTTCGTTAGTAACGCTTTTGGTAACTGTGCCGGTTTATCTCTACCACTGGAAAATGGTTCGCAAGATAGCTCGCTAATAAAGTATTAAGCGTTTGCAGGTGCGATCTCGGGGAACCAAGAGAGCGCTTCATCACGGAAGTTTCCTTCTGCTTCTAACTGGCAGAAGATTCCCGTGGTTCCCAAAGTTACGCGGTGGATCAATACATATTCTGCGGGTAGGTTAAGTTGGAAACCAATCTTCGCTGTTGGATTGCGAGGATCGCCAACACGGGCGCTCTGATCGCGCAACCATTCGCGAGAATACTTAAAGGTTTCAGTGCGAAGAGGTTCAACCAGTGGAACCAAGAAATCCAAAACTAAGTTCGGATCAACATCGACCTCAGGCAAGATAAATCCATCTTTCTTAAAGCCGTCATATAAAGCCTGCGCATCATCATCGAGCGCGTGCTTCAAGAGATTCTTAAATGGTTCTGGGAAACCATTTGGCAGACGGTTGCAAGCGCCAAAGTCGAGAACTCCAATGCGGCCATCTGCGAGCAAACGGAAATTTCCAGGATGTGGATCTGCATGCAACAAACCGGCGCGCTCTGGTGCGGTGAAGTGAAAACGTGCAAGACTCATTCCGGCGTTATTGCGTTCTTCTTGTGTGCCTTCGGCGATGATCTTGGAAAGCGGAGTTCCCTCTAACCATTCGGAGACTAAAACTTTATCTGATGACATAACGACCTTTGGAATCGCAACGTCAGGATCGTTCTCATATGCGCGCCAGCAAGCCTCTTGTGCCTCTGCTTCATATTTGTAATCAACTTCTTCAATGATGCGCGCACGAAGTTCTTCAAGGAGAGGCTTCATATCAAGGCCCGGTAGAACTAATTGGAAGATCTTGGCAAAGCGTTGAATCTGATTCAGATCGGAAATCAGCGCTTCAGCCGCTCCTGGATATTGAATCTTTACCGCAACTGGGCGGCCATCTTTCCAAACGCCTTTATGTACTTGTCCGATAGATGCCGAAGCAGTTGCTTTATCTTCAAATGATGTGAAGTTATCGCGCCAATCTTCACCAAGCTCTTTCGCCAATACCTTATGAACAACGCGGGTTGGAAGCGGAGGAGCAGACTCTTGCAACTTAGTCAGCGTCTCGCGATAAGGCTTAGCAATGTTTTCCGGAAGTGCTGCTTCAAATACTGAAAGCGCCTGGCCGAACTTCATCGCCCCACCCTTTAACTCGCCAAGAACTTTAAAGAGTTGCTCTGCCGTCTTCTCTTGAATATCTGTGAGTACAACAGAAGAGGATTGACCAACGAGTTGTTTACCAAGACCTAGAACACCGCGACCTGCCAAACCGACGGGGATCGAAACCATCTTCGCTGAACGAGCAGCGGTAGATTTCGGAATCTCCGTTTCGATCTGATCTTTTTTGGCCATGCCCGTATTGTTCTGAAAAAGCGGATAACGCGCTATTTGAAATAGGTTGAAATCAGTTGGAATAGGCCCTACCAGCTGCACCCACACATGGGATGGCGGGTAATTGTGATGTGTTCTGTATTACAGAGATCAGTTAAGTCGATTGCGATCGCATCCCGCACCAATACCGCGCTACCGGTATCGATAATTGAGAGCAGTTGTGCAGCCAATATTGCAGAAAGATAATGCGCGCCGACAACAGGGATCTCATCGCGAGATCCAGGACGGTCTATAACTTCGCAATTTCCCTGATCGTTAATGGTTAGCTCTAGACAGCGTGTGCAAGGCGTTAAACCTGGCTTAACTAACTGCGAAATCGTCAGCCGGGCACCGCTTATCTCGCTAATTAAAATATGTTCTTGGCCGGCGGCCATCCAAAGCGCAAGTATCGCTGGATCAATTTCGCCAAAGTGCACCTTAATCACGCTCTCTGCAAAGTTATTTGGAACTTCTTCTGCGCTCTCTTTCAGCGCCGGAAAGAGTGACAAACTCTTTGCGATTGCGACGCTGCTCTTGGTGAAAATCTGTCCGTTATCTGTTGCTGATAGATATCCGCCAGTTAGATCGAGATCGCCAACTAACTCAACGCCTCGTCGAAAATTTGGAGCAAATTGCGTATCGGTGACACCGCTTGCGATTAACTGGGCGAAGAGATGTTGTGCGGCGCGAGAATTTCCAGAGATTTCAACATGTGCACTTTGGCGTGCGCTAACTTTACCGACCCCAGAATCGTTAACGTTAGGTAACCAGCGAGTCAGAGTTAACTCTGCTGCTACTCGATTACTCATCTGAGAAAACGCTGCATCTTTGCTGCGATCGCCAAATTTCTGTGCGCGCTCTGCAATCTGCGAAACAAAACGCTCTGAAATATGTATCGCGCTCTGCTGGCTCTGCAAAAGTTCGCTTGCGGAAAGTTCGGCCAGCAACTCTTCAAAGCTTTCGTGAGAGAGCGATAAGTTGGCGCAAATCTCGTTGCGGCTAGCTCCGGCCTTTAGCGCCGAGTAAAGCGCGGGGGCATCTTGCGAATAGATCGCAACCTGCGAGCGCGAGTTTCCAATCAGGTAGCCGTTGGCCACGTGGCCCTGGCGGTATAGGTATGTTCCATCTTTTAGCTTTGGGTTTCTCATCTGCGAAGGATTGGTCTTTACTCAGACCGGCTGCGCAGACGCTGTGGGTGAGCCCCTGTCTTGCAGGTAAAGATTTACTAAGGGGATAAAAATAAATTCACCCCGTGCTCGCCAACGTGCGGCGAACGACGGGGTGAATCTTTAATGTTGGTGAACTGCGTTACTGAGCCTTGCCAAGAATTCTGTTGACCTTGGTGCCACAGACTGGGCAGATGCCCTGTGCCATGCGACGACCAGAGTCTGAGATCTTCACAGTGCCTTCGAAGTCACGCTTCTCTTTGCACTTAACGCAGTAAGCGTCACCCTTGTATGTCTCTGCTGTCATAATTGCCTCCAATCGCCGCCTGAGCTCTGAGCGCCCACGCGTGCAAGCATGACGATACCCCTGTCCACGCTCAAATGCGCCGAACTAACCCCTATTTGTGCGGAGTTTTTTTAGCTCAACAGGCTCAGCCAGGGCGCGTTCTGCCGCCTCATACCCATCCAAATAGGCGCTAGCTAGCTCAGAGTCCTCAAATCGGGCCAAGACCTCGGTAAAGGCTGGGCCGTGGTCAAAGTGCTCCAGGTGGATCGCCTCATGGAAGAGAACGTAATCCAACGCATAATCCGGGGCGAGCTTTAGGCGATCTGAGATGCGAATCGTGCGGTCAACGCTGGTGCAAGAGCCCCAGCGCTCGCGCATCGGGCGCCAGTTGATCGATGCAGGGCGTGCCGAGATCTCAGGGGCTAGGGATGCCATTAGTTCGTGGGTGCGCTCCATCAGGCGTTCTTCACTCGGTGTGCGCTCCGATTCTTGGCTACGAATCTTGGCGATCATCTCGGGCACGATCGCATGCTCATCTGCCTTACTCATTCGCGCAGGAATAGAGACGATGATGCGACCGCCTTGGCGATATGCCGAAATGTTTCGCTTGCGACGAGCAGAACGAATTACCAAAATCTCACCCTCTGAAATTCCCGGAAGGGTTAGATCCTCTTCGCTATCAATGTCTTCAAAGGCCATATGGAAAAAGTACTCCTCGGAATCGAAATTAACTTATCTATCGGCAATATCTCAAGTACGTGTTGAGAGATTTGTGATGAAATAAATTCTCATTACAAGGCAAATAATGGGTGTGTCAAATCTCTATCTATTTGATTCTAGGCACTTTTGGTCATAAGTTGCGCTTACGAAGTCCTCGGATAACCGTTCTATATCTGCAAGGGGAAGGCAGATATAGCAATGTGCGCCCGGGGACTTCGCTTTTCTATCTGCGAGTTGAATCTGAGAATTGAATCTGAAGCTAAAGCAATCCAGATAAATCATCTGGAATAGAAGTGCTTGTCAGAAACTTCTCAGGGTCTAATAGATCATCAGCGGTCGGAAGTAAGCCGCTCCAAATTTGATCGCGCTCGCCAACGCTCTTTACTTCACGGATCTTCTTCCAGAAAGCGCTCGCCTCGCGCGTTAGCTTTGGTGAAACTTGCAGACCAAGCATCGATGAAAACAATTGTTGCGCAGGTGATGACGAAGCGCGACGGCGACGATGTGATTCGCGGAGTTGTTCGATACTTGGAATCCGATCTCCTACAGCAAGTGAAACGACTTCATCGCTCCAACCATCGATTAGTGCCAAAACAGTTTCCAGTTTTAAAAGTGCGCTCTTTTGGGCCGATGATTCTTCAGGTGTGAAAATTCCATTATCGAGAGCAAAGGAAATCGCTTCTCCTTCGCCAGCGCCCTCGGGCATATTTGCTTGCGCGCCTTCGAAAGCCTCTTGCGCTTGGCGCTGAATGGCATCGATATCGATATGAATGCCTTTTCCATATTCGACAACTGCGCTTTGAATATATGAAACCAACCAAGGGTTATGTGCAAATAAACGCGCTACAGCACCTTCACGGAGTGCATGAAAGATAAAGACTTCAGATTTGGCGATCTCTAAATCAACTGCCCAGTTTTCAATGTTTTCTGGAATAACAATCGCGCGAGCAGGATCAAGTAGCGGCAGACCAACATCGTGGGCGCCGGTAACCGAGGTGGCTAAGGTGCCAATCGATTGGCCTAGTTGCGTTGCGATCATGGTGCCGATAAATGAGCGCAGCATCGCGGTGATCATCTCGATCGGCGGCTGGCCCTGCTCAGGATCTGCAGCCTGTGCGTTCATCGCCTGATCCATCAAATCTGAGATCGCCGAAGATAAGCCTGCGGCAAGTGGCTCGATGGTCTTATGCCAACCAGGCATAGTTTCAAGAACCCAATCCATTCGACTTACCGCCATTGGTGCATGAGTGGATGCGGGAAATGCAGTCGCTTCATTTAGCCAAAGCTCTGAAATTTCAAATGCATTCTCAACTACCGAAACATCTTTTGTTCCAAGTGGTTTTAATCCTTGCACTTTTACAAATTTAGTAGCGGTATCCCTTGCCGTTGTAATCGAGAGGACTTCTTCTTTTCCATCAGCGCCGCTATTGGTTTTTCCAACTTGCGAAAAGAGAGAAGTGAAGGGATTTACAAAACCTGCAGTACTGATTCCAAGTTGTTCGAATTGCGCCTTCATCTGTTCTTGCATCTGACGCATCATCGCTTCGAAATCCGGACCGCCCTCATTTCCAGAGTTATTGGAGTTATCGGGATCGTTGGGATCGTTGGGAATAAATCCAAAACCGGCCATCGCCTGACTCCATTCTCTGTTCTTTTACTTACAACACCTCGGGTGCGAAATTTCTTCCCGCAGGCGCTAGGCTACCTAACATGTCCAATGCTTTCACGGCTCTGATCTGGTGGGTAATTCCACTTACTGGGTTACTCGGCGCACTTGGCTATGTTGTATGGGTTACCCAATTTAAATCAAAGTTTGAATCTGAAACCACGCGATCTGTCGGCCAATTTCAACGTTTTCAAGACTCTTTCCGCGCCGCTGAGATAACAACAAACACTGCTGGCGCAAGCGATGAGTTAAATGAACCGTCGATAACTCCAACCCCAACTTCAACTCCATCCTCAAGTGGCGCACCTGATGGCGCACCAGCGGGCTCCAGCTCCAACGATTAACTCTCGTGAACGTTCGACTTCCTCGCACTACAACCTTAGTTCTAGCCATTTTCTTTGGCTGTGCCTTTCTTGCGCCTCTTCCATTTGTGGTTTTAATGCCTGGCAATGCGCAGAACGTTTTAGATCAAAAGGCTGAAGTTAAGACAATAACTCTCTCTAAGTCGGCCCCTGCAGCGCTAAAGATTTATCCGAGCGATGGCAACCTTTACCTGCTTTCGATCTTGATCACCAATCCATCTGCTTATGTGACTGGTACAGAACTTATCTACTCGTGGATGCGAAGTGATTACGCAGTAATGCCGCGATCGCTTTTCTATAAAGATGGGCGAAGTGCGGAAGTAGAGAAAGAAATTGCGAAAACTGAGATGGTTGATTCGCAGATAGTCGCTAAATCAGTAGCACTTGAATATTTAAATAAGTTTTATCCGCAAACTTCTACAGTTGCCATCAAGCCAAGTGATCTGGAAATTTCACTCACTAAGACAGGTGGCCCTAGCGGCGGGCTAGCTTTTGCGATTGGAATAGTTGAATTGCTAACCAGCGAGAATATTCTGCAAGGCAAGAGCGTTGCCGTCACGGGATCAATTGATAGCGCAGGGAAAGTGGGAAGTATCGGGGGAGTTGCTGAGAAAATTTTGGCGGCCAAGAAGGCGGGCGCAACTCTCTTCATGGTTCCGGAGGCTAATTGCAAAGACCTGGCGCCAAACCTTGCGACAATTCCACCTGGGATTAAAATCGCCGCTGTTAGAAGCCTAGAAGAGGCGATCGCAGCGTTGAATTCGGAAGACCCGAGAGGGTGCGCTAACTTAGGAGCATGATGAAAAAGCCAAGTCCGCTAGCAATTACCCTAACCATTCTCGCAGTTATTACTGGCGCACTTGTTGCGTTGAGTGGTTTCTACGTAGATTGGCTCTGGTTTGAATCAGTCGGATTCACTGGCGTCTGGTCAACGGTCCTAACTACAAAGATCGCACTCTTTGTAGTGGCCGGTCTCTTAACATCGCTAATTATTTCGCTAAACGTTTATCTAGCATTTCGCCGCCGCCCCTTTTATGTTCCAACATCGGTCGAAGCCGACAACTTAGAGCGTTACCGCGCAACGATAGATCCAATTCGCAAATTAGTTTTTGCCGGAATCGTTTTAGTGCTCTTCTACTTTGGTGGAACTAGTGCTTCGAATCTTTGGGGCTCATGGTTGCTCTTTAGAAACTCAACAGAGTTCGGTGTTCAAGATCCACAATTTGGACTAGATATCTCCTTCTTCGCATTCCGCCTGCCGTTCTTTCAAACACTTATCGGCTGGGGTATTTCAACTTTAATTTTGGCAACTCTGGCAAGTGCGGCAGTGCACTACCTTTATGGCGGAATTCGCCCACAAGTGCCACAAGAGCGCACAACAGTTGCAGCACGCGTTCAGCTCTCAGTACTGCTTGGCTTAATCGTTCTCTTAAAGGCAGTTGCTTACTGGTTCGACCGTTACGCACTCGCCCTTAAAGAGAGCAGATTGATCACCGGTCTTACCTATACAGATGTAAATGCAACTCTTCCGGCCAAATCAATCTTGGCTGCGATTGCAATTATCTGTTCACTTTTATTCTTTGCAAATATCGTCCGTAAATCATGGCTACTTCCTGCCGCAGGTACAGCGCTAATGGTTGCCGCATCAGTTCTAATCGCTGGTGTTTATCCAGGCGCAATCCAGCAATTCCAGGTAAAACCATCTGAATCATCAAAAGAAGCGCCTTATATTCAGCGAAATATCGATGCCACCCGTGATGCCTATGGCATCGCTGGCGTTGAAATGAAGGATTACCAAGCAACTGTTTCGACGAATTCAGGGCAGCTAGCAAATGATGCAGCGACGATTGCAAATATTCGTTTGATGGATCCAAATGTTCTCTCTGCAACTTTCCGTCAACTGCAGCAGATCAAGCCTTATTACTCATTCCCAGAATCACTCGATATCGATCGTTACACAGTTAACGGCGTACAACGCGATGCAGTTGTTGCGGTTCGCGAGTTAAATATCGAAGGTAACCCAAGTCGTAACTGGATTAACGATCACTTGGTTTATACCCATGGTTTCGGATTTGTTTCTGCATTTGGAAATACTGTTGATGCCGACGGTAAGCCAAACTTCTTAGTTGGAGATCTACCTCCAACAACAGGACTTGGAAAATTCCAACCACGCGTTTACTTTGGTGAGAACGTTCCTGATTACTCAATCATCGGTGGACCAAAGACAGATACGCCAGTTGAATTCGACTATCCAGATGATGCTTCAGCAAACGGGCAGAAGAACTACACATATACAGGTAAGGGCGGCGTCCCAATGGGCGGCCTCTTTAAGAAGTTGCTCTTCGCAATTCAATATCAAGAACAGCGCATCGTTCTCTCAAGTTTGATCAACTCAGAATCAAAGATTCTCTACAACCGTTCACCACGTGAACGCGTCGCCAAGGTCGCCCCATGGCTAACTCTTGATGGGGATCCATACCCAGCGATCGTTGATGGCAAGATTCAATGGATAATCGATGGATACACAACAAGCGCTGGCTACCCATACTCACAGACCACTTCGCTTGGCGCTGCTACTGCTGATGCGCTAACGGCAAATTCTGGCGCCATTACTCCGCAGGGAAATCAAAATATTAACTACATCCGTAACTCGGTAAAGGCAACGGTTGATGCCTATGACGGCACCGTCGTTCTCTATCAATGGGATGAGAAAGATCCAGTACTAAAGACTTGGATGAAGGCTTTCCCAAATACAGTTACTCCAAAGAGTGAGATGTCGAAAGAACTTCTCGAGCACATCCGCTATCCGGAAGATATGTTCCGTGTACAACGCGATGTACTTAGCTCATATCACGTACAAACCGCTGGAGCCTTTTACGGTGGACAAGATTTCTGGCGCGTACCGCGTGATCCTTCAACATTCGGAGCAAATGCTGGATCACAACCTCCGTACTACATGACGCTCGAAATGCCAGGTTCCGATAAACCTACATTTACTCTCACAACTCCATTTGTTCCACGTGGTGGACGTGAAAACCTTTCCGCATTCGCTGTTGTTGACTCAAATAACGGACCTAATTACGGCAAGATCACTGTTCT
>JBIIUL010000034.1:0-9847 GCA_044340015.1 Candidatus Planktophila sp.
GCAACTATCGGGGTCGGTGCAAACGTTGGTCCATATTCGTATCTGCGTAAAGGCACAGATCTTGGTGCTGGCGCAAAAGCCGGCGCATTTGTTGAAATTAAGAATTCAAAAGTTGGAGATGGCTCTAAAGTTCCCCATCTTTCATATGTTGGTGATGCCACTATCGGCGAAGGCTCAAATATTGGCGCGGCTACGATTTTTGTTAACTACGACGGAGTAGATAAGCATCACACCACTATCGGAGATCACGTCCGTATCGGAAGCGATTCGATGTTGGTTGCGCCACTTTCAATTGGTGATGGGGCTTACACCGCTGCTGGATCTGTAATTACAGAAGATGTTCCAGCCGGTGCCATGGGTGTCGCTAGAGGTAAGCAAAGAAATGTATTAGGTTGGGTCATGCGCAAGCGATCCGGCACCAAATCAGCAATTGCTGCCGAAGCTTCCGAAAAACGCGACGAGAAGAAAGGCTAATTTCCTTGAGCGAAATTCGTTTGTCCTCAGAGAAAAAACTTCGACTCTTTTCAGGCCGCGGATTTCCTGAGCTCAGCGAAGCAGTAGCCGAAGAACTTGGTATTCCACTAACGCCAACATCTGCATATGACTTTGCAAATGGCGAAATTTTTGTTCGCTTCGAAGAATCAGTTCGTGGTTGCGATGCCTTTGTAATACAAAGCCACTCTGCTCCAGTTAATAAGCAGATCATGGAACAACTAATCATGGTCGATGCGCTAAAGCGCGCTTCAGCAAAGCGCATCACAGTGGTCGCACCTTTCTATGGTTATGCACGTCAAGATAAGAAGCACCGTGGTCGTGAGCCAATCACTGCGCGCCTGATGGCAGATCTCTACAAAGCAGCTGGCGCAGATCGTTTGATGGTTGTTGATCTTCACACATCACAAATTCAAGGTTTCTTCGATGGACCAGTTGATCACTTATTTGCGCTACCAATGCTGGCAAATTATGTTGGTAGCAAAGTAGATCGCAGTCGCTTAACAATTGTCTCTCCTGACTCAGGCCGCGTACGCGTTGCCGAACGCTGGTCAGAACTTCTCGGTGGCTGCCCAATCGCATTTATCCATAAGACTCGCGATCCACGTATTCCAAATGAATCAGTTACTGGAAAAGTTGTTGGTGAAGTTGAAGGCCAGACCTGCGTAGTAATTGATGACATGATCGATACTGCAGGAACAATTACCAAAGCCGTTGATGCCTTATTCGCAGCAGGTGCAAAAGAAGTTATCGTCGCGGCAACTCACGCAGTCTTTTCCGGCCCAGCAGTTGAACGTCTAAAGGCTTCTAAGGTCACCGAAGTTGTAGTTACCGACTCACTTCCGATCGATGAAGATAAGCGCTTCGATGGGCTGACAGTCCTCTCAATCGCACCGCTTCTGGCTCGCGCTATCCGCGAAGTCTTCGAAGATGGCTCCGTAACAAGCCTTTTTGACGGACACAGCTAAGCCACGCTAATCTTTGCCCAGGTTTCCGGCGAGGGTGAAAAACTCCGTAATCGACGGTAAGGATTTAACTCCTGCTGGAACTTCGTGTTAAAAAAGTAAAGCCCCGAAGTATTCAGATCAAAACAAACAGGAGTAATAAAAATGGCTGAAATCAAGATCACCGGCACAACACGTACTGAGTTCGGTAAAGGTGCGTCACGTCGTGCACGCGTTGCAGGTTTAGTTCCTGCAGTTATCTACGGCCATGGCGAGAAGCCACAGCACATCACACTCCCAGCGCGCGAACTCGGCGTTGCTCTGAAGCAATCAAACGTTCTCCTTCAAATCGATATCGATGGCAAGGATCAACTAACACTTCCAAAGGCGATTGTTCGCCATCCGCTTAAGCAGATCCTTGAGCACATCGACCTAGTTGCAGTTCGTCGTGGCGAAAAAGTTACTGTCGGCGTTCCTGTTCACACAGAAGGCGAACACGATCGTGACGGAATTCTTGAGCACGTTAACCACACAATTGAAGTTGAAGTTGAAGCAACTGCTATTCCTTCATTCTTCACACTTGATCTAACTGGTCTTGCAGCTGGTCAATCACTCTATGCAGAGAACGTTGCACTTCCTGCCGGCGTTAAGTTGATCTCTGACCCACGCACAATCGTGGTTCACCTATCTGAGCGTTCAACTGCGGTTGAAGAAGTTGCAGTCGTTGCACCTGCAGCTGATGCAGCAGCGGCACCTGCAGCTGATGCAGAGAAGAAAGACGCTTAAGCCTTACTCTTTATCTCGTGAGTACATCTCCTTGGATAATTGTTGGACTCGGTAACCCGGGCGAACAATATGAAGCCACTCGCCATAACGTTGGCCAGATGGTTATTGATGAACTCGCTAAACGGCACAACGTAAAGCTAAGTACCCATAAGTCGCGCACCGACATCGCCGCCTACAAGTTAGGCGTCGGTGTCGATGCCTTTTCGGTGATCCTTTCAAAATCAAAGAGTTATATGAACGAATCTGGCGGGCCGATTAAAGCGCTGGCCAACTTCTATTCAGTCGAACCACAACAAGTAATTGTTTTACATGACGAGCTAGATATTCCATTTGCCGCAATTCGCTCCAAGATCGCTGGCGGCGATAATGGCCATAACGGTTTGAAATCACTCACCTCATCATTTGGCACTCCTGAGTACTACCGTGTTCGCCTTGGCATTGGTCGCCCAATGGGGCAGCAAGATCCAGCTGACTTTGTTTTGAAGCAATTTAGTAAAGAAGAGAAGAAGGATTTAGGAGAATTCCTAGATCGCGGCGCAGATGTTGTTGAGTCTCTTATTACTAAAGGGCTTGATTTAACTCAATCGCAATACAATTCTTAAGCTAATTCCTAAATCAGCCAGTATTACGAAGTCCTGCTGCAACACCGTTAATAGTCAGTAAGAGCGCACGTACCAACATCGCATCTGATGATTCTCCAGCAGTGCGCACACGGTGCAAGAGGTTTACTTGCAGCAGATGCAGCGGAGAAAGATAGGCATCGCGCACCTGCAAGGTACGCGCCAAAATTGGTTGATCTCCCAGCAGCGTCTCTTTCTCAGTGAGCGCAAGGATCTCTTTAACTGTTAGCTCAAATTCCTCAGTAATTGTGTCTAGGAAGTGATGAAGCTCGGTCGGAACCAAAGTTTCTACATAACGTTTTGCAGTTGCTAGATCCGTCTTAGCTAAAGTCATTTCGACATTGCTAATAAAGGTGTGGAAGAAGTGCCATTCCTTAAGCATCTTCTTTAATACATCTGATTTGCCAGCCTCGCGCGCTGCCTTAAGTCCGGTACCAACGCCGAACCAACCTGGCACGATCTGACGTGATTGGGTCCAACCAAATACCCACGGAATCGCACGAAGTGAATCGAGCCCGCCCGCAGCATCTGGGCGACGCGATGGGCGTGAACCCAAGAAGAGATTTCCCAGTTGTTCTACCGGTGTTGATGCATAGAAGTAAGCAGGGAGATCTGGGTGATCAATCAACTTTCGGTAGCGCGCAAAAGAGTTATCGCTAATCAAATTCATGCATTCATTCCACTGAGCTAAATCAGTTGGGCTTTGACGAGCCGCGCGATTAAGAATCGTTGCTTCAAGGGATGCGGCAAGTGTTAACTCAACATTTTCGCGAGCAAGTGCGGGAAGTGCGTACTTGTCGCTGATAACCTCACCTTGTTCAGTCATCTTGATCTGTCCATCAACTGATCCCCATGGAAGTGCAACCAGCGCATCGTAAGTAGGTCCGCCACCACGGCCGACAGAACCACCGCGACCATGGAACAAGCGAAGTTTTACGCCGTACTTCATCGCCACATCGCGCAACGCACGTTGTGCACGGTGGATCTCCCACTGGCTAGTTGCAATACCTGCATCTTTATTTGAATCTGAATATCCCAACATCACTTCTTGTACATCATCGCGCAGCGCAACGAGCGCGCGATAAGTTGGATCAGATAAGAGTTTTTCCAAGATTTCACCAGCGGCACGTAGTTCTGCGACTGTTTCAAGCAGTGGTGCAAAACCAATTTTGGCGACCTTCTTATCGAGATCAATTAGCCCGGCAGCCTTACCGATAACTGCTGCAGCAACTAGATCATCTGCACCCTTAGTCATTGAGATTATGTAAGTCTCGATTACTTCAGGGCCAAACCTTGCGATTAGATCATCAATTGCTTTAAAGGTATCAAAGGTCTTCTTGCCAGCTGCATCTAAAGCCGTTAGATCAAGTGGGCTCGGCTTCGCTAACTCTGCAATAAGGACTGGAAACTTTTCACTGTGCGACAAGTCGCTGTAACCAGCAGGCATAACCTGCTTCAGTAAGCCGTGATGGGCATCGGAATGTTCGCGCACATCGAGAGTTGCATGGGTAAGGCCGAAGGCGGCAATACTTCGGATTGTGCGCTCTAGAAAACCGGCAGCGATTAACTCACCACGATGGGCAGCCAATGAATCGCGCATCAGAGTTAAATCTGCAATTAGTTCTGCAGAATTTGCATAGTCGCGCCCCGGAACGTGTGGCGCCTGTGATGCATGGCGATTACGCGTAAATGCCAGACGGTGCGCGATAGCAGTTGCTTTAAGGCGATACGGCTCTTGTTGATTTAAACGTAAGAAGCGTGGCTCAAACTCTGGAATATTCTTTAGATCTTCTTCAATCGACGCTTGTAATTCAGGAGTTGTACCAACGATGCGAGTTGAAATAGAGAGCATCTGACGCAGCTCATCCATCGCTGAAATCGAAGTGCGGATCGCGTGGGCAACCTGGAGCGCAATCGCATCTTCAGTTACTTGCGCAGTGATATTTGGATTACCGTCACGATCGCCACCGATCCAGGTACCGAAGGTAAGTGGGCGGGCCGTTACTGGAAGTTCGATATCGAGGCGCTTTAGTTCGCGCGCAAAATCATTTAAAACTTCTGGAACGGTATTTAAAGCAAGATCATCTAGATAATAAAGCGCATTCATCGCTTCATCTAGAGGTTCTGGGCGATTTAAGCGAAGTTCATCGGTCTGCCAAAGTAGATCTACAGTTTCAGCCAGGCGCTCGTGTTGGCGCGGGTTTAAATCTTGGTCTAATAACTTTGCTACTTCACCGAGTTTATTGAGAATCGAACGGCGCGCAGCTTCAGTCGGGTGTGCGGTAAATACTGGACGAACCATTAGCTCGCTTACCCATTGCTCTAAATCTGCGTGAGTAAATGAATGGCCCGGAGTCTGCGCTTTATAGGCTTCCTCAATTTTATCGATTGCACGGCTTAGCCAAGAGCCACCCACTGCACGAGATCGCGCTAAAACGCGTGCGCGGTGAACTTGTTCTGCAACATTTGCTAAATGAAAGTAAGTACTAAAAGCGCGCACCAATTGCACAGAATCTTCGACTGAGAGTTTTTCTAGTAGTTCGATTCCGCCACCATCGCGGACAGCTTTACGTACTGATTCAACGAGGTCGAGAAGTTCTTGTCCTTCTTGGCGAACCAGTGATTGACCTAGAAGATCGCCAAGCTTTCGTACATCGCTACGCAAGATCGCATCATCGCTGGCGATGTTGTTGGCGTTACCTGGGCTCTGTGTCACGTGCATATCCTCTCAGGAATACTCATGAGTTTGATACGCGATTATGCGCGTTAGACTTAACCCAACAAGCCCCCTCCCTTTTGGGAACGGGGCCATTGCTCGTTTTCTCACATATTGGAAAGGGATGATCAAATGCGCGCATTAGTGCAGATGCTTGGGGCAGATAGTGCCGTTGCATCCTGTATTGGCGATGCGCAAAAGATTATTTCACCGGCCCCAACTTATCCATTTTTGCTGGCGCTTCGCGCACAAAGTAAACCTCTACTTGTAATCACCAGTTCAAGTCGTGGTGCTGAGGATTTAGCGAGCGAACTCCGAGAGTTACATCAGAACGTTCTAGAATTTCCGGCTTGGGAAACTCTGCCTCATGAGCGTTTAAGCCCACGTAGCGACACTGTTGCAAGAAGGCTAGCGACGCTATCAACGCTTGCGAGAAAAGATTTAGATAACCCAATTGTCGTGGCACCGATTCGCGCAGTGATACATAGATTCATCGCTGATTTAGCGACCACGCCTTTGCAAACTTTAGAAATCGGCGGTGAAGTAGATCTAACTACTTTGGTGGAGCACTTAACGCAGTTGGCGTACACCCGCACCGACCTAGTTGAAAAACGTGGCGAGTTTGCAGTGCGCGGTGGAATCGTGGATCTTTTCTTGCCGCTATCCGAACACCCTGTGCGTATTGATTTCTTCGGCGATGAGATCGAAGAGTTAAGTTACTTTGAAGTCTCTTCCCAAAGAACCACAAACCCCGTTGTCGGAATACTTTCAATTCTGCCCTGTCGCGAACTTCTGTTAACTGAAGAAATTCGCGCTCGAGCAGAGAGTGCAAAGGATAAGTACCCGGCAGCCTTGGAGATCCTTGATCGTATGGCGCAAGGAATAATTTCTGAAGGAATGGAATCGCTAATTCCAATTCTCATCAAAGAAACTGAGACAATTTTTCAAAGAATTCCAGCAGGTAGCGAAGTTATATTGATTGACGATGAGCGAATTCGTATGCGCACCATGGATTTACTTGCCACCAACGAAGAGTTTTTTGAAGCAGCTTGGTCGCATGCCGCACTCGGCGCTGTCGCACCTTTACCTGTTACAGATGCGACCTATCTTTCATGGGATGCGCTAAATGAAGAAGTGGGTCGTTGCGGTTTAAAATCTCGTGCATTCAATCCATTCGGTACAGATTTAGATACTGAAGCTACCTTCTTAGATTTCAGCGCAATCGATCCGCTGCGAGGAGATGCCGATCGCGCAGTAGCAGCAATGCAGGAGGCGGTCAGCCAAGGTTTCTCAATAATCTTCTCAACGGCTGGGCAGGGAATGGCAGAGCGCTATGCCGGCATCTTTCGAGATGCGGATCTACCTGTGTTCATTACGCCTGAGCTAAAAGCAATTCCAACCAAGGCAACCATTCATATAACGCAATCATCTATTGCACATGGATTCTCTTCCCTTGAATCGCGCATTTTATTTATGACCGAACGCGATTTAACTGGAAGTAAGGCTTCAGCAAAAGATGGTGTTCGCATGCCATCAAAACGCAAGCAAGCCGTTGATCCGCTTGAACTGCGCGCAGGTGATTTTGTGGTTCACGAGCAACACGGAATCGGTCGTTATGTCGAGATGGTTCAGCGCACGATCAATGGAGTAACGCGCGAATACTTAGTTATTGAATACGCGCCTGCTAAACGCGGCCAACCCGGAGATCGCATCTTTGTTCCAACAGATACTTTGGAACAAGTTTCTAAATATGTTGGAGGAGAAGCACCTGCAGTGCACCGTATTGGGAGCGGAGAATGGCAGAAGGCAAAGGGTCGCGCCCGTAAGGCGGTTAAACAGATCGCTGGCGAGTTAATTCGTTTATATGCGGCACGTACATCTTCACCTGGTTATGCATTCTCTGCTGATACGCCATGGCAGCGCGAGCTAGAAGATGCCTTCTCTTACATAGAAACTCCAGATCAACTTTCGACTATCGAAGAAGTAAAGCGCGATATGGAGAAGCCTTATCCAATGGATCGCATCATCTGCGGCGATGTTGGTTATGGAAAAACTGAGATCGCAATTCGCGCGGCATTTAAAGCGGTGCAAGATGGCAAGCAGGTAGCTGTTCTAGTTCCAACAACGCTACTTGTGCAGCAGCACGCCAAGACTTTTGCAGAGCGATATTCAGGTTTCCCAATTCGCGTAGCCGGAATGTCGCGCTTTAACACCGCTAAAGAATCGAAGGAGATCCTTGCCGAATTAGCGGCAGGTAGCGTCGATGTTGTTATCGGCACCCATCGCCTACTTTCACAAGATGTGATTTTTAAGGATCTGGGGCTCGTTATTGTCGATGAAGAGCAACGCTTTGGAGTTGAGCAAAAAGAATCACTTAAAAAGATGCGCACAACCGTCGATGTTCTAGCGATGTCGGCAACGCCTATTCCTCGAACGCTGGAAATGGCAGTCACTGGAATTCGCGAGATGTCGACGATTACAACGCCACCAGAAGAGCGCCACCCGATCCTTACCTACGTTGGCCCAAGTGAAGATGCCCAGATTCGTGCAGCAATTCACCGTGAACTATTACGCGATGGCCAAATTTTCTACATCCATAATCGCGTTGAATCTATCGATCGCGCGGCGGCAAAGATTCAAGAGTTAGTTCCTGAAGCGCGCATTCGCATCGCACATGGACAGATGTCCGAGGGCGCACTTGAAGATGTCATCCTGGGATTCTGGAACCGCGACTTCGATGTACTTGTCTGCACCACGATTGTTGAAAGCGGGCTAGATATTGCAAATGCTAATACGCTGATTGTAGAGCGCGCTGAAAACTTTGGACTTTCACAGCTTCACCAATTACGTGGCCGTGTTGGTCGTGGCCGCGATCGTGCCTATGCCTACTTCTTATATCCGCAAGATCAACCACTTACTGAAATTGCACTCGATCGATTGAAAACAATCGCCACCAATACTGATTTGGGTGCAGGTATGCGTGTTGCACTTAAAGATCTGGAAATTCGCGGCGCCGGTAACTTGTTGGGCGGCGAGCAATCAGGACATATTGCCGACGTTGGATTTGATTTATATATGCGCATGGTTGGTGAAGCAGTCAATGATTACAAGACGGGCATTATTGATAAAGAAGAAGAAAGCCACGAATGTAAAGTCGAGCTTCCAGTTAATGCGCACCTGGCTGAAAGTTATGTACCAGGAGAGCGTCTAAGACTTGATTTGTATCGCCGTTTAGCAGATGTTGCTAAACCCGAAGATGTGCAATCAATTCGCGAAGAGTTGCTTGATAGATTCGGCGAACTTCCTGAAGAAGCGGTTGCGCTGCTTGCAGTTGCACAATTACGTGCGCTTGCTAAATCACAAGGTATCCGCGAAGTCGTTGCCACTGGAAAATTCCTACGCCTTTCACCTATTTCTTTGCCCGAATCACGTCAATTACGTCTCGTGCGGTTGTATCCAGGCTCTATCTATAAGAGCCCTACGAACACTGCGCTCGTCACTTTGCCGAAAAACCCTGCATGGAACCCGTCCAATCCCACCGCTGAAGTAGTGGATACTTCTCTCCTGACCTGGGTAACTGAGGTCGTCAACCAGCTAACGAAAGCGAGCACCACGTGAAGAAGATCCTTGTAGCCCTAACTATCGCAACAGGGTTGCTCCTTACCGGCTGCTCACAGTCCAACGAAGCGGCGACAGTTGGCGAATTTAAAATTACCCAAACTGAACTACAAAGCAGCATTGATGCAGTGATGGCAGAACGCTCAAAGGTAGATACATCACAGATGCAACTCGAAACTGGTGACGAATTAAATCGTGGCCAGCTTCGCTTTAAGATTTTGATGCATACCTTCGATGAGATCGCTAAAGAGTTAGATCTTGAAATCACATCAAGCCAAGTTGTAAACCGCAAGCAACAAATTTCTCAATCTCTTGGTGGCGATGCCGAACTCCCAAAGAATTTAGTAAACGCAGGTATCGCGCTTCAAGATTTTGATACCTATGTGCGCGCAGTTCTGATCTCTGAACGAATCACGTCAGCCCTTGCACAATCAGGCGTTGCCGAAGCCGATGTAGCAAATCAACTAAGTAAACTACTTTCAGCAAAAGCTAAAGAGCTCGGTGTAAAGGTAAATCCACGTTACGGCTTCTGGGATACCGAAGTGGGCGATGTTGTCGCAGCTGATGTCACCGGCGGCGCCGTAACTCCATCTGCTGAATAACAGCAAAGCGAGTTAGTTCGATGGCGGATTCAGAACTACAGCGCCTCGTCGAGGTAATGGATCGGTTGC
>JBIIUL010000035.1:0-9632 GCA_044340015.1 Candidatus Planktophila sp.
CTGATGCTTCTTTCCAAGTAACCAAAGAATTAGGTCCACGTGTTGGTGGCTTAGGAGTTCCCTTGCGCATTGAATCAACTAGATCTTTTGCAGTTTCAACGTTCTGGTTGTCATAGAACTCCCAGTTCGCCATAACAACTGGCGCGTAATCGCAAGCCGCGTTGCATTCGATATGTTCGAGCGAAACTTTTCCGTCAGCTGTTACTCCATCGTTTTCAACACCGAGGTGGTCTTTAAGCGCTGCAAATATCGCATCTCCGCCCATAACCGCACATAAAGTATTGGTGCATACACCTACGTGGTACTCGCCTACTGGACGGCGCTTGTACTGGGTGTAGAAAGTTGCAACGGCAGTTACTTCGGCGGTTTCTAGTTGAAGCAACTTAGCAATTTCTTCAATGCCTTCGTTTGTTACATAGCCAGCAAGTGATTGCACATAGTGAAGCAAAGGCATGATCGCAGAGCGGCTACGTGGGTAGCGCTTGATAATCGAATTCATTATTTCGATCTGATCTGGTGAGTAAGCCATTAGCGGTCAACTCCTCCCATCACAGGATCGATTGAAGCAACAGCGCCAATGATGTCGGCAACCATTGAGCCTTCACACATTGCAGATGTTGATTGCAAGTTGTTGAAAGATGGTTCGCGGAAGTGAACGCGGTAAGGACGTGTGCCACCGTCAGAGACAACGTGCGCACCGAGTTCGCCGCGTGGTGATTCAACCGCTGTGTAAACCTGACCTGCTGGAACGCGGAAACCTTCGGTAACAAGTTTGAAGTGGTGGATCAAAGACTCCATTGATGTGCCCATGATTTCGCGGATATGGTTAAGCGAGTTACCCATTCCATCTGCACCAATTGCAAGCTGTGCTGGCCAGGCGATCTTCTTATCGGCAACCATTACTGGTGCACCCTCAAGTGATTTAAGTTTTTCGGCGCATTGTTCGATGATGCGAAGTGATTGTTCAAGTTCGTTGATACGGATCAAGAAACGTCCGTAAACATCGCAAGTATCTGCTGTTACAACATCGAACTTGTAATTTTCGTAACCTGAGTAAGGCTGAATCTTGCGCAGATCAAGTGGCAAACCGGTTGCGCGAATAACAGGACCTGTAACTCCAAGAGTTGTTGCGCCAGCAAGATCGAGGTAACCAATTCCCTCGGTGCGCTTCATCCAGATGCTATTTCCAACGAGCAACTTCTCGTTATCTTTAAAGCTATGGCGCAGATCTTTTACCGTTGCCAAAACTTTCTCGACAGTGCCAGCAGGAAGATCCTGAGCCACACCGCCTGGGCGGATATAGGCCATATTCATACGCAAGCCAGAGATAAATTCAAAGATATCTAGAACTTTTTCACGTTCGCGGAAGCAGAAGATCATTGGTGACAGGGCGCCTAGTTCAAGAGCTCCGGTACCAAGTGCAACCATGTGTGAAGAAATACGGTTGAACTCCATCATCATTACGCGGATAACGTTCGCCTTTTCAGGAACATCGTTGGTGATGCCGAGCAACTTTTCTACACCTAAGCAGTAAGCCGCTTCGTTAAATAACGGTGCCAAGTAATCCATACGAGTTACAAATGTTGTTCCCTGTGTCCAGTTACGGAATTCGATGTTCTTTTCGATTCCTGTGTGAAGGTAACCAATTCCGCAACGAACTTCAGTAACAGTTTCGCCTTCAAGTTCTAGAACCAAGCGAAGTACACCGTGAGTTGATGGGTGCTGTGGACCCATATTTACAACAACGCGCTCTTCTTTCGCCTGACCAATTTCAGTTACGAGTGAATCCCAATCTCCACCGGTTACAGAGAAAACTGTGCCTTCTGTTGTCTCGCGTGATGATGCATATGGATCTGCGTAAGTGCTCACTTGTAAGACCTCCGATCTGATGGAGGTGGTGTAACAGCGCCCTTGTATTCCACGCCGATTCCGCCAAGTGCGTAATCCTTACGTTGTGGATGTCCTTGCCAATCATCTGGCATCAAAATGCGAGTAAGTCCTGGGTGGCCATCAAAGATAATTCCGAACATGTCGTATGTCTCGCGTTCGTTCCAGTTTGATCCAGCCCAAACTTCAACAAGTGATGGAATGTGTGGATCGGTATCTGCAACAGAAACTTCCAAACGTATACGTTGGTTATTTGTAACTGATAACAAGTGATAAACCGCGTGTAGTTCGCGATTGGTATCTTCTGGATAGTGCACACCAGAAACACCCATCGACATCTCAAATTTCAATTTATCGCGCAAGATAAGTGCAACTTCTACTAAACGCTCGCGCTTGATGTGAAGAGTTAGCTCACCGCGATCAACAACTACGCGCTCGATCGCATCTGCGAAATCTGGATATGCGCGCTCTAGATCATCAGCAACCTGATCAAAATACCCACCAAATGGGCGTTGTGAAGATCCAGCCGTTGCAGCCGCGCGTACTAGCCCGCCGTAACCCGAGGTATCCCCCGTGCCGGCAGCACCAAACATTCCGTGCTTATCGTCAGACATTTAAGCGAGCAACCCCTTCAACTGATGGGTTGGTACTGCAGCCATTGCTGCCGCTTCAACTTCCTTAATAATTTTTTCGCGGTTAGGTCCGAGTTTTTCGTCGTAGATCTGATCGTGCAATTTAAGAATTGCATCCATCAACATTTCCGGACGTGGTGGACAACCTGGCAGATAAATATCAACTGGTACTACGTGGTCAACACCCTGCACGATTGCGTAGTTGTTAAACATTCCGCCAGATGATGCACATGCGCCCATTGCGATAACCCACTTTGGCGCTGCCATTTGATCATAAATCTGGCGAAGTACTGGAGCCATCTTGTTTGAAACGCGACCGGCCACGATCATCAAATCTGCTTGACGTGGGGATGCGCGGAAAACTTCCATACCAAAACGTGCGAGATCGTAACGACCCGCACCTGCTGCCATCATCTCAATTGCGCAACATGCCAAACCGAAAGTTGCTGGCCAGAGTGAATTTTTACGCATGTAACCTGCAAGTTTTTCAACTGAGGTTAAAACGATTCCGCTAGGTAACTTCTCTTCTAATCCCACTCGAGGCCTCCGCGACGCCAGACATAAGCAAATGCAACGAAGACTGTTCCGATAAAGATCGCCATTTCAACTAAACCAAATAGTCCAAGTTGATCAAAGGTGACAGCCCATGGATATAAGAAAACGATTTCAATATCAAAGATGATAAATAGCATCGCGGTTAGGAAGTACTTAACTGGAAAACGTCCACCTTGTGCTGCTTGCGGTGAAGGTTCGATTCCGCACTCGTAAGCTTCTAACTTTGCGCGGTTGTAGCGCGCTGGGCCAGTAATCGCTGCGGCGGCAAGGGAGAAAATTGCGAACCCAAAGCCAACGGCGGCAATCGCCAGAATTGGAATATATGGGTTACCGATCACAAGCGAAATCCTAAGGTGGCCATGGGGGTGGTCGCGACCGTTAGGCCTTGACGCCTCTGTGAACTGCAACAACCCCAAAAGTTAAGTTCTGCCAACCGACTTGGCTCCACCCCGCGGCCTCGATCTTGGCGGCGAGCGCCTTCTGATTTGGCCAGGCGCGGATCGATTCGGCTAAGTAAATATAGGCAGCTGGGTTAGAAGAGGTCCGCTTTGCGATCGCTGGCAGCGCGCGCATCAGGTAATTGGTATAGATGGTGCGGAATGGGCGCCAGGTTGGGCTTGAAAATTCGGCTATGACGATCCGGCCGCCCTTTTTGGTTACGCGTAGGGCTTCCCCGAGGGCTTTATCTACATCTGAGGTATTTCGCAGGCCGAAGGAGATGGTCACAACATCGAATTCGCCATCTGCAAAGGGCAGATTTAAGGCATCGGCGAAGGTGAAAGGCAGGTGGGGACGGGCTTTTCGGCCGGCTGCCAGCATGCCTTCAGAAAAATCGGCTGGAATAACGTCGGCGCCAGCCGCGGCTAGGGGCTCAGAACTTGAGCCGGTACCCGCAGCCAAATCCAGGATCTTCATCCCAGGCTTTGGGGCGATGATCGCGGTGGTCGCCCGGCGCCAAGCCTTGGTCTGGCCCAGGCTAAGCAGATCATTTACGAGGTCGTAGCGTTTAGCCACGCCATCGAACATTGCGGCGACTTCATCGGGATTTTTATCCATATTTGCGCGCGACATAGGCCAAGTCTCTCGCAATAGTAGGCTCACTCACAACTCCAAAGCCGTAAAGGGGAAGTAAATGTCGATCTCAACCGGATCACTTCGGGCAACGGTCTTTCCTCGCAGCACCGCGCTAACCCATGCGACCTTTATCGTCGGCGGAACGTTGTTTATCGCCGCGCTGGCACAAATTGCTGTTCCAGTTCCGGGATCCCCTGTTCCTGTAACAGGTCAAACACTAGCTGTTTATTTAATTGGAACCACTTACGGTGCGCGTCTTGGGTTTGCAACATTTGCAACTTATTTAGTAGCCGGCTTAGCAGGCGCTCCAGTCTTTGCTGCAGCAACTGGCGCTGCTAGCCACGGTATTGCCCGTTTAACTGGTGCAACTGGTGGTTATCTAATCGGAATGCTCGTAGCCACATTTGTTCTTGGCGCGCTCGCCGATCGCAGAGCAGATCAGAAATTTAAAACTTCATTCCCAGCGTTAACTTTGGGAAGCGCCATTGTCTTTGCATTTGGATTGATCTGGTTAAAAACTTCACTAGATCTCTCTTGGGCAGCAACAATCAGTGCAGGCCTAACACCTTTTATCTTCGGCGAACTTTTAAAGATCGCAATCACTGCAACTTCTCTGCCTCTGATTTGGCGCAAGATTTCACAAAAGTTAAATCGATAAACTAAATTTTTATGCCGCAACTTATCCCCGTTACTACTGCGCGCCTGGGCGAGCACTTACCGCTACTTGAACTGCTTCCAGATAGCGCACCTGTTACTTGGGTCCGCGGCGGCGATGGCTTAGTTGGTTGGGGCTCTTACGCAACCACAAAGGTAAGTGGCCCAAATAGATTTAACGATGCTCGCAAATGGTGGCATCAGCAGCTAGAAAAACTGGCGATCTCTGATTCAGTTCACGTTAGCGGAACTGGCCCAATACTTTTTACCTCTTTCTCTTTTGATCAGAACGAAGAGTCAGTTCTTATAATTCCAGAAGTAATTGTCGGAATGCGCAATGGCAGTTCCTGGATCACATGGATTGGTGATCAAGCCCAGCCGAAGCTCGCTGAAAGCGCACAGATACTTGAAGATGCCGAATACAACTGGGGAGATGGATCGCTAAGCCCAGGTGAATGGCAGATTCGCGTTGCGCAAGCTATTAAAGAGATTGAAAGCACCAAACTTGAAAAAGTTGTTCTCGCACGCGATTTAAAAGTTAACTCACATCGCGCCATTGATCCACGAAAGATTCTTCGCAACCTAAGCGCTGAATATCCATCTACATGGATCTTTGCAGTCGATGGGCTAATTGGGGCGACGCCAGAGCTATTGCTCCGTTTATCTCGTGGCATGGTTACATCGCGCGTTTTAGCCGGAACCATTAGTAAAACCGGCGATGATGAGAGAGATCTGGCGCTTGCCGCATCACTTGCGCGATCATCGAAAGATCTTGAAGAACACGAATACGCAGTCAGATCAGTAGCAGATGCGCTCGATCCATTCTGTACATCCACAAACGTTCCTGAATCCCCTTTTGTACTTCACTTAGCAAATGTTATGCACCTAGCGACAGATGTAACCGGTGCGCTGATTGAAAGCAAGAAGAGCGTTGATGCTTTTACAATTCTTGAGAAATTACATCCCTCTGCCGCTGTCTGCGGCACACCAACTGAGATTGCTGCAAAATTGATTAAAGATATTGAAGGTATGCCACGCGGCCGTTACGCAGGCCCAGTAGGTTGGCTCGATGCGCGCGGTGACGGTGAACTAGGTATTGCCCTTCGCTGCGGACAAATCACTGAAAATGAACTGCGCATCTTTGCTGGTTGCGGAATTGTGGCCGGTTCTAGTCCAGAGAAAGAGTTAAGTGAAAGTAATGCAAAATTTGCCCCAATGCGAAGTGCGCTTTCTTAAGCTTTAAAGCGATTTCATCTTCTCTGCCAGATCTTTAATTTGATCGGCATTTGCTTCGCGGTTAGGAACATCCAGGACTACAACGCTTAGCCCCTTAATTGGTGCAGTTATCTCTTTACTTAAATCTGCGGCGTTATCGATAGTTTTTGCGTTGATCCCCATGGATTTGGCAATCGCTGCGGGATCTAGACCGTGAGGTGTTCCAAAAACTTCTTCAAATCCTTCAACACCTCGCTGTGGCAGAGTTGAGAAAATTCCACCACCGTCGTTATTTACAACGAAGATCTTGAGGTTTATCTGGTCGTGATGAATTAACCCAGTTAAGTCATGTAAGAAAGCTAAATCTCCAAGTACTGCAATAGCCGAACCGTGATGTGTCGCAATCCCAGTTGCGGTGGAGATATTTCCATCAATACCTGCAAGTCCGCGATTGGCGTAGGTAATGACGCCGGTTCGCGCTGCTGCAAAGGCTTCGAGATCTCTTATTGGACGCGATGATGCGATAAACAGCGCGGTATCTGAAGGAAGGTTGGCTGCGATCTCACGAGCGATAAGTGGTTCAGACCAGCTTGAAATATCTTTTACAACTTTTGCAGTACGTTCAGAATACTTCTGCCATTTAGCGATCCATTCAGGATCGGCGGGCGCAACATAAAGTTCGGGAAGATCGGTAAAGCGCTTATCTGCCGCGCGATCTGAATCCACTGTTGCAATGCGCGGATCGATAACAAATGTTGAACGTGCAGATTTAATAAGTGCGTTAACTGATCTAGACAGAGTTGTGCGGCCAATAACGATCACGGTATCTGGGGTTAAATCTTTAGCAATTGGCGTTGCCGTTAGAAATAAACTGGCATGGGCGTTGGCTTGCGAGAAAGTCAACGGATCTTCGCTTATTACCGGCCAACCGAGAGACTCAATAAATGCGCTAACTGCAGCGACTTCCAGTCCGCCGCGATCATGTCCGATTACCAATAAACCGCGAGTTGATTTCGTAGCAAGAGTTCCTGCTTTTTTGCGATCGAAGACCTTTGGTGGGTTTACCTTTAAACCATCGAGCCAAGAATCGCCTCCGTCACCAAGAAGTGGTTCTTCAAATTGCACATTGATATGTACTGGGCCAGTTTGTAGTGCGTTAAGTGGAAGTTCTAGCGGATACGCCCCACCAGATACATCGGAGAAGTAACGAACCGCTTTGCCAAAGATGCGTGCTTGCTCTGTAGTTTGGTTGGCACCAGTGCGACGTAGTTCGGCAGGACGATCTGCAGTAATTACAAAGAGTGGAACATTTGAGTGTGAGGCTTCAAGAACGGCAGGATGGTAATTCGCCACGGCTGTACCGCTGGTGCAGATAACTGGCACTGGACGATTGCTGGCTTTTGCTAAACCAAGTGCGTAGAAAGCGGCAGTGCGTTCGTCGATGCGGATATGTAACTTAATCAAGCCGCGCTTTTCTGCCGCAACGAGTGCAAGAGATAAAGGTGCGTTACGAGATCCCGGCGAAATAACTGCATCGGTTATTCCCGCCTCAAGAATTTGGCGAATGATTACGCGAGCAAGTTGAGTGGCTTGGTTCATGCGATTAGCTCCCAAGTCTTCATGAGGCGATCTTGCCACCATTTATATCTCTCTGGTGAAACTTCAAGACCTTCGAAGTTTGGGTCAATCCGCTTTACTTCAATTTCGCCGTTAACAATTGGATGATCGCCAATATTTGCTGAAAGTAGTGAGCCTGTGGCAAGTCCGCAATCAAAATTCATCTCACTAAATGAGGAAGCCAAAGCTAATCCGTGGGAAATTCCCACAGCGCTTTCTAGGGCGCTAGAAACGACGATCGGTAAATTGTGGTGCTGTGCTAATTTCTGCGCGCGAGCAATTCCACCGAGTGGTTGAACTTTAAGCGCCAAGATATCAACGGCTCCGTTTAAATCAACTTTAAAAGGATCGGCAGATTTTCTCAGTACTTCGTCGCCAGCGATTGGAATATTCACCTTTAACTTTGTCTTTAACTCGCGTAGCTCTTCAACGCTCTGGCAAGGTTGTTCAACGTATTCAATTGCACCAATGTTTTCGTAGATTGCTAGCAAGTTAGTGGCTGCAGTTGCAACGCTCCAACTTCCATTTACATCGATACGCAATTTAGCGCTTGGTCGAAGCGCGCGAACTTTGGCTAGGCGAGCGATATCTTCACTTAAGTTATCGCCCACCTTTACTTTAAATGTATTCACGCCAGGAAAAGTTTCGACGATTTGTTCGATTTCTTTTGGCGCATTCAGCGCAGGAATAGTTCCATTTACCTTTACTTTGCTTCGCTTCAGTTCTGGCCATGGCTTGCTTGCAGCTTCAATTGCAGATTGCAGCCAGGGGACACACTCACTTGGTTGGTACTCCAGAAATGGTGAAAACTCTCCCCAACCCGCTTCACCTAGAAAAAGCGCAACTTCGCGGATATTTATCCCGCGGAAGTTGGTCTTGGTAGGTAGCGCGACCACGCGCATCGTGGAGAAGAGTTCTTGCGACATATTTAATTTGCCAAAGTTAAGGACGCTTCGGGAACTTTCCGAAATCAGGTGCGCGCTTTTCTTGGTAAGCATCGCGGCCTTCTTGGCCTTCTTCGCTTAAGTAGAAGAGCAGGGTGGCATCACCAGCAAGTTGTTGAATTCCAGCAAGTCCGTCATCGGCTGCGTTCATCGAAGATTTCAGCAAGCGAAGTGCAAGTGGAGAATTGCGCAACATCTCACGGCACCATGAAACTGTTTCGGCTTCAAGTTCTTTAAGTGGAACAACGGTATTAACAAGTCCCATGGCGAGCGCCTCTTGCGCATCGTATTGACGAGTCATAAACCATATTTCGCGCGCCTTCTTCTGACCAACACTTGCTGCAAGTAAACCTGAACCATAACCACCGTCGAATGAACCAACCTTTGGTCCAGTCTGACCAAACTTGGCGTTATCTGCCGCGATTGTTAAATCACAGACGACGTGCAGAACATGTCCACCGCCAATGGCCCAGCCAGCAACCATTGCAACAACTGGCTTAGGGGTGCGACGAATTTGAATTTGTAGATCTAAAACATTTAAGCGGCCGATACCTTTTTGCGCCAATGGATCTTCGCCAAGATATCCATCATCTCCGCGCACGCTGATATCTCCGCCAGAACAGAAGGCTTCATCGCCGGTACCGGTAAAGATAATTACGCCGACTTCAGAGTTATCGCGCGCCAATGAGAATGCTTCCTGTAATTCAATTATTGTTTGAGGGCGAAATGCGTTGCGCACCTCTGGTCGATTGATCGCGATCTTGGCCATGCCGTCCGCTACTTGATAGGTGATATCTGTAAATTTCTCTCCACCCGCGCCAGTTGCCCAGGCAGGGATAGAACGGTTACCAAATTCACGCTTGATCGGCTTGCTCACGATTCCTCCATCTTCGACTTCGAGCGATAGCCTACGCGTGCAATGGAGCAGACGTCACAACGAGAGATTCGTGCGATAGATCCCACGTGGGACCTCGCCGAGTTAATGGCGCGCCTTGCCAAAGCCCTTATTGGAGATGGTCCGGCTCTGGCCCTTGGCCCAGTTTCCGTAGCTGGC
>JBIIUL010000036.1:0-9448 GCA_044340015.1 Candidatus Planktophila sp.
GTACTTGTTATGGAAACCCTCTGACTTAGTTGAAATAAAGTGATGTGCGCCCATCGCCTTGGCATCTGCTTCCTTAGAAGGAGAATGTGAGAAGACGGTTACTTCTGCCCCCATCGCGGCGGCAAACTTAACGCCCATGTGGCCAAGTCCGCCTAGACCCATCACTGCAACTTTCTTTCCAGGGCCAGCCTTCCAATGTTTAATTGGTGAGTACAAAGTGATTCCGGCGCAGAGCAGTGGAGCTACGCCATCTAGGGAAAGATTTGCAGGGATAGTAACTGCGTAATCTTCATTAATGACCATTACATTTGAATAACCACCCATTGCTGGAGTTTTTCCGTCGCGTTCTAATTGGTTGTAGGTGCCGGTCATTCCCTCTATGCAATATTGCTGAGTACCGTTCTTGCAAGGTTCGCATACTCGACATGAGTCAACGAATACTCCGACGCCGATCAGATCTCCAACTTTAAACTTGGTTACTGCAGAACCGACGCTCGAGACAACCCCAGCGATCTCGTGTCCCGGAACCATAGGAAAAATCGCTGGTCCCCATTCTTCGCGCGCTTGGTGGATATCTGAGTGACAGATACCTGAGTATTTAATATCTAGAGCGACATCGTGCGCCCCAAGATCGCGACGTTCAAACTCCCAGGGAGCAAGTGGTGCCTTGGCGGTCATTGCTGCATATCCACGTACTTTCATCTCTATCTCCCTATGTTCGTTCTTTGAGTGGTCGCTTATTCAGTTTCTGTAAATGGTAAAGGTAACGGCGAAGTATGTCCTGCCCGAGATGCCCGCGCTGTAACACGACGCATATGGTGGCGCCTGCAAAGCACTTCGTATGCCACCTCCGCTCCTGTTGCAACGTCACCTACAACGACTTGTTCACCTTCGGTGACCATTACGCCGCCGAGAGTTCTCGCATTATGTGTTGCTCTAGAGCCACACCAGCAGAGAGCTTCAACTTGTAGCGTATTAACTCGATCAGCAAGTTCTACCAATCGAGCTGATCCGGGAAAGAGTTTGGTCCGAAAATCGGCCAGAATTCCAAAGGCAAAAACATCAATACCTAACCCATCAACGATCTTTGCCAGTTGCTCAATTTGTTCTGCTTGATAGAACTGGGCTTCATCACAAATGATGTAATCGATACGATCACCAAGCGATAAGCGTTCTACAACTAATTTATGAAGATCTAGATCTGGGTCAACTTCGATCGCAGCGCTTTGAAGACCAAGACGAGACGAGATAACTCCCGAACCAGCTCGGTCTTTACTTGTGAAGATTAATCCGGTGCGACCGCGGCTCTTATGGTTATGGGCAGTCTGCAAGGCGAGCGTGGATTTACCACTATCCATAGTTCCGCAGTAATAAATTAGCTCAGCCACGGGGTGCATCTTCGCATCTAATTAAGGAATAAGGCGAGATCGACTTCATATGACGCCTTTGCTCCTCAAGAAATCTCGTAATTCATCGGAGAGAGCAGCGCTCATATCAACGCTTATGTGGGAGGCATCACGATATGCGACAACTCCATCAACGATCGCCGGACAAGAATCTTCACAAAGGAACGGAGTTGGATCTAGGGCGATAAAACCACCAGCTACCCGAGGATCAGACCTTTCGCTCCCATCGCATTCATCAGCCTTTGCCGTTGCTAAACAACTAGGGATATCTCGTTGAGGCTTGGGGGTATCAGATATATAAATTAATTTAGGTGAAGAACCGACGAGGCTTCGATAAAGAGTGCGCTGTCCTTCGAACCACCAGAGATCGCGCGATGAGTAACTCTTCGGATATTCAAAGTGTTGGAAGCTACTCATGAGAACCGCTTCAGGTTTCAACTCTTTAATTCGTGCAATCGCATTCTTGCGCCAAGCGTTACAGTCTGAATTCTTAAATGCACCAGATTCAATGCGGGTAACTTCTACAGCCGGGCAGGCAGATTTCGTAAGGCTGATCAAGGCAATACCTTCATCGTTAGCGATCTTTTCAAGGGCGGGGAACCATTGTGCCGCGTGTGAATCGCCATAGAGAACTATCTTCCGATCGGAAGTTTTGTCACCGTAGAGACACTCTCCAGAAGTCTTGTCGCCATAATTGGCATGGCACTCATCGTCGTAAATTTTGGGCTTCTGCATTATCGCAGCGATTGAAATGGAGCGACCATTCGGAAGCGAGATCTCATCTTCAGTAGTGAGCAGAATCGCGCTAGCGACCATTACTCCAGAGAGCGTTGCCGCAACGGCAAAATTTGTGGTCTGACGACTTGATAATTTCTTTAATGAGAACGGTTTTTCGATAAATCTATGAGTTAAATCCGCAGCTAGCGCAGTTAGTGCGATTAACAAGAGCCGTTCAACCAAAGTTAGCGGGCGACCGAAGCGAGTGCTAGGGATTACCAGCAATGGCCAGTGCCATAGATAGAACGGATAGGAGATTTCACCCAGCCATTGAACAAATCGCATGCGAGAAAAATCGTTGAGAATCGGTGGCCAAGCGCGAATCAGGGCGATAAGAAGAGCCGTAGCCAGAGTTGGATAAAGAGCAGCAATACCGGGAAAGGGGGTGCGATCGCTAAAGCGAATAACACCATAGAGAAGTGAAATTGCAGATAGCCAAACAATTAATGTGCGTGTTACGGAATTCTTTTCAAGCACTTCCTTCGGAATAAAGAGCAAGAGCGCGCCGATGCCCAGCTCCCAAGCGCGAGTTGGAAGGCTATAGAAAGCCCAGATAGGTGCGGCATTGGTTAGATAGATTGAGAAGAGAAAAGATGCGATAGTGATTGCAAGAACTCCACGAAAAACAAGTCGTTGGCGTCCCATTTTCCATAAGGTAAAGATGATCAGTGGCCAGAGGAGATAGAACTGTTCTTCGACCGCCAGAGACCAGTAGTGAATTACTGGCGAAGGAGTTGCATTAAGGTTTTGGTAATCGTTTTGCCACCAAGCGAATAGGTAATTAGAGATATAAATGGAGGCGGCGAAGATATCCTGGCCGAGCGAGGAGCGAATCGTAGGTGGAAGAAAGAACCACGCGGCAAGAGCGGTAAGAACTAGAACGCTGATCGAGGCAGGTAAAAGTCGTTTCGCCCGCCTTAGGAAAAAGTTTCGATAATTGAATGCACCGCTAAGGGTAATCTCTTTGACGATGATGCCGGTTATCAAGTAACCAGAGATCACGTAGAAGATATCTACGCCAATAAATCCACCAGGAGCTAATTTAGCGTGGAAGAGAACGACCAGCGTCGCGGCGACAGCCCGCAGAGCTTGAATCTGGTGGATTCGTACCTTTGTACTCAAGAGATAACCAACGATTTAATCTCGACATTCGGAAATCGTTTAGCGATCAACTCTCTGCCGCCGAGTCCAGATATTTCAAAGAGCACTTGCACAGAATTTACATGAGCTCCGCTGCGATTGGCTAACTCCAGAGCAGCGGCAATTGTTCCACCGGTAGCTAGAACATCATCGATGATGACGACAGACTTTCCATCTGCAAAGGCATCAATATGAACTTCTATCTCATCCTCGCCATATTCCAGACCGTACTTTGCGCCGATGGTCTCAAAGGGAAGTTTTCCGCTCTTTCGAAACGGAACAAACCCAGCTCCCTTGGCTAGCGCAATCGCTGCTGCGAAGATAAATCCGCGGGCTTCAATTCCAGCGATGACATCAACGTCATCGATCTGATCGGCGAAGGCTTTTATGACAGTTGAGAAAGCGGCAGGATCGCCCAATAACGGCGTAATGTCTTTGAAGAGGATTCCTGGCTTTGGATAATCTGGAATATCTCGGATGAGGGAGAGGGCGTCTTCTAACTTCATAACGGTCCAATTCCACCACATTAAACGTGTCCGAGAGGGGACTTGAACCCCTAAGCCCTTGCGGGCACTAACACCTCAAGCTAGCGCGTCTGCCAATTCCGCCACCCGGACCAGTGTGCTGCAAACGATAGCAACGCAGAAGCATCGAAGCAAAAGCAGGGTCTATTTCGGGCAAATGTGGGGGAGAATGGCGGCATGAGCGAGAAAATAAAATTAGAAGACGAAGCTATTCGTATCTGCCAGGATTTAATCAGAATTCCTAGTGTGAACTTTGGCGAAGGACGCGGTGACGAAGAAGCGGTGGCTAATTACATTGTTGCCTCACTCGCAGATGTTGGAATTGAAGCGAAAATTTATGAGTCTGCACCTAAGCGATGCAATGTGGTGGCGCGAATTGAAGGGAGTAATCCTGATAAACCAGGACTAGTTGTCCACGGGCATATCGATGTAGTCCCTGCAAATGCAGCCGATTGGTCGGTGGATCCATTCGCAGGTGAAATTAAAGACGGTTGTATTTGGGGACGCGGCGCAGTCGATATGAAAAATGTCGATGCAATGATCCTGGCGATAGTGCGAGATTGGGCGCAACGCGGTTATGTTCCAGAACGCGACATAGTTCTCGCCTTCTTTGCCGATGAAGAAGCCGGAATGACCTTTGGTTCTCGTTGGATGACGGCGAACCACCCTGAAGTTTTCGCGGGATGTTCAGAAGCGATTTCAGAAGTTGGTGGTTTTTCTGTAACTGTTGCCGATGGCAAACGCCTCTATTTTATAGAGGCTGCTCAGAAAGGAATCCATTGGATGAAGTTGACAGCGCAAGGGCGTGCTGGCCATGGATCGATGATGAATGACGAAAATGCGCTAACTGCCCTTACAGAAGCAGTCGCAAAGATTGGTAGATACGAATGGCCGCAGCGGTATACAAAGACGGTAAGAGATTTATTTAAAGAGATAGCTCGCGTGACGGGCAAGGTATATGACGAGAAAGATCTGCGTCCACTACTGAAAGAGATTGGTTCAACGGCTCGCATGATAGGAGCAACCTTGCAGAACACTGCCAATCCAACAATGTTGGAGGCAGGATACAAAGCAAATGTGATTCCAGGAACGGCTAGTGCAGTTATCGATGGACGTTTCTTACCTGGATATGAATCTGAGTTAAATGACACCGTCCGAGCAATCGTTGGTCCAGATATTTCAATCGAAACCATCTCTCACGATATTGCGCTAGAAGTTAATTTCGATGCACCGCTAGTTGAGGCAATGAAGGCGGCGATACTTGCCCACGATCCCGAAGGGATTCCAGTCCCATACTTAATGAGCGGTGGAACCGATAATAAGGCGCTCTCTGAGATCGGAATAGTTGGTTATGGTTTCTCTCCACTGCGCTTACCAGCGGATCTAGATTTTATGTCTCTATTTCACGGCGTAGATGAGCGAGTTCCGATTGATGGACTGCGCTTTGGCGTTCGAGTACTGAGCGACTTTTTAGAGAGTTGCTGATACTTCGTTAAGAGCAGTTCGCACGACATCTGGTAGCTCTATCTCTTCACTTGCCAATATTCCTTGAAGTTGCGCCGCCGTACGCGCTCCAACTATCGAGCTAGTAACACCTGGGAAATCTCTAACCCAGGCGAGTGCAACTTCTAGAGGTGAGTATCCAAGTCCTTGCGCCGCTACACATACAGCTTCAACTATGCGGCGCGATCGATCGTTCAAATACGGTTCTATAAAGGGAGCAAAGTGTGGAGTTGCTGCTCGGGAGTCTGCCGGAATTCCGTTGCGATATTTTCCGGTTAGAACGCCGCGACCCAGAGGTGACCAGGCGATAAATCCAGTTTCTAGATGGCGAGAACATTGCAGTGAATCATTTTCTACGCCGCGATTGAGAAGCGAAAATTCATTCTGCATTACCGCAAGAGGCGCCTTACTACTATTGGCCTCTTGCAAAGAAATGGCGCGTGCGCTCTGCCAACCGCTGAAGTTTGAGATGCCAACATATCGAGCGCGACCAGATGTATATGCCCAATCTAGAGCCGAGAGCGCATCTTCTAACTGTGCAGAGCCATCCCAACTTTGAATCATCCAGATATCTACATAGCTGGTGCCTAGTCGGGTTAGTGATTTATCGAGAGAACTCATTAAGGATGTGCGCGAGTTATCGGTTACCAGTGATCCATCTATGTAAGAAGAACCAGCCTTGGTTGAAATGACGACATCTTCGCGCTTAAAGAGCGTTCCGATTAGTCCACCTATTACGCGCTCGGCATCTCCATCGCCATAGTGGCTAGCGGAATCGATGTAGTTGCCACCGGAATCGATAAAGGCGCGTGCTTGATCGGCGGCTTCGTGGGTATCGGTATCGCGTCCCCAGGTCATAGTTCCTAAAGCAAGGCGGGAAAGCGAGAGCCCTGATCTGCCTGCACGACGAAGTTCCATGGCGGCCACCTTAGCAAGACGCAAATGAAATTTGCGGATAACCTTCTAACATGACACGGATAGTTTTATTGCGCCATGCACACTCATCTGCCAACGCCAAAGCGATCCTCGCCGGAAGAGCGCCAGGTGTAAATCTCTCAGATCGTGGAAATAAAGAATCAATCGAGGTAGCTAAGAGAATTAAAGGGATAGATTTTTCGTTGATCAGAGTAAGTCCGATGGAACGCTGTGCTCAAACTATCGAGCCTTTGCTAGCGCAGTTGTCGAAGGGAAACGGTGTAAAACCGAGAGTCGAAATTGAGAACGATCTAGTTGAGGTTGATTACGGTAAATGGACTGGAAAAAAGTTAGCGATTCTCTCAAGAGATAAAGCGTGGAAGACGGTCCAAAATAACCCAAGCGCCATGTACTTTCCGGGCGGCGAAGGTCTTCTTGATGTTCAGGCCAGAGCGATGCGGGCGCTAAATAACGCGGCTAACACTTCGGGTCGTGGGGCAAAACTTTTGGTCAGTCACGGTGATGTAATCAAGTCAATCGTGGCGAGCGTATTGGGCGCACACTTAGATCATTTTCAGAAGATCGTTATTGATCCTGCTTCAATTACTGTTCTGGACTTTAACGGCTCCGACTATCGCGTTCTCACGTTAAATAGCACCACTGCGCCCATCACGGCATTTCTGAATGAAGAGAGTTTCAAGAAGAAGGGCGTTTCGGCTCTACTTGGTGGGGGATCAGGGCGCAAAGGTAAAGGATGAGCGGACAGATCTTTCTCTTTGATCCAGCAGATCGCTTCGTCGCTGGAACAGTTGGCGTTCCAGGGGAGCGCACCTTCTTTCTCCAAGCTCGTTCCGGTTCACGTTTGGTATCTGTTTCATTAGAGAAAGCCCAAGTCGCAGCCCTTGCCGAACGCACACAGCAGATTTTGCGAGAGGTTAGATCATCCGAACCGTTAATAACTTTTGAACGCGTAGAGCGAGATGATCAACCGCTGGAGACGCCAATAGATGAAGAGTTCCGAGTTGGAGTAATCGGTCTGGCTTATCTCTCGGATCGCAAGATGATAGAGATAGATCTACAGGCGATCTCAGAGAACCAATCTCCTGAAGAGGAAGAGTTGTTGATGGAGATTGCAGATAGCCAGGATATTTTGAGGGTGTTGATCCCTTTGGGTTACGCCGAAAGTTTCGCAAAACGTGCAATAGCCGTTGTTGGGGCCGGACGAGCACCGTGCCCATTCTGTGGAGGTCCAATAGACCCAAGTGGCCATCTCTGCCCACGTGCCAATGGATATCGCCGATGAGTAATCTTGGTGCTAACGAAATTGAAGAATATCTAAAAGATCTTAGCCATGGTGAGATTTCAATTTCGGGGAGATTAGTAGATGCATCTAACGCGACCTTGTATGCCAGATGCGAAACTAAGGGGAGAACTCTTACTTGTATCTATAAACCAATTGCTGGCGAACGCCCATTGTGGGATTTTCCGGATGGGACGTTAGCCAATCGCGAATACCTAACCTTTTTAATAAGCCATTGGCTGGGACTGCATCTTGTCCCACCAACAGTTTTACGTGATGGACCATATGGCACGGGCATGGTTCAACTTTGGATAGATATCGATGAGACCGTGGATTTGATGGATTTTTTCAGAGAAGATAATTCGGAACTTCGCAAGATTGCGCTACTTGATTTAATGACGAACAACACAGATCGAAAAATTGGCCATTTGATTCCGACTCCTGATGGCGCTGTTTATGGTTGCGATCATGGAGTTACTTTTCACGCTGAAGATAAATTGCGCACAGTTCTATGGCAATGGGCGAAGCAACCCTTCTCTGACGCTGAATTAGAGCTCTTACTCCTTGCGAAGATGTTAATTGCAACCGAGAAACGAGATGTAGTACTTGGTTTGATCGAAGAGGAAGAACTTGCTGCAACTATCTCGCGAATTGACCGGCTTCTCTCAGATAAGCGCTTTCCTGAACCTAGCCCTGACTGGCCTGCGGTTCCTTGGCCACCGTTCTAAGATGAGGCTATGAAGACCTGGTCAGATCTCTATATTCCTCCGCTGGATTCGCGCTTTAAACTCGGAGATCTTTCGCTGCACGACTCGGCAAGCCAATCTGTTAAACCATTGGTTCGAAAGAATAGATATCGAATGTATGTTTGTGGAATCACTCCATACGATGCGACACATCTAGGGCATGCAAATACCTACCTGGCTTTTGATCTTGTAAATCGGTACCTACGTGCAACTGGCGCGCAAGTGAATTTTGTTGAGAACATCACTGATATAGATGATCCTCTCTTGGAACGAGCAGCGCGCGATGGAGTCAATTGGGAGGATCTCGCTCGTTCGCAGATAGAACTATTTAAATCGGACATGGTCGCCCTACATGTAATTCCACCAACACATTACATTGGTGCGGTTGAAGCGATTCCACAAGTTCTCGCCGCAATTAAAGTTCTGCAGGCAAAGGGGACGGTCTATAACGTCGACCACGATCTTTACTTTGAAGTTAGAAGTGATTCTGATTTTGGGAAACGTTCGCACCTATCCGAATCTGAAATGATCGAAATATTCTCACAACGCGGTGGCGACCCTGACAGAGCAGGCAAGAAAGATCCTCTCGATGCTCTCCTCTGGTTATCACAGCGCCCGGATGAGCCCGGATGGGCGAGTGAGTTCGGGATCGGTCGACCCGGTTGGCATATCGAATGTTGCGCTATCGCGCTGAACTACCTAGATATTGCAGATGGAGATCTGACCTCCATAGATATTCAAGGTGGAGGAAGTGATCTGATTTTCCCGCATCATGAAATGTCGGCTGCGCAATCGAAGATGATCAACGGCCGTGAATTTGCAACCCATTATGTGCATGCAGGAATGATCGGTCTTGATGACGAGAAGATGAGTAAATCGAAGGGCAACCTCGTTCTCATCTCTAACTTACTAAAACAAGGTCATGATGCGATGGCGATACGTCTAGCTCTGCTTAGCCAGCACTATCGCACTGATCACATGTGGAACGAGAACGACCTAATCAAGGCAGGAACTCTTTTGGATCAACTTCGTGTAGCTCTATCGCGGATGGAAGTTGCACCAACGGAGAGTACGATTAATGAGGTTATAACTGCTCTGGCAAATGATCTAGATACGCCAAGTGCCATAAAATCTCTG
>JBIIUL010000006.1:0-31039 GCA_044340015.1 Candidatus Planktophila sp.
GCCACTCACTTATGGCGCAAGAGACTCCAGCTGAATCACTTCTGCTTATCCACCGCCACGGCAAGTTAGTTAGCGCTGAGTTAAACGATAACTGGCGTGGCTGGGATGATGATCTACCAGTTGCATCTGTGCATTTATTTGAAACTATCGAATATATGTTGGCGCTTCGTAGTATCAATTGGACTGATCCAGTGTTACTTGATCAATTCCCATTCCGCGAAGATCCAGTGCGCGCACTTACTCGCAGCATCGAAGTTATTACCTACCTTGAAGAAGTCTGTGATCGCGTAGATATAGCAGCCTTAAATCAGGCTCAGAACTCGCAAGATGCGCTGGCCGCACAGGCGGTTATCTGGGATGCCTTGATGCAAGAGAAGCGTTTCACGCGGTAGTCATCTACCTGTAAACTCACACCTGTACTTGGAGACGTCGCATAGCCCGGTCGAGTGCGCCTCACTGCTAACGAGGTAAGGGGTTAAACCCTTCAGGAGTTCAAATCTCCTCGTCTCCGCTCATTAAATTGGCTACAAGAGTTAGGTTCATTCCATGCGTTTTATAACTGAGCCACAATTCGACCTTACTTATGACGACGTCTTTATGGCTCCCTCTAATTCAGAGATATCCAGCCGCATGGAGGTCGACCTAGATACTCAGGACGGCACCGGAACAACCATTCCGTTAGTTGTTGCAAACATGACTGCAATCGCAGGTCGACGCATGGCCGAGACTGTCGCACGTCGTGGTGGAATTGTGGTTATTCCGCAAGATATTCCGCTGGCCGTTGTTGAAGATGTGATCGCCTCAGTTAAAGCTAGCCATTCATTCTTTGAAACTCCTATTACTTTGACCCCACAACAAACAGTTGCAGATGCAACAAGTTTGATTAATAAGCGCGCACATGGCGCCATTGTTATTGTTGAAGGCAAGAAGCCAGTTGGAATTATTACCGAAGATGATCTTCATAGCGTTGATCGATTTACACAACTTGGTCAAGTAATGACACAAGAGCTGACCACCATGCCAGACACACTTGATCCCCGACAGGCATTCGATTTTCTAAACGAAAAGGTGCGAACTGTTGCACCAGTTGTATCTGCAAATGGCGAACTCGTTGGAATCGTAACTCGCACGGGAGCACTGCGCGCCACTTTATATAAGCCTGCTTTAGATTCAATGGCTCGATTACGAATTGCAGCCGCTGTTGGCATTAACGGGGATATCGCAGAAAAAGCTGCGAAGTTAGTTTCTTTTGGCGCAGATGTCCTTGTTGTAGACACTGCACATGGCCATCAGAAGAAGATGATCGAAGCGCTACAGATTATTAAGAAACTGAACTTAGGTGTACCAATCGTTGCGGGAAACGTTGTTACAGCAGAAGGCGTTCGTGACCTCATCGCCGCAGGCGCTGACATCATTAAAGTTGGCGTAGGACCAGGTGCAATGTGTACAACACGTATGCAGACAGGCGTTGGCCGCCCACAATTTTCCGCAGTACTTGAATGTGCAGCCGAAGCAAAGAAACTCGGCAAGCATGTTTGGGCAGATGGCGGCGTTCGCCACCCTCGTGACGTTGCGCTCGCACTTGCAGCTGGCGCATCACAAGTAATGATCGGTTCTTGGTTTGCCGGAACATATGAATCACCTGGTGATCTTCTTCGCGACAGCGCGGGACGTGCCTATAAAGAATCATTCGGTATGGCATCTAAGCGCGCAGTAGCCGCACGTACATCTAAAGAAGATGCCTTTGATCGTGCTCGAAAAGCCTTATTTGAAGAAGGAATATCCTCTTCAAAGATGTATCTAGATCCAACACGTCCTGGAGTTGAAGATTTAATTGATGAAATTATTTCTGGACTTCGCTCATCTTGCACATATGCAGGTGCCAGATCGCTAGAAGAGTTTGCCGAACGCGCGGTCGTTGGAATTCAATCTGCATCAGGTTATGCGGAAGGTCGTCCGTTAAATCAATCTTGGCGTGGTTAATTAGTTTATTTAACCCCGCTAGCTGCGCCACACTGCTAACGAGGTAAGGGGTAAAACCCTTCAGAAGTTAAAATTTCCTCGCCTGCTTTTCTGCGTGCATCTACTGGCTTCTTTAAGTGTTTTCACATATTCCCAGACTATCCTCCATCAAATGAGACGGAGATCAGCAGCACGTATTGCGATCGCAGGAATTGCACTAGTTCTAGGTGTTGGTGCGATAACTACGGAAAAAGTCATCTCTTCAAAAATTGAATCACGAGTAGAACAACAATTGCCAAGCGCTTCTGGCATTAGCGCGTCAATTCCTCTACTTGATATCCCAAGTGATTTGAGTTCAGATGAAATCAAGGCAGTCCAGATTGATATTGAAGAATATCTTTTAAAAGGAAGTGGCACAAAAACATCTCTTGCTATATCTGCCAAAAATATAAGTAAATCTAAATCTACGCAGATCGGGTCTTTGGATATCACAACCACGATTCCTATATTTAAGTTGTTAGAAGATTCTGGGTTTAACGATGCTGAGATTGTCGATAACGCTTTACAGATATCTGTAGGAGCTGGTGGACTTGGTAAAGCTTTGCTTGTACCAAAGTATGCAAATAACCAGATCTTCTTGCAGGTTAAAAGCATATCTTTCATGGGAAGTCCCATTCCAGCCTCGTCACTACCCGCTGACATTCAGGACCAGATTAAGAACCGTAGCGTTAGATACCTCACCGTTCCACAAGGCCTAAAAGTAAAGTCAGTTTCCATGACATCTAAAGGACTCGCAGTGAATTTTCACGGTGAAAATATTCGGTTAGAGAACCTAGCTACTTCGCTGTAGGGGAAAACAGCGGATGAAGTTAATTTTTTTGCAATAGACTTAACTTATGTCCGCATACAAAGTAGCGATCGTTGGCGCAGGTCCGGCCGGCTACTTTGCAGCGCAAGCACTTCAGAATCTGCAGACAGATGAACTGCAATTTTCTATCGACATGATCGAACGCCTGCCAACTCCATGGGGCTTGGTGCGAAGCGGCGTTGCCCCCGATCACCCAAAGATTAAAACCGTGGCCAAGGTCTTCGAGAAGATCGCGACTGCAGGAAACTTCCGTTTATTTGGTGGAGTAGAGCTTGGTACAGATATATCGATTGAGCAGTTGAAAGAGATGTATGACGCGGTTGTTATTGCTACAGGCTCGTCAATTGGTAAGAAGTTAGGCATCCCTGGTGAAGATCTACCGGGATCAATCTCTGCTGCCCAATTTGTGCCTTGGTATAACGCACACCCAGATTTTGCAAATTTCAAAATTGATTTAAATTGCACCACCGCGGTTGTAATCGGCGCCGGAAACGTGGCCATGGATGTAGCGCGTATGTTGGCGCTAGAACCAAGTGAGTTAGATCCAACAGATACCGCAGATCATGCGATCGATGCCCTTAAAGAATCAGCGATCCGTGAAGTTGTAATTAGCGCGCGCCGTGGACCAGAGCACGCGGCCTTTACATCACCCGAGCTTCGAGAATTACCAAAGCTCGAGCACACCAATGTCTTGATGGCTAAGCCAGATATTGAAGCTGCGATCGAGCGCGCTGGAATTGAGATTGAAAAAGACATTAAGAGCAATTTGGATGCGATGTTATTGATCTCTGAAAAAGAGGCAACCAACCACGATCGCACAATGAAGTTTCAATTCTTGGCAACACCAGTTGAGATCAAAGGTGGTGGAAAAGTAGAAGAAGTTGTATTCCAGAAGACTGGCAGCGATGAGAAGTTTTCAATCAAGTGCGGCTTAGTTATTACCGCGATTGGCTATGAAGCAGCGAGCATCCCAGGAATTCCATACGAGCGCGGAAAAGTCGTAAATAACGAAGGCCGAGTAAGCGAAAACACGTACGTTGTGGGCTGGGCAAAGCGCGGCCCATCAGGTGTTATCGGAACAAATAAATCTGATGCTGCAGATGTAATGAAGTTATTAGTTGAAGATTTAAAGGGCGCAAAGAGCGGTGGCGATATAGCTGAGATATTGCCAGCCAATAAAGTTATTTCGCAAGCAAATTGGGAAGCGATAAACGCGGCAGAAATAGCGGCTGGTGAGCCTTTAGGTAAGCCTCGTCGCAAGGCGGTTACACGCGAGGAATTACTTAGTTTGGGCGGTATTTGAAAAGGTTGTAGTATTCACAGTCTGGCGTGCGTAGCTCAACGGATAGAGCATCTGACTACGGATCAGAAGGTTAGGGGTTCGAATCCCTTCGCGCGCACGAGATGAGCCTTTCGGTGCCTTTCACACCGGAAGGCTTTTCTTTTTATTTAAATCGATAAGAGATACCGTTGGGGATATGAGCAAAGTATTTTTATTCGTGGAAGTAAATGTAAAGCCCGGCCAATTTGATGAGTTTGTTTCCAAACTCAAAAGCCACATCGCTGTAATCCGCACTGAAGCGGGTTGCGAATTTATTGATATCTACCGCGATACCCAAAAGCCAGATGTTGTGAATGTCTGGGAGATCTGGAGCGATCGCCCATCTTGGGATGCCCACATGGTTAATGAGAACAGCAAGGCATGGCAGGCAATCGGCCCGAACTATGTCTTCGGCGAGACCATTACCGTTATGGATGCCCTCTAGAAATTAGTTGACGCCTGTCTTAGTATTCCTGCATGACTTATCAACTAAGAGATATCAAAGGTTCAGTAGTAGTAATCACTGGCGCAACAACCGGAATTGGTGCTGCAGCAGCTAAGCAACTTGTTGAATTGGGTTGCAAGGTAGTTCTAAATGCGCGCAATGAAGCAAAACTGCAGGAGATGGTTGCATCTCTAGGTGCCGATAACGCTGCATATTTAGCGGGAGATTCATCGATTCCAGATGTTGCTCGCGCCGTTGCGAAGAAGGCCTTAGATGCATTTGGCACAATTGATTGCGTAGTACCGAATGCCGGCATTGGTATGTATGGATCTGTTCTTGATTACAGCGATGATGAAGTTAATCGCATGATGCGCACCAACTACGAAGGCAGCGTGCATATTGTTCGTGCGACGCTTCCAACGATGCTTGCTAAAAAAGCTGGCGATATCATCATGGTTTCATCGGTTGCGGGCTTCCGTGGCGGCGGAGATGAATCAATCTATGCCGGAACTAAGCATGCCCAGGTTGGTTTCGCAGGCGGACTCGATCGCGAACTTCGCGAAAAAGGTGTGCGCGTAGCGTTGGTATGTCCTGCAGGAACAGATACTCAATTTGCGATTGAAGCTGGACGTACAGCAGGTGAACCAAAGCTTGCTAGTTACTTGCGCCCAGATGATGTTGCCTTCCAGATCGTACAAATCATGCGTCAACCGCTAACGGTGCGTACACATATTTGGACGCTCTGGTCTATGCAGCAGCAATCCTAGAGCGAGGCAATTCCTTTTTCGCACGCGATGCTTGCGGCGATGCCATCATCGACAGTTGCAAGGTTTGGATTTACAGCGCCATCTTTAATTGAGGCAACCCATGCACGTAATTCGCCGATGTAAGCATCTGTAAAGCGGCCAATCCAGTTATCGTGCAAACGTCCAGCTTTACGACCGGGAAGTTCGAAACCAAATGAGATAGTCAGATCTCCAAGATTGTTTAGCTCGAGAGAACCGTTCTGCATTAATACTTCAACACGGACGTCGTAGCCGTAGGTGCTATTTGCGCAGTTATCTACCGTCATAAGCACGCCGGATTCGGTGTGGGCCAAGATGCTGATCGCATCTTGAATATCAGGGTTAGCGTGAGAAGTCTTCTTTGCGTAGGCAACTGAAACGGTTGTGAACTCTTCTTCGAGCAACCAGCGCGCGATATCAAATTCGTGAACTGCAGAGTTTGAGATCATGCCGGCAGTTGTTGCGCCAGGCGAAGAAACGTTGCGGCTTACTGCGCGAATTTGAATAACTTCGCCGTACTTGCCTGACTGGATTTCCTTCTTCATTTGAACATAACCTGGATCAAAGCGGCGCATAAAGCCGAGCGCAACGGGAACGCCTGAAGACTTTACGATTTCAGCGATCTTCTTGGCATCTTCTAGACGAGGCGCAAGAGGCTTCTCACAGAGAGTTGGCTTCTTTGCTTTAACGCAGAGTTCTAGGTGTTCTGGGTGCAGACCATCGGGAGAACAGATGATTACTGCATCAACAGTTGGATCATTTACGAGCGCATCAACTGATGAGTGCATGTTGATCGTTGCGCCAGACTTGGCAGAGAGCTCTTTAGCGAGTGCATCCATACGTGCGGCATCAAGATCGAAGAAGGCTGTAACCACTGCGCCATCTACTGAATCAGTTATATAACGCGCATGTCCTGCGCCCATGATTCCAACACCGATTACTCCAACACGAATATCAGACACGAAAGACTCCCTAGTTGTAAAAGATAAATTATTGATGGTTAGTCTACTCAAAAGCCTTTCTAACGGATAGGGACTATTCTTATCAATTATGAATTCGACTAAGGCCACCCTCGCAATAGATGTCGGGGCCTCCAAAATTTCTGGTGCGCTAGTAAGTGAATCATTTGAAATCCTGCATAACGAGATTGTTCCGGCAAGAACCGCCCTTTACGGAGATGCCGATCCAGATTTGGCGATAACAAAGGGTTTGATTAAAGAGCTGTTGCAGGTAGCTAAAGAGAAGAATTTGGAAGTTACCAAAGGCGGCGCATGCTTTGCCGAATATGTAACCCCAGATCAACTGTTAAATAGTAAAGATCAGATCGCTTGGTCTGTGCAGCCGAAAGAAGATTTTGCTGCACTAACCGGCTTTGCTTGGACTATCGAATCTGATGTGCGCGCCATGGCTTTAGCTGAATCACGCGCGGCAGATGTTAAAGATTTCTTATTTGTAACAGTTAGTTCAGGAATCTCGCACGCGCTGGTCATCGGTGGAAAACCTTGGACTGGGGCGACCGGTGAGGCAATCGGTTTTGGAATTACACAGATTGATAACTCGCAAGAGAGCCCGATCCTTGAGCAATTCTCATCTGGGCTAGGAATTGCTCGTCGCTACCAAAAGGCGACGGGGGCGGATGTGACAAGTGCTGAAACTGTCTTTGCCCAATACGAAAAGGATCCAATTGCAAAAGAGATTGTTGACTCTGCAGCAAGCGTATTAGGGAAATCTTTAGCTGCAATGGTTGATTATCTAGATCCGGCAAAGATCGTTATTGGTGGAGGCTTGTGGCTTGGAAGCGATTTGTATCGCAGATTAGTTCTAGCTAGTTACGAAAAGAATGTGACCAAGCGTAGAAAAGCTCCCGAAGTCATTAACTCAGTTGCCGGAAGCAACGCTGCAGTAATTGGCGCAGCAATCGCAGCTAATTAAGAGCTAGCCGCAGCCTTGTCGACAAGAATGTAGTAATCCTTACATTCGCGCACAACTGTTGATGGCCAATCACTTTCATATCCAGTTGCCGCCGAGATACGTTTAAAGGCTTTATTTTTATGAGCTCCGATTAGCTCCATGATCACAATTTCAGAGACATCAATCATTGTGGTTGGACCAACGCTAACTCCGTACTTTGGAACTTCACTTACATCTTTAAAGTCTGGAAAAGTTCCTAAATTATCTTGCCTGGTTTCATCTGCAATTCTCACAATGCGAGTGCGTGCGCTTTTCTCAGTCCCTGGTGGATTAAATGCAACGTGGCCATCAGATCCACCGCTAGCCATAAGAAAGACGTTCACGCCGACTTTGCGCAGGTAATCTTCATAGCCTTGTGGATCTGAGGCATCGGGAAAGCGCACGTTTTCTGCAGGAATTTTTCCACCTTCTGGAGCTCCCGAATTGAGAACATCAAAGATTTCTAATTTGGCAAACCGTGCACAGCTAAAGTGTTTACCTTCGCTGTGATTTGAGTAAGTACCATCAGAGTTCTCTTGAAGGAATTCATCCATCATCGCGATAACTACATGGGAGATATCTTGCTTGGCGGCTTTGATCATGGTGGCAAGAGCGTTGTATGTGCTGCGTGGAGTGCGTCCGCCTGGGCAACCCAGAACAAATGGGCGTCCTTCCGATTTAGCGCGAACTAACTCGGTGAAGATGATTTCAGCGGCATAGTGGCCAACTGAGAAATCATCTGGTAAAACAATAGGATTTATCTGTTGCAATTTTTATCTACCGATTTTTGCTAGTGCGGGAGCAACAACGTTATGAAGATAATCAACTGATTGCTTCATTCCGCTAATTGGTCCTTCACCTAAACCTGGCATCTCACCGGTGATTGCGACATCTTGTTCGATGACGTACCAACCCTGATAACCGGCCGCTTCCAGCGCGAGAATTGTCTCGAGAATCGGAACATCGCCTTGCCCGAGAGGTGTAAACAAACCTTTTTGTACACCTTCCATGATGCTCTGCTGGCGGGATAGAACTGGTGGCACAGATTTCATATTTACATCTTTAAGGTGAACGTGTCCAACGCGGCTGGCGTACTTCTTTGCAAACTCAACTGTGTCTTGTCCGCCGATGGTCATGTGACCGGTATCAAGGCACCACATAACATCAGAGTTATCGACCACCATATCAATATCTTTTTTAGTCTCAACAACAGTTTGCAGGTGTGGGTGAACAACTTGTACAAGTCCGTGATCTTTACAGATCTGATCTACCTCAGCGAGCATCTTAAAGAATTGCGTAACTTCATCTTTGCTTAACTCTTCAGGGTTGGCCCAGTCCCAAGTTTGAACAGGGCAAGAGACAAAGTGAGTTGCACCGATCTCTTGAAACTTCTTGCTAGTGGTGAGAGCCATTTCAATGGTTGCTTTTTCTTGTGACTTGTCATGCAGCACAACAGGTGTGAATCCACCGATCATCGACATATTGAATTCTGCCAACTGATCTTTAAGTTCTGCAGAGTCATCAGAGAAGAAACCTGGTGCACCGAGTTCGGTTGCAGGTAGGCCAAGACTGGTCATCTCTGAGAGCACGCGCTTAGTCGGCAACATTGCGCCCCAACCCGGTACTTCACAGATTCCCCATGAAATAGGTGCGGATGCAATGCGCTTTAAGAATGAAGTGGTCATTGGCTGATCATAACTTGCAAGGTATGGTCTGAACATGACCATGGATATCGGCGGATCTTTTCGACATGAATTAACTGGAAGCTTTTCTCAGGGTTCGGACTCCAACCCAACAGTTGCCATGGTGGAGGCCTCATACAAGGCCAATAACCTCCACTATCGCTACGTCAATTGTGAAGTGAACCCAGACCAATTGGAAGCGGCGGTAAAAGGCGCCAGAGCGATGAATTGGAAGGGTTTTAACTGCTCTATCCCTCACAAGGTCGAAGTTATTAAGTATCTAGATGGGTTGGGGGAGTCCGCAGCGCTTATTGGTGCGGTTAACTGCGCGGTCAATCGCGACGGCAGGCTGATCGGTGAAAATACCGATGGCAAAGGATTCCTAAAATCGTTTCTGGAGATTACTCCCGCAACCGGTAAGACAATTGTTCTGCTCGGTGCAGGTGGGGCAGCGCGCGCAATTGCAGTCGAACTCGCGCTCGCTGGCGCAACGAAGTTTTACGTGGTCAATCGTTCACGCGCTCGCGGTGAAGAGCTAACTGCGCTGCTCAACGATAAGACTTCAGCTAGCGCTGAATTTGTAGAATGGAATAAGACTTATTCAATCCCACAAGATGCCGAAGTTGTAATTAACTCAACCTCAATGGGAATGGTTAATACTGAAGGCAAGCAGGATATTGATTTCGAATCTATTCGCCCAGGAATGTTGGCTGCCGATGTAATCGTTAATCCACCACAGACTTACTTCTTAGATGAAGCAGGCAAGCGCGGAGCAACAACCTTGCAAGGCTTGGGAATGGTTGTTAACCAAGCGGTTATTGGAATTAAGTATTGGACCGGCGTAGATGTGGATGCTAAAGATTTAAATGATGAGTTATTGCGCGTTTTGGGGCTTGCTTAAACTTTAGCTAGATCTGATTGCTCAACAACGCGCAAAGCCTGTGCTGCGATTGTCAGCGCTGGGTTCATCGCTGCAGACGACGGAAAGAAACCACCATCAATTAGATAAAGATTGTGGTGATCGTGGCTGCGACAGTAGCCATCCACAACGCTGGTGTGGGGATCATTTCCGGCAACGGTAGTTCCACATTGATGCGAGTTCATAGAAATATCAAAGGGCTGTCTGAAGATTGCTTGGTAACCAGTTTTGCGAAGCACTTTCTTAGCCCGGCGCAGAAGTTCAAAGTGGGTCTTCATTCCAACTGATTTACGAACAATCTTGATTGCGCCGTTTTTATCAATAGTTACGCGGTTATCTGGGTGTGGCAGATCCTCAGACATAACCACAAACTCCACGCTGTGATCGGAGACCAAATTAAGTAGCGGCAGCGGAACTCGCTTAGCAAAAGATTTCATCATGATGCCTTGAACCTTGCCGATTAACTGTACGGCGCCAAGTGGATAACCCTTGCCACCATCGAGATACCAATCGGTGAAGGAGAGCGTCTTCTGGAATGTGACATCGTTCTTGCGGCGCATATCCACGGCTGCGATATGGCTGTTGTTATGCATCATGAAGTTACGGCCAACTTGATCTGATGAGTTAGCAACGCCAGAACGAAGCAGCAGCGCTGCGGTGTTTACTGAACCGGCTGAGATTACAAATTTCTTGCCATAAATCTCCAGCGCTTCATCGCCTTTTGTTGCTTCAAGATGGCTGACTGACTTTCCATCAGCGTTAAGCACAATGCGATTTACCTGTACTGAAGTCATCAGAGTTACATTTCCAGTGGCGATGGCAGGGTTTAGAGCATTTACTTCGGCATCGCTCTTGGCATCTAACTTACAAACAAAGCCATCGCAGGTTTTACAGCGAATACATTTTCCGCCCGGACCTAAATCGATACCCATGGAGTTTGAATGAGGGTGAACACCGGCTTTACTTAGGCGCTTACCAAGCTCTTCTACGTATGGCTCATGTTTCATCGCTGGGTATGGAAATGGCGTGGTGCGGTTGTTACCGTAAATATTCTGTGCATCTCCATGTACACGGTAGAGCTCTTCAGCTTTGTAGTAGAAAGGTTCTAGATCATCGTAGGTAAATGGCCAAGCCGGCGAAATTCCTTCTTGATGCTTTATAGCGCCAAAGTCATAACGGCTAAAGCGTGGCAGTGATGCGCCATAAACTTTGCTATTTCCACCAACGAAGTAATGAACACCAGGAACAAACTCTTTGCCTTTTTCATCAACCCATTTTTCATTTGGCTTGTAACGGGTCTTCATAAATATTTCAGAAGGTGACCAATTTTCAGGCTCTCGGGGCATCCGCTCACCACGCTCTAAAACCAGCGTTTTAACGCCCTTTTGCGCCAAGGCAAATGCAGTTGTGGCGCCACCTATCCCAGAACCAACAATGACCACATCCGATTCGATGCGAACCGGAGTGGCCATTGCTTTCAATCTTTACTAGCGACTAACGTACTGGAGAAAGCGCTTGGTCTTTCTTATCAACTGTCATCGCACCGGTCATGATCGCAACAACATCGTTCATGGTGTGGGACTTTGGAGTAACAACTGCAGCGCGCTTTCCGAGGCGTTGAACCTGGATGCGGTCTGCAACTTCAAAGACCTGAGGCATGTTGTGTGAAATCAAGATAACTGGCATACCGCGCTCACGAAGTGACTCGATCAACTTGAGTACCTGACGTGATTCACGAACACCTAGAGCAGCAGTTGGTTCATCCAAAATGATTAACTTCTGACCAAACGCTGCTGCGCGAGCAACAGCAACTGCCTGACGTTGACCGCCAGAGAGTGTTTCAACTGCCTGTGAAATGTTCTGGATAGTTCCGATACCAAGTGCTGAAATATGTTCCTTTGCAGCCTTGCGCATTCCAGCACCATCGATCATGCGGAATACAGAACCGAGTGGTCCTGGCTTACGCATTTCGCGACCAAGGAAGAGGTTTGATGCGATATCTAAAGCTGGTGCAACAGCAAGTGTCTGATACACAGTTTCGATACCGGCATGGCGGCCATCTTGTGGTCGTTTAAATGACATCTCTTGGCCATCAAGAATGATCTGTCCCTCGTCAGGAATTTCTGCTCCTGATAGACATTTAATCAGCGTTGATTTACCTGCGCCGTTATCGCCGACAACTGCGAGAACTTCACCAGGAAAGAGTTCGAGATCTGCGCCATCAAGTGCGATAACGCGGCCATAGGCTTTGGTTACTCCAACTGCTTGAAGAACGGGAGCTTTACTCATTTGCGTGCCTTTCTGATCCATTGGTCAACCGAGACAGCGAAGATAATGAGAATTCCGATCGCCATTAACTGGAAGTAGAGATCCACGCCAGCAAGTGTTAGGCCGTTACGGAAAACACCCACAATTACCGCTCCGATTAGTGAGCCGAAGATTGTGCCGCGGCCACCGAATAGTGAAGTTCCACCGATTACCACCGCAGTGATCGCATCGAGGTTTAAATCACCACCAGTATTTGGGCTAGCCACTGTTACGCGACCGATAACGATCCACGCAGCGAGTGCGAAAGTTAGACCAGCTACTACGTAAACGCTCATAAGAACGCGGTTAACGGAGATACCTGCCAAGCGTGCTGCATCAATGTCATCACCGACTGCATATACGTGGCGGCCCCATGCTGTGTAGCGCAGAGCGAATGCCAAGACGATGTACATAGCGATCATAAAGAGAACACCAGTTGTGACTCGGAATGGTCCGATATTTACAAAGTTTCCAAGAGTAAGAAGGAACGGAGGCATTTCATTTGCAGGAACAGTTCCCTTTGTGAAGGTAAGTGTTAGCGCAAGGAAGATGTTGTAAGTTCCCAAAGTTACGATGAACGGTGGCAATTTGACCTTAGTTACTAAAGCGCCGTTAATTGCGCCGGCGAGCATTCCAACCAAGAGACCAGCCGGGAAGGCGATCCAGATTGAAAGACCGTCACCATCAACTGCAGGTGTGCCTTGTACAAGTTTTGCCATTGCCATGGAAGAGAAGATCGCGATCGCACCACATGAAAGGTCGATGCCCGCGGTAAGAATGATAAGAGTCTGACCAGTTGCAACGGCGCCAACGATCGCTACCTGCTGCAAGATAAGTGAGAAGTTTGATGGTGTTAAGAAGTTCTCATTGAAAAAACTAAAGGTAATTGATGCAACTACGAGCACCATCGTGGAGCTTAGCCACGGATACTTGTGAAGAACCGCCTGCATCTTCTGACTAAACGTTGCGCGACCTTGGAACTCAGCCGTCGCATCGTAGTTTGTCGTATCTTGACTCACTTGTGGTCCTTTCGAATATTTATTTGAACTGTAACTTACTTTTGCTTAATCCTAAAAAGATAACTGAATTCATAGATTGTGTTAAAGAGGGCGACTGCCGAAGCAGCCGCCCTCTTTAAACACTCTTCTTTAGTTATTCACTAAAGAGCTGGGATTAACCCCAAGCGTTTGCTAGACCGTATTCAGTTGTCTCTGATGGAACGCCATCTTGTGGGTCATCAGTAATCAACTTCACGCCGGTGTTGAAGAAGTCAAGGCCTTCTGAAGTAGATGGCTTTGTACCGTTCTTCACGATGTCGTAGATAGCTTGAACACCAAGGTCAGCCATCAACAATGGGTACTGCTGTGAAGTTGCATTGATGCAACCTGACTTAACAGCGTTGATACCAGCGCCGCCACCGTCAACAGAAACCATTACATCGAGCTTGATACCAGCAGCAGCTGCTGCAGCACAAGCACCGATTGCTGTTGGCTCGTTGATTGTGTAAACAACGTTGATGTTCTTGTTCTTAGCAAGAAGTTGTTCCATACCTGTACGGCCGCCGTCTTCGTTAGCGCCTGTCGCTACGTTTCCAACGATCTCGTAATCTCCGCCTGAGTACTTGCCCTTCTTAGGCTCGTCACCCATACGGTTTGGATCTGCAACATCGATTCCCATACCTGCAAGGAATCCGTTGTTACGCATGTAGTCAACAGAGACAATGCGGTCATCGAAGATGTCGAGAAGTGCAATTGTTGCCTTCTTGCCAGCAAGCTTTGCAGCTGTCCACTGACCGATTAGAAGACCAGCTTCGCGGTTATCTGTTGCGAAAGTGATATCTACGATGTCAGCAGGATCTGGTGCTGTGTCAAGAGCGATGATGTAAAGGCCTGCTTCGCGTGCCTTTGTGATCGCTGCGTTAACTTCTGTTGACACTGGAACGATCAAGATACCAGCGTGCTTTGCAGAGATTGCGTTTTCAATCGCTGTGATCTGTCCTGCGTAATCTGACTCATCTACACCAGATGTAACAGTTAGTTCAACGCCGAGAGTTTCAGCCTTCTCAGTTGCACCCTTGATCATCGCAACGAAGAATGGGTTTGACTGATCTTTAGTAATTAGTGAGACCTTTACAGTGTCTCCGCTTCCGCTGTCGCTATTTGAACATGCAGAAAGCACAAGCATTGACGCTGCGGCTACAGCAACAACTGCTGCAGTGCGGCGTGAGAAAAGCTTTGCCATATGTATTTCCTCCTATAGGTGGGGTCAAGCGATACCGATAGTACATAGCCTCCCACCGCAATAAAAGGGTTTTTGGACGAAAATTCGATCGTTACCGAACCGTTACGAGCGGCAGAAAAGGGCGTAATTAAGCCGAATTAGCCACGCAGGAGCAGTATTTCAAAGGGGGTGATTGATAGCGGGATATCGCTAATTAGCGGATTTATCTCAGCATATGACCACCAATCCATAATCTGGCTCGCCTTTTCGCACTCATCGGCGCGCAGGCTTTGAATCGATTTATACCCGGTTAAAGCCTTGGGAGTTATGTCGACGTTCCATGGGCGCTGTGAAGCCACAACCATCTTTCGTGATTCGCGGTCTTCGAAGGCAACCCATGAACTATCCAGCGAAGTTGCAATTGTTAATTCATGGGCGTGATGCGCGCCTAGCGCTGACAACGCGTGAAATGTTGGCGAAAACTTAATTGCAGAACCTTCGCTGTAGATAACTCCGAATTCGCCGAAGAGTTCGTGCCATGTTCCTGAATATGCGCCGGCGCTCGCAAGTGCAAAGACAGAACCTAAAGTCCAAGTGGCAGCGGATAACTCTTTAATCTGGGCTGCCATTTCTGGTTGAGCAAAGTTGATGCGGTTATCGCGCAGGTGGCCAGTCTCGGGATTTCCGCGAGTAGAAAAGGTAATTGGAGAGATAGATACTTGAGGCGCAACAAACTTCTTGGCAAATTCAATTGACTCCTTCTGAGTGTAAAGAGTTTTGAAGATTGTTTCCGGATCAGATGAATGAACTGTTGGAACCATTGAATATGAAACTGCGTCACCAAACTCGAACTCTTCGCGATGCAGATCAACTAAGTAAGCATCGCTACCAGGAATGTAAGAATTTAAGGTTTTATTCTTTGGTAGGTCAGAACCTTGAACAATTTGACGACCTTGGCGATTGATTAGCAAACGCGAACCTGCCGGAACGCGGGCGCTTAAATGTTCGACTTCTCTAACCAGTTCAGCTCCGTCATTTGATGAAAGCAGAGCGGCTTCAAGAACAAGGCCACTCTTACTTATTGTGGCAATCTTTTGGGCAGTCAACGACTCTTCATTGATCCGGATATGGTCAATATCGAGAATAAACAGCGCCTTTTCTAGGTCATCGCTCGGCAGTAAAGGCTCGCCATTAAATTGCACGCCTATTCGCGGTAGCGAAGGAATATCTTTTGCAATGATCTTCGACCCATCAGGAATCGAGTTCGTTGGCGGAGTCACTTCAAATTCGACCTGTTGTTCCCATTGCATACCTTTTTCAATCACAAAAGGACGTGGTTCGGCTAAGGATCCGCTATAAATTTTGTAGGTGTTATCGGTCCAATTTCTTTGATCTTCCGCCTCTAAAACCTTGCCAGTCGATAGGACTTTTAAAGACCTCTTATCGGGAGCTATGAAGTGCAAATTGTTGCTTGCCGGGAATAACCCTTGCGTTATGCCATTGATCACGCGCTGCGGAGAGATCTCCTTAAGCAAGGAATAGGTATTTTCGCTCGCGCTAACTTTTGAACCCATCCAGTCGCCGGTGTTAAGACAGAAACAAACCCCCCAACGGTTGATTTCAAATTTGCCTAAACCAGATAGCTGATAATCAATTGTAAATTTCCCATTTGGTTGCAGAGTTAGAACTGTCTTTCCCTGCATTGAACCTGCAAACAAGTCAGTAATTGTGACAAGACAATTTTCTCCTGATATCTCAACAACTTCGCTATGTTCATCTGGATCAAGGGTTGACCAATCCCAAGGACGAATTGCGGTGTAGAGCAGATCAATTATTTGCGCGCCTTGGTATGTAACGTTTCTAATTGCAGCGCGTGCGATATCAACTGTAAATCCAGCGTGTTCTACCCGTTGGGTATCCGGCCAGAAAGTCTTGCTCATCGCGCAGTCATTCCACCATCGACTGCATAGAAGGCGCCTGTTGCAAATGAAGATTGATCAGAAACCAACCAATTAACTAAACCGACTAGATCACTTGGCTTGCCCATTCGCCCAAGCGGAGTCCGGCGAATCAAATCCGGGCCTTTCTCTGGGTCATCCCAAATCTTTTGAATTAGTGGCGTCGACATAGTTCCAGGTACAACTACATTGGAACGAACGCCCTGCTCTTTGTAATCAACGGCGATTATTCGTGAAAGCCCCATCATTCCGGCCTTTGATGCGCCATATGCGGTGTAGCCAGCGCCTTCCATCGTCATACCCGTTGGAGAGCCGATCAAAACAACTGAACCTCTACCAGATTGAATTAATCCAGGCATCGCATGCTTAACCGATAAAAAAGCACCAGTCATATTTATATCAACAGTCTTCTGCCAAGTATCTAGCGAGACATCTGCAATTTTGGAATCTGCACCCACTAACTGCACGCCTGCACAAACAATTAGAGCGTCAATTGTCTTGATTGCAGAGAGAGATTTTTTCACGGAATTTTCATTACATAAATCAGTCTCATAAAACTTTGCATCTGAAGGGGCTGGGCTTCGCAGATCCAAGTTATGAAGAGTTGCGCCAGCTTGGCTAAGTCCAGCGATTAATGCAGAACCAATACCGCCGCTTCCGCCGGTTACGACAACGTGATAGCCCGTTAACTCCATAGTTAAGATCCTATCGATTTCCGCAAATTAGTAACGCTAATCTTCGCCCATTCATTTTCTAGAGCAACAGTTTCCTCATAGCTATCTTGGCGTGGAGTCCAAAGTTCGATAACGGCAGTGATCTCACGAGATTTGCCGCCTACGGCGGTGATTACTTCAACAATATCTAACCGACCTTCGCCGAGCGCTGTTCCTCGAACGGTAAATCCCATCTGGCCATTGGTGCGGACAATTTCAAAATCTTTCATATGAACATTGATCGCACGCGGAGCCAGCGCGGGAATAACGGTATTAGGTGCTTCAACTGCGCCAAGTGAGTTAACAGTGTCCAGACAAATTCCAACCCAATCAGAACCAACTTGATCAATGATCTCGTTAAATTCTGCGCAAGTTAAGCGATCGTGATTTTCGATCGCTAGCTTAATCTTTGCTTCCTTAAATTTAGGCTCGAAAGGTTTAAGTAGTTGAACTATTTCGGGTATTGCTGGTTCGTGGCCTTTGCTATCGATGACAACCCGCAGAATCGGCGAACCTAGCAATTGGGCTATACGCAGAAAGTTTTCAAGATTTTCACTCTTGATTCCGCGAGTTCCAATTTCTAGCGCTATTCCATAACTATCTGCTTGCGCCTTTAACTTAAGAAGTTCAACCTCCTCAAGCCCGCCAATCGGCAAGTTATCGGCGATCTGCAGTACATCAGCTTTTAAATCGTGGGCGCACTCCAATAGTTCAAAGGCGCTCATCGCCACTGGATGGTCAGGCTCAACCCCGCCTATCGTCCAGGGAAAGGTGAAACTGGAGATCCCGAGCTTCATTTACTTATTTATCTCCGCCAGTTATCTGCTTAACGCTAGCGAGAACATTCTCTGGTTTAAAGATGGCATCCCAATCTTCGCGGAAGAGTGATCCCTGTGCGTTCTTTAGCGCCATAAGTGCGCCATCAGATAACTTCCAATTTAACTCTTCAAACAAGAGCGCGATACTGATCTGCAAATGGCCCATGCAGAAATCTTTGGCAGCAGCTTCGGGAACTCCAAGATCAATAACCTTCTGCAAACCTTGAGTAATTACTTCGACGCAGCCGTTAATCAGAGTTTCGCTAAGCGCAGGCTCAAGTAGCGCCATCTGCTGAACTGTAATTCTGTGGCTCGCACTAATTGGCGCAAACATTTCAGTCGCGATTGTTTCAACAAGATCTGCTTCTTCTTCGGTGCCCCAGGCAATTGCAAAGACCAAAGCTTGGGTTGCAAGTCCGCCACCCCAATAATCTCGACGCGCTGCCGGATCTGTCTCACCTAGCAAACTAAATACCGGTGGATGCGTTGGGTGGCAGACGAAGCAACTAATATCTGCGCGATGTTTAACGCGATCTGCGGCAATCGCTGCAGGGTCAAGGAAGAGAATCTTTGTTCCGGGATCTAACTTCGGAACCACTTCATCAGAAATTTGGCGCACCAGTGCATCTGGCGTTGTAAAGATAACTACATCGGTTCCCTTTAGCGCATCATCTAATTCCATAACTGTATTTCCGGCTTCGCGGATTCGCGCTTGCCCAGCCTCAGACTTTTCTACGAAGCGAAGCTCGTACTTCTTTGTATCAAGAAGTGGCTGAGTAACACGATTACCCATTTTGCCGCCGGCGCCTAAAATCGTAATGACAGTCATGAAAACTCCTTATTAATTGGTAACAGTTAACTTTTTCAACTCTAGCAGCAGAGATTAGCCCTGCGGTAGGCTCTGTGAGTGCCAGATTTAACCAGCGATTTAAGTAATAAGTATGTCATTGGTGTTGATTACGGAACTCTTTCTGGTCGCGCTTTATTGGTCCGCGTATCTGACGGCGCTGAAATTGCAACAGCGGTTTTTCAATACCCACACGCGGTAATTGAGGAGAAACTCCCAACGTCGGGCGCAAAGTTGCCTCCAGATTGGGCGCTACAAGTCCCATCTGATTATGTTGATGTATTAAAAGTTACCGTTCCTGCTGTTCTCAAGGACTCGGGAATCGATCCCAAATCTGTCATTGGGATAACTACAGATTTCACTGCATGCACAGTGCTTCCAGTTAAGAGCGATGGAACGCCACTCTGCGAACTTTCAGAATTTTCTAAGAACCCACACGCCTTTGTTAAATTGTGGAAACACCATTCTGCGCAACCACATGCCGATCGCATAAATAAACTTGCCCACGCGCGCAAAGAGCCTTGGATCTCTCGTTATGGCGGGAAGATTTCTTCCGAATGGGAGTTTGCCAAAGCGCTACAAGTTTTAGAAGAAGCGCCTGAAATTTATCAAACGATGGATAAATGGGTAGAAGCAGCCGACTGGATAATTTGGCAGCTCTGCGGAAAGTATGTGCGCAATATCTGCACCGCGGGATATAAAGGAATTTATCAAGATGGAAAATATCCAACTAAAGAATATTTAGCAGCGCTAAATCCAAAGTTTGAAAACTTTATCGCTGAAAAATTAGAGCATGAGATTGGCCAACTTGGAGCCCCTGCCGGAACGCTAACTGCTGAAGCGTCGAAATGGACCGGTCTTCCTGAAGGAATTGCAGTTGCTGTTGGTAACGTTGATGCGCATGTAACGTCGGCAGCTGCAAACGCTGTTAATCCAGGACAAATGGTTGCGATCATGGGAACTTCTACTTGCCATGTAATGGTCTCTGAAAAATTTGCTGAAGTTCCAGGAATGTGCGGCGTAGTCGATGGCGGAATTATTAATGGCGCACTTGGTTATGAAGCGGGCCAATCAGGTGTGGGCGATATCTTCGGATGGTTTGCCAATAACTATGCCTCGGCTGAATACACCGCAGCTGCTGCCGCAAAAGGCGTCGATATACATACCTATCTATCTCAACTAGCTAGCGCTCAACCAGTAGGCGCACATGGCCTAGTTGCCTTGGATTGGCAGAGCGGCAACCGCTCAACGCTGGTTGATCACCAACTATCTGGGTTGATTATGGGATTAACTCTTTCGACAAAGCCAGAAGAGATCTACCGCGCAATCGTTGAATCAACGGCCTACGGTGCCCGGAAAATTGTGCAGACCTTTAATGAATCAGGTGTGCCAGTTAAAGAGTTTATCGCCGCCGGCGGGCTCATTAAAAATAGTTTTGTTATGCAGATCTATGCCGACGTTTTGAATATGCCGATCACAATTATTAAATCTGCTCAAGGCCCGGCACTTGGCTCGGCAATTCACGCAGCCGTTGCCGCAGGTGCATATAAAGATGTACAAACCGCAGCAGCTGCGATGGGCGGAGTGGCCGACGAGCGTTATCAGCCAAACCCAGCCAACGCCAAGGTCTATGACGATCTTTATAAACACTACAACGAACTTTATGAAAGCTTCGGCCACAACGGTGCGATGCATTCACTTCGTGCGATCCGAGATCGTGCGCTCACATCTACGGGAGGAAATTGATGAGTTCTGATAAAGATTTGCGCGAGAAAGTCTGCAAATTAAATATTGATCTACAGCGTTACGGGTTAGTTGCCTGGACCGCCGGCAATGTCTCGGAGCGCATGTCAGACGGCAAACGTTTCATGATTAAACCAAGTGGAGTTAGTTACGAAGATTTGAAACCTTCACAGATGATTATTTGTGATCTTGATGGAAATGTTTTAGAGGGTGAACTTTCACCATCGAGTGATACCCACACCCACGCCTATATCTATCGCCATATGAAAGACGTTGGTGGCGTTGTGCACACTCATTCAAATTACGCTGCAGCATGGAGCGCGGTGCACAGCGCAATCCCTTGTGCGCTAACTGCAATGGCTGACGAGTTTGGTGGAGAAATACCCCTTGGTCCATTTGCACTTATCGGCAACGATGCGATCGGTAAAGGCGTTGTTGAAACCCTTACGGGACACCGTTCTTCAGCGGTAATAATGAAGAACCATGGCGTTTTTTCGATTGGTAAAGATGCAACTGCAGCAGTTAAATCAGCTGTGATGTGTGAAGATGTTGCAAAGACGACATGGATTGCGAAATCACTTGGAACCTTGCAGCTAATTGATCAAGAGAGCATCGACAAGTTGTACGACCGATATCAAAATATCTATGGCCAACGCGAGAAATAAGCGTAGCCAAATAAGAATTTCAGTTGTAGCAAGGGTTGTGGGAGAATTTTCCAATGGCTAACGATGAACGCTTAACGCTCTCGGTCGACTGCGGTGGACTCTTTCTAAAGAGTTGCGTACTCGATGAGTCAGGCACAATGCATTCAAAGCCAAATCGAATTGAAACTCCTTATCCACTCTCACCGGATCGATTTATTGAAACGATCAAAGGTATTTCCGATTCACTTCCATCGGCCTACCGTGCAACTGTTGGTATGCCTGGCATGATCCGCCACGGCGTTGTTATCTCCACACCGCATTACATGACTAAATCTGGCCCACGTACAAAGATCGATTTAGAACTCCAAGAACAGTGGAGCGGATTTGATATGCAGAACGCGTTGAGTAAAAAGCTAGAGATGCCAACACGAGTCTTAAATGATGCCGAAGTACATGGCGCGGGAATTATCTCGGGCTCGGGTTATGAAGTTGTGATCACGCTCGGGACCGGCCTTGGCTTTGCAATCTTCTACGGTGGATCGCTCTCACCACATATCGAGTTTTCACATGCGCCAGTACGTCGTGCAACAACTTATGACACTTGGATTGGCGAACACGAACGCCGTCGCCTTGGAAATGCATTCTGGTCACGACGTATTCGCGCCATGGTTGATGAACTTCGCCCAGTATTTATGTGGGATCGCCTTTATATCGGCGGCGGAAATGCTCGTTGTATTCGCCAAGCAGATTTAGATCGTATGGGCGATGAAGTTGTTATCGTTCCAAATGCCGCAGGAGTAGCCGGCGGAGTCCGCGCCTGGAGTCTTGAACAGTATAAGTAGCTAACTTCTTAACTCAATTAGACCGGCAGCGATTCCGGCGAACTGAGCGGCACCTGTTGCACCTGCTTCAGTGGCATCGGAGACTTTGTAACTTCCAAATTGTTTCTTCTTGGCGCTAGCAATCATTGGATTTTTAACCCAACCACCGGCGATAACAACCTCCGTAGCCGGGCCGGTGAATTTTTCAATTAGCGAGACCATCTTTGCTGACTCATCAACGAGATGTTCAGCAGTTGCTCGAAAGAGAGCGGCAGGGGAAACGGCATCATCGAGGTTGTTGACAGATAAGCCGTGATAATCATTGTTAACTCGCAGGGCGCTAGCTTTTGGATCGATCTTTAGCGCTGCTTCACCAAGTGCAATCTTCTCATCGCGCGTTGAAACGCCCACGAGCAAACAAACTCTCTCAAGTGTTAAGCCAGTTGGCAGGGCACCTAGCAAAGTGAAGTGATCTGCAATTACCGAAGCGCTCAAACCAACATTTGCTGCTGCTAATTCAGCGATGGCATCTCGGGACAAAGGCTTTTTAAATGTACGTAGTAAAGCTTCAGCGGTTCCCATCGAATCAAAGAGCGAACCTTCATTTATCGCACCACAGTAATAAGCGGCAGTGAAGTGATCATGTCCAGCAATGGTAATCACCGCTCCGCGCAGAACTTCTGGCGCCTTGTTGTTAACAATTCCAATTGGTTCGCCTGCAACAACTAAACGGGCTAAGAAATCTTCTCCGCCACCAACTAGCGCCATAGCTTCACGCCAAGGTGATCGCGCTTCGACGTCGTAGAAACCAGTTCGACTAACTAGGGAAAGCTCATTTACTAATTCCGCGCCAAGGCAGTAAGCAACCCATTCTGGTGCTGAGAGAAAGTGTTTTGCCTTGCGAGTCTCGGGATATTCCTGATTGAGCCAAAGCGTTTTTGAAATCGAGGCAATCTCATTTAATAGCGCACCAGCGCGTGCCCTAAATTCGTAATCGCCAAGTTCTTTAACAATTGGCTCAGTAAGGCCGCGGGGATCATGCCACGCTAAACCAGGTGCAAGTGGTTTACCTGCACCATCTATTAATACTCCGGTTTCACTAAATCCTGTGAAACCAATTGCGGCGACCTTGCCACCAGCAAGCTCTGCAGCTTTTGCTGCAACTGCAGTGACGGTCTTTGCCAAGAGCAACATATCTATCTCGCTAGTGTTTTTCTCATGTCGCCAAGGAGTTGGCTCGGCATACTCAGCGATTACCTTCAAATCAAGATCTGTAGCAACTGCCTTGATTCGAGATGTGCCGATATCGACACCGATCAAAATTTGTTGAGACATTTTTAATTGCAACGCTTACGGCGCAACTCGCGCAAGCTCTGCAAGTGGTGGGCGACAGACAATTGCGTTAGCGCCGCTCAACGAGTACGCGCCAGCGCTATGCGGAATCACAACTGCATCGCCTTTAGTGATCGCCATTTCAGGTGCGTTAGCGAAAGAGATTGCTCCCGATCCGTCTAGAACAAGCGCGACGGCAAAACCGGCAGGAAATTCGCCAGATCCAGGAGCTAAATGAGCACGGAAGTAGCCATCAGATTTAAGCGGCAGAACTGAACGAAGAGTTCCTCCGGAAAATACGTTATGAGTAATTAGCGAATCAAATTCAGAGTCAGATAGCGGATCTAGCATCAGCGCATCAGTAACAGTTTCAAAACCTAAACCGAGATGGCCATCTTTGATCCCATCTACTGCAAAGCCTTCCCATTCAAGGAGAGCTGATAAATCAGTCGGCTCTTGCAGCTCCAAAACAAATATTCCAGCGTCAATTGCATGAGCCACACCCGCGGGTACCAATACTGCATCTCCAACCTGAACCTCGGTGCGACGAAGCGATGCAAGAAGTGCCGCAGAGTCTTGTGCGCGGACCAATTTAAGGAGATCTTCTTTATTTTGTTTCTGTGCGAAACCGAGTCCAACTCCAGAACCAGCGGGCGCTTCCAAGATAATCCAAGCTTCAGTTTTTCCATGATCTAATCCGAGATGAGTCTTCGCAAAGGCTTTATTTGGATGGTAATGAACTGGAAGGCGCTGATCCGGATCGAGCAACTTAATCAAAATTTCTGTACTGAGTCCAAAGTTCTTTACGTGATCTGCGCCCAACCAACCATCAGAATCATTCTTGATTGCATCGCGTAGCAAAGTGCCATCACTCAAACGTGAAAGACCTTGCTCTGCTTCACCAAAGCGAGTTGTGATCGAACCGATCCACTCTTCGGGACGCATTGGTCCGCCAGGGCCATGACGCAAGGCGCCGATTCGATTACCACCGCGGTAAAAGTGATCAAATTGATTAGAAGGTAGCTTGGAAGGGGTGGTTGAACTCTGTGACATGGTTCTAGACTACTTGCAGAGTTAATGAAATTACCAGTGAAAATGGAGCCACTTAATGTCTGATGTATCAATTCGCCTAAAGCGCTTATTTAACAATGGCCGCTGCTTTGATATCGCAGTGGACCACGGCTTCTTTGGTGAAGGAACATTCCTTGCAGGCATTGAAGACATGGGTGCTGCAGTAAATACCTTGATCGATGCCGCACCTGATGCAATTCAATTAACCCTAGGGCAAGCCAAGCACCTACAGAACAATCCGAAGCCAAATAAACCTGCTCTAGTTTTGCGCACTGATGTGGCAAACGTTTACGGAAAGGTAATTCCGGATCATCTCTTCAGTATTTTGCTTGAGGATGCAGTTCTGCAGGCAGTTCGTCTTGATGCGGCGATTGTGGTTGTGAACTTGCTTGATCTGCCTGGCCGCCCAGAACTTCGCGATGCATGTATTCGCAACATCATGACTTTAAAGGCGCAGTGCGAGCATTACGGAATGCCGCTAATGGTTGAGCCACTAGTTATGAAAGATGCAACAACTGGTGGATACACATCAGATGGCGAGCTTGAGAAAGTTGTCCCGCTTGTGCGCCAAGCAATTGAGTTAGGTGCAGATGTTATTAAGGCAGATCCAACAGATATCGCAGCTGATTATCACCACGTTATTCAAACCGCTGGTTCAGTACCAGTTCTAGTTCGCGGTGGTGGACGCGTTTCTGATGAAGAACTCCTAAATCGCACCGCCGAAGTTCTAAAGCAAGGCGCAGCCGGAATTGTTTATGGTCGAAATATCATCGCCCATCCAAAACCAGCGAAGATGACCCAAGCGCTCATGTCGATGTTGCATAAAGGTATTTCCGCAGAAGATGCGCTAAAGATTGTCTCTGCTTGATATGTCTGCACAGAAGACGGTGAAAGTCGGAATTATCGGCGGCGGCTTAATGGGCCGTGAACTACTTACTCTAGTTGGGCGTTGGGATGCGCTGCTAGAACATCCAGTTCGCCCGGTAATTACCGCAATCGCAGATACATCTGATGTGGTGCGCGAATTCTTTACCAACGCCGGAGTTTCCGAGTCATATAGCGATTACAAAGAGTTATTGGCTAGCCCTAACGTTGATGTGGTTTACATCGCTGTTCCGCATAACCTGCATGAAGAAATCTATATCGCTGCTATAAACGCCGGCAAAGATTTTCTAGGTGAAAAGCCATTTGGAATTGATCTAGCGGCAGCAGAGAAGATTGAGGCAGCGTTAGTTGGTAAGACGAATTTCGTACGTGTTTCCAGCGAACTGCCATTCTTTCCGGGTGCACAAGCTGCTATTCGCGAAGCGCGCAGCGGTAATTTAGGAGAGATCGTAGAAGTTCGTTCTGGCTTACTTCACTCATCAGATATCGATCGCAAGAAGAAAATTAATTGGAAACGCCAACGTAAATTCTGCGGAGATATCGGTGTACTAGGTGATCTTGGAATGCACGCAGCTCACATTCCACTTCGCTTGGGATATAAACCAACTAAGGTCTTTGCAATTCTTGATGACATTGTTACGCATCGTGAAAGCGCTGCAGGCGAGCAAGTGCCTTGCGATACCTTCGATAATGCAGTTTTAGCGATGCGCGCTGCCAACCCCGGCAATAGCCGTGAATTTCCGATGTTCTGGGAGATGAAACGAATCGCACCAGGTGAAAGCAACACCTTCTTCTTTAGCGCAATTGGAATGACTGGGGGAGTTCGTTTTAGTACAAAAAACCCTGCGGTTTATCACACCTTCGCTCTGCGCAACGGAGAACAAGTCTGGTCTGAGATCCAACCAGGTCACGTTTCAAATTGGCCAGTAATCACTGGACACATCTTCGAATTCGGCTTTCCTGATGCGCTCTTGCAGATGTGGGCTGCCTACTTTGCAGAACGTGAAGGAAAACTTGGCGATAAATTTGCTTGCGCTTCAGTTTCTGAAGTTGTCGATTCACATCGCACATTTGCGGCAGCGATGAAATCACACGAAACTCATGCAGAGGTTGCGTTGTAACGATGCAGAATTTTTCAAATACCAAGATCGCAGTTATTGGCAGCACCATGATGGATTTAACCGTCTATGCAGACATTCTTCCCGCTGCTGGCGAAACCCGCTTTGGAGAAAGTTTTACAACTGGATTCGGTGGGAAGGGCGCCAATCAAGCGGTTATGGCTGCTCGCACTGGCGCCAAAGTCACAATGATTACCGGAATCGGAAACGATGGCTTTGGTAGCGAAAGCTTGGCCAACTTTAAGAATTGTGGAATGGATACAACGTCAGTTCTGCAATTGCCAACGCACACTGGCGTGGCACATATCTGGGTGGATGGCCAAGGCCAGAATCGAATTTCAATTGTTCCGGGCGCAAATTTTGCTTTGACGCCGCAGAACGCAATTGATGAAGTTTCAAAGTTAAAAGAAGTCACCGTTTTAATTGCGCAATGCGAAATTCCACAAGAGGTAACGCTTGCTGCCTTCCGTACCGCTCAAGAACTTGAGATCACAACAATCCTTAATCCTGCTCCTTATCAACCACTTACCGATGATCTACTTGAGTTAACAGATTGGTTAATACCTAACGAGATTGAATTCGCAGAACTCGATAAGACTCATCGCGCACCGGATTCAGATGCAGTTATCGCATCCCTTCGCAAAACTGGCCGCACAATTGTGACCTTGGGAAGCGATGGCGCAGCGCTTGTGACTGCCGAAGGCTCGGTTAAACGATTTGCAGCTAAGAAGGTGACAGCAACGGATACAACTGGTGCAGGCGATTGCTTTATTGGCGCATTTGCCGCTGCGTTAGCATCGGGGGCAAGTGAAGATTCAGCAGTTCAATTTGGAATCGATTGTGCAACCAAGAGCGTTACCCGAAAGGGAGCGCAGTCTTCTTATCCAAAAATTGAAGAGATTGATTTCAGCCTGATCGTAAAATAACGCTGCTGTACGGAACAGCATCGCCGGTATGAATAATTCCTAGCGCTTGGCCAACTTTTACTTTAAATTCTTCGTGAGGAATTACCGTAGTTGCTAATCCGCGATGATGAGTTTTGTATTCAGCAACTTTCGCTGCATCTACCTTCGCCTCAAACTCTGCAGCCAAATACATTCCAGTTAAATCCAAGTGCGGCAAAATCGCATCGAGTACCTGTGAAACCGTTGGAGTTCCCATGACTAGAGCGAGGTCGATGGTTTCAACGTTCGGATAAGTCGGAAATGGGCCATCTACAATCGCAATGGTGTTTACATGGCGAAATCGGGCTAGCAGTGAGGCGAGATCTCCGTTGATGATTCCATTTTTTATCATGAAATTATGATTCCCTAGTATTGCGTTAACTTCAAGCGCTAAACTTGAAAAGTGCCCGAACAATTAGCAAACCAACAGGCGGCTTTAGCAAGGATTCAAGGCTTTCTCTCTGACTCCACTGAGCGCGTGCTTATCGGAATCATTGGTAAACCTGGTGCTGGAAAGTCAACGCTCTCAAAATTCTTAATGAGCAAGCTGCCAAAAGAGTTTGTAACTGTGGTCCCGATGGATGGCTATCACTTAAGTAATAAAGTTTTAAAGGATCTCAAACTCGCCGACCGCAAAGGGGCGCCAGATACTTTTGATGTTGCAGGTTTTGCATCCTTGGTAAAGCGGATCAGGTCTGAACAAACTCAGAATATTTACTATCCGATATTTGATCGCTCTATCGAAGAATCAATCGCCGCTCAGGGCGTTGTAACTTCAGCGACCAAGGTCGTAATTATTGAAGGTAATTACTTGCTGCACGATGCGGGTGGCTGGGAATCGGTAAAAGATTTATTGGATGAGAGCTGGATGGTTGATGTAGATGATGACAAGAGAATTGCTCGTCTAATCTCGCGCCATATCGCTTATGGAAAAGAACCAGAAGCTGCTAAAGCATGGGCAAAGGGAACTGACGAAGCAAACGCTCAATTAATCGAACGCGGACGTGCGCGAGCAGATTTCGTGGTTCAGATAGATTAGAAATTAGCTACGAAGCGCAACAGCAAGTGAACGGAAATCTTCGACCAAGATGTCGATCTCTTTCTGTCCGTGAGCCAAACTGATCAACCATTGCTCATCAAGTCCCGGAGGCGTGATGATTCCACGGTTAAGCGACCAGAGCCAAGAGAGTTCGGCTATGCCAAAATCTGTTGCCTTGTAATCGCGGTAGTTGCGCACAGGTGTTGTCGACCAAGTAATACAGCCCTTAACACCGAATCCAACGGTATGTGCAGGTAGTTGATACTCCTCGATAATTTCTGAGATGCGCTCAAGTGCTTGTTGATTAAGCGCTTCAGCAGCTGCCAAAGTTTTAGCGGTGCAAATTTTATCGACAGCGCGAATTCCGGCCATGGCAAGTGGATTACCGTTAAATGTACCGAAGTGAGCCATCTTTCCATTTACAACAAAGTCCATATATTTCTGCTTGCCACCAAAGGCTGCCAGAGTTAATCCGCCACCAATTGATTTTGCAAGAGTAATCAAATCTGGCTTAACGCCTAGACGTTGTGCTGCACCTTGATGGCCAGCAGTTAATCCAGTCTTTACCTCATCAAAGATTAAGACAATTCCGTATTGATCGCAGAGTTCGCGAACGCGTTCTAGGTAACCGGCATCTGGAAGGACAATTCCGATATTTTCGAGAACTGGTTCAACGATAAAGCAAGCGATAGTGGAAGCGTGCTTAGCGAAAATCTGTTCCAGAGATTCAGGGTTGTTATATGGAACAACGTGAACGTTACCGGCAACTAAGTTCTCATCCACAACAGCGGTTGGGAAATCAGCATCACCTGCAGCATCAAGTTTTGGTTTTGCTGAGACAACAAACGGGTCGTAACTTCCGTGATATCCGCCTTCAACTTTTACGATATCGCGCTTACCTGTTGCAGTACGTGCCACGCGAACGGCATACATAGTTGATTCGGTACCAGAGTTGGTGAAGCGAACTTGATCAATGCCAAAGCGACGGCAGATACGTTCAGCAGCATCAGTTGAAATTGGCGAAGGGGTAACGAAGAGCATTCCGGTATCAAGCGATGCCTTAACTTCTTCCACGACAACTGGATTTAAGTGGCCAGCGAGCATCGCTCCGAAGCCCATTGAGAGATCGAGGAGCTGACGGCCATCAACATCGGTCATCCAGGCGCCTTGCGCAGAGACAATTGAAATTGGATATGGATCCCAATGTTGGAAACTTGAGGTAACTCCTAAAGGCAGGGATTTCTTGGAGCGTGCGCTCTCGGCGAGCGATCCTTTAGTGTTCTTGGTGAATGACTCCCACTCTGAGGCCAGTAAAGAGGCTACTTTCTCAGGCGAGACAGGCGTTGATGTTGTTGGTACTAATCTAAAACTTTCCGCGTGATGCGATTGTGTAATCATTTTAAAGCTGTACGGCAAAGGTTTCTGATTTAGAAACTCGTTTGAGAAGTACTCTCCCGGTCCTTTCATTCTTTCGAATGTGGGTTAAGTATCTCCGAAGTCAAAAAAAGTTGCAACCCCTAGGCCTTTTTATGCGAGAAGTTCGGGCGTTTCTCATAAACTTTAGGGCGTTATGGAAAAACCAACAATAATTCTTGCAACAAGCAATGGCGTAGGAATGGGCCATTTAGCTCGCGCATCTGCGATCGCATACTCTTTAAAAGATATTGCAAATCCAATTATTGTTTCTATGGCCGGTGGAATAGCGGAAGTTCCAGATTTCATGGGAATACGTTGTGAATATATTCCCGGAAAAGATCGAATGTGGATGACGCGAGATAACTGGGATATTTACTTGCGCGATCGTTTACTTGCTTTAGTTGATGAGACCGGTGCGAGAGTTTTATCTTTTGATGGAGTTGTTCCTTACCCAGGCGTTATCGCTGCAAAATTTAGCCATCCGAAACTTTCTTTAGTTTGGGTACGTCGTGGACTTTGGCAGAAGAAACCACAGAGATTTGTCTTAGGTTTGCAATCAAAGATGATGGATCACATCGTTGAACCAGGCGACATCGCTCGCGCATATGATTTTGGGCCAACTGCAACTCGCAAAGATGCAACGTTAACTTCTCCAGTTTCACTCTTTGATAAGAGCACCGCATTTAGCCGTGAAGAGGCTCGCCAGATTCTGGGGTTAGATCTAAATCGTCCTGCTGTATTGGTTCAGCTCGGAACTGGCGATAGCGATGTCAACGAGAAGATGACCGCGGCGCTCTCGGGTCTCTTAGGGTGGAAAGATTTGCAGGTGATCCTCACCAAGCAGCCTTTAGATAAAGATGGAAGATCTCTGGCTCCAGAGGGGCTAGATATCCGGGTGGTTCGCTACTTCCCGCTTGCCAAAGTTCTGCGCGCATTTGATGCCAGCGTCTGCGCGACTGGTTACAACGGAGTCCATGAACTCTTGCCGGCGTTGGTGCCAACGGTCTTTGTCTCGAATATTCGCGGAACCGATGATCAAGATGCGCGCGCTAAGTGGTGCCATGACTTTGGCTTTGCACTTCGTGCAGACCAAGCTGATTTAGTAGATATAGCTGCAAAGGTGCGCCAACTTCAGAACCCACAAGTTAGAGCAGTGTTAAGCGCTAAATGCGCAGAACTTCCCGAAACAACTGGGGGAGCAGAGATAGCAAGAATTCTTTACGAGTTAGCA
>JBIIUL010000037.1:0-9020 GCA_044340015.1 Candidatus Planktophila sp.
TCCTGCCAGATCAAGTACTGACTTTAACTGTGCAAGTTCGGCATCTGCGTTCTTGCGATCAATTAGTTCTTTCTGCAATTTTTCATTGGCGGCCTTCAAGCGCTCGATCTCTCCACGAGTGCGACCCAGTTGGGTTACATCAGAGAAGAAATTTCCAACAGGGCGAAAAATAGTTGCGGCAACTGATTGAACTGGTGAAAGCGCAGATTGCGAACCGTTGCGTAGCCCAGTGATTACTTGGACGCCACGTAGATCTAAAGTGATTAGAAATAGAGCGGTGACAATAAGTGAAATGAGAAGGAGACGACCGCGGTTATCGCCGCCGTTACGCATCTTTAATTCCTATCGACGAGGCTCGGAGATCAAAACCTTTTCAAGGGCTTCGAACTCTTCAATGCACTTTCCGGAACCTTCAACAACTGCATCCAGCGGACGATCAGCGATATGAATTGGCATTCCGGTCTCTTTGCGAAGGCGCTCATCTAGACCCTTAAGGAGCGCTCCTCCACCAGTTAGAACTATTCCGCGATCCATAAGATCTGAAGAAAGTTCTGGTGGACATTTATCAAGCGTGCTCTTTACTGCGTTGATGATCGCATTTACTGGCTCTTCAAGGGCCTTACGAATTTCTGCCGCTGATACAACGATTGTCTTTGGAAGACCGGTTGCAAGATCGCGACCACGGATTTCTGCATCGTTTTCACCTTGTAGTGGGTAGGCAGAACCGATCGCCATCTTGATTTCTTCAGCGGTACGTTCGCCAAGAAGAAGTGAGAATTCGCGCTTAACCCAGTTAATAATCGATTGATCTAGCTCATCTCCACCAACGCGAATTGAGAGCGATGTAACGATTCCGCCCAGAGAAATAACTGCAACTTCAGTTGTTCCGCCACCGATATCTACAACCATATTTCCGGTTGGTTCGTGGATTGGCAGGCCTGCACCAATTGCTGCTGCCATTGGTTCTTCAATGATGTAAACCTTACGTGCGCCTGCTGCATACCCAGCATCTTTAACTGCGCGCTGTTCAACACCTGTGATACCTGATGGAACACAAACAACGATACGTGGCTTAGCCAAGTAACGGCGACGGTGCACTTTCTGAATAAAGTAACGGAGCATACGCTCGGTTGTGTCGAAGTCTGCGATAACACCATCCTTAAGTGGACGGATCGCAACGATATTTCCAGGTGTGCGACCGATCATCTTCTTAGCTTCCAGACCAACAGCAAGGATTCCGCCAGTGTCTTGGTTAACTGCAACTACTGAAGGCTCGTTTAGAACAATGCCACGACCGCGTACGTAGACCAGGGTGTTTGCGGTGCCCAAGTCAACAGCCATATCTCGGCCGATAAATGACATTTTATTACTCATGTTTAACCCTTCAGTTAATCGCTTTGCTTTGAATTACTTGGAATTACTTTCCGAAGAAAATTTCTATTTCGCGTGCTGCAGATTCTGGTGAATCAGAGCCATGCACGATGTTCTGTACAACTTTGGTTCCTTGATCACGCGCTAGATCGCCACGAATTGTTCCGGGAGCTGCAACCGTTGGATCAGTTACTCCAGCAAGAGAACGGAATCCTTCGATTACGCGATTGCCTTCAGCAACTATTGCAACGATCGGACCTGACATCATGAACTCAACTAACGGTTCAAAAAATGGTTTGCCTTGATGTTCTGCGTAATGACGTTCTAGAAGTGCGCGATCTGCCTGCATCATCTTGAGCGCGGTTACAACATAACCTTTCTTCTCGATACGCGAAATAACTTCGCCCACCAATTGACGGCGTACGCCATCTGGCTTAACGAGGATCAAGGTCTTTTCTGTGCTCACCTGCCTAGTCTATTAGGCATCTGGGCGTGTCCGCTCCACGGCTTCCTTGCCTTACTTTTCATCGCCTTTTCGGTCGGCGGGGTTACCTTGCGCCAAGAGGGCGGCACGAGCCGCCTCACCCTTGCGGCCAACAATTATCGCCGCAATCCATAACCCTATAAAAATAACGCTGATGATCGCCATCGATGGAACTGCAAAGCTATACGCAGCCATTGCGATCTGCAGCAGTGAACCGAAGATCCAGCCTGAGCGCTTCTTGAGAAGGCGAATTGCATAGATCATCAAAAACATAACTACTGCGCCATAAATTAAAGTTGCTGAATCGCTCTCATCTTTTGCAAGCAGCATTGCAAAACCCATGACCAAGAACTCCATAGAGAGAACGGCAGATCCAAGTACTCGCATTACTTGTCTTCCTCAATCGAAGCCTTTGCATATTTCTTCCGCACCGCAGTACGCGCTTCGCCAACTGTAACTACTGAACCGGTTATCAAGATCGCTAACGACTCATCGCTTAACGGACGAACTGAATCCTTAATCGCTTTTTCAATTGCATCAGCGAGGGTTGGTTGCGCAAATACTCTATCGGCGCCAAATACTTGGGTTGCCAGCGCTTCTAAATCGCTAACCGGCATTGAACGTGCTGCTGAGTTGGTAGTCACAATTATTTGGTTCATGATCGGTTCTAGCGCCTGCAGAATTCCAAGGGCATCTTTATCGGCCATCAGCGCAACAATTCCAGTGACATCATCAAAGGTGAATTCGCTCTGGATCGTTTCTGCTATCGCTTTGGCTCCATGAGGATTATGAGCCGCATCTAAGATAATTGTTGGATCGCGATGAATAATCTCGCAGCGCCCCGGTGAGGTCACATTGGCAAAGCCGGCTCGTACTGCATCGATATCTAAATCTTGCTCACCAAAGAACGCCTCAACGGCGATCAGAGCCGCTGCTGCGTTTGAAGCTTGATGCTTACCGTGTAGCGGTAAGAAAATATCGTCGTAGTGTCCGCGCAAACCTGTAATTGAGATTAACTGGCCACCAACGGCAATCGCACGAGAATCAATTGAGTATTCAAGGCCTTCACGAGCTACATCTGCACCGACTTCAGCGGCTCTGCGCAGTAGTTCTACCGCTGCTTCGGGCTCTTGTTGTGCCAAGACCACGAAACCTTGTTCTTTAATGATTCCGGCTTTAGTTGTCGCAATTTCTGCAATTGTATTTCCGAGGTACTCCATATGATCAAGACCGATCGGCATAATCACTGATACATCGGCATCCACAACATTTGTGGCATCCCACTGCCCGCCCATTCCGACTTCAATTACGCCTACATCAATCGGGTGCTCGGCAAAAGCGGCAAAGGCAAGTGCAGTAATCGCTTCGAAGAATGAGATTGGATTATCAAACTTGGTATCCATTAAATCTAGATAAGGGCTGATGTCATTAAAGGAGAAGATCATCTCTTTAGCATCAATCGGTTGGCCGTTGATGCAGATACGTTCGAGGTAACTTTCTAGATGCGGGCTCGTGAAACGACCGGTGCGCAGACCCATCTCAAATAGAAGCGAATCAACCATGCGCGAGGTTGTGGTCTTACCGTTGGTGCCACCGATATGAATAGTTGGATAGGTAAGTTGCGGTGATCCGAGCATATCTACAAGCGCTGAAATTCTTTCAAGAGTTGGCGCAATGCGATTTTCTGGCCAGCGCGCAAGTAACGCTTTTTCGATCGCGTCTATACGCGCTTGGTCATCAGGATTTATATTATTCATAATTTATCTGCAATTTACTTTAGCGCAGCGAGAGCAGCGGTAATACGTTCGATATCTGCAGTTGTCTTACCCAAGCGCTCTTTGATCTCGACAACAACTTCAGCCGGAGCCTTCGCCATAAAGCCAGCGTTGCCCAATTTAACTTCGGCGGTCTGAAGATCTTTCTTGGCGGCAACTAAATCTTTCTCTAGTCGTGCGCGCTCGGCCACAACATCGATAGAGCCAGTTAAATCGAGTTCGATCTTGATGCCACCAATTTCAAGGGAGGCAGATGGTGTGAAGTCTTTATCTTCGAGTTTTAATAAGAAGCGCAGGGCGCTGGAATACTCGAGAACGTCGGCCGAACCAGAGAAGCGACCGGGCACTTTCTGCGAAGGCTTAAGCCCTTGATCATTGCGGAAGCGACGAACTTCAGTGACAACCTCTTGCAGAGTTGAAATCAACTTCTCTGACTTCTTATCTATATGCGAGCTATCTGCCTTCGGCCATTGCGCAATAACAAGTGAGTCTCCCCCAGTAAGCGTGCACCAGAGTTCTTCGGTAATAAAGGGCATAACTGGATGTAAGGCGCGCATAAGTTGATCAAGAACATGGCCCAGCACGCGCTGTGAATTTGCCTTGTTATCAGAGGCGAAAGTTTCTTTGGAAAGCTCTAAGTACCAGTCGCAGAGGTCGTCCCACGCGAAGTGATAGAGAATTTCGCAAGCGCGAGCAAATTCGTAACCTTCGAGAAGTGAATCAACATCGCGCAGAGTTTCGCTAAGGCGAGACAAGATCCAGCGATCAATTGCGCTTAGCTCAGACGTTGCAGGGAGAGCGCCATTTACATTGGCACCGTTCATCATCGCAAAGCGCGTTGCATTCCAAAGCTTTGTAGCAAAGTTACGAGATCCGCCGATCCAATCTTCAGCCAAAGCTTGATCTGTGCCGGGGTTAGCACCACGCGCTAAGGTAAAACGCAGTGCATCTGCGCCGTATTTATCCATAAATTCAATTGGATCGACAACATTGCCGCGGCTCTTCGACATCTTCTTGCCAAATTGATCGCGCACCAGACCGTGCAACATTATTGTTTTAAACGGTGCAACGCCATCCATCGCAAATGTTGACATCATCATCATGCGAACTACCCAGAAGAACAAGATGTCATAGCCAGTTACAAGAACGCTTGTTGGATAGAACTTGGCAAGGTCAGGTGATTTTTCTGGCCAGCCAAAGGTAGAAAAGGCCCATTGACCAGATGAGAACCAGGTATCTAAAACATCTGGATCCTGCGTCCAACCAGCGGGTGCGCTTTGGTCGGGACCGACAACTTCAACTTCACCATTTGGTCCATACCAAACTGGAATGCGATGGCCCCACCAAAGTTGGCGAGAGATACACCAGTCGTGCATATTATCGACCCACTCAAAATATCTAGGTGCCAGCGCTTCTGGTTCGATCTTTACTTCACCGTTGCGAACGGCATCGGCTGATGCTTTAGCAAGAGGTGCAACCTTTACAAACCATTGCTTTGAAAGACGTGGTTCAACAGTTGTATCGCAGCGTGAACAATGCCCAACTGCGTGAATATAGGGACGCTTTTCAGCAACAACGCGACCCATCTCTTTAAGCTTTGCAACAACGGCTACGCGAGCATCGAAGCGATCCATACCATCGAATTCAGTTCCGGTTCCAGCCATTACGCCGTGCTCGTTCATGATTACTACGAATGGCACGTTATGGCGCATCGCCATTTCAAAGTCATTTGGATCGTGTGCGGCAGTTACCTTTACCGCACCAGTTCCGAAATCCATTTCCACTAGTTCGTCAGCGATGATCGGAATCATGCGATTTACCAGAGGAAGTAAAACTTCAGTACCGATCATGTGCTTATAACGTGGATCATCTGGGTGAACCGCTACAGCGCCATCGCCCAACATCGTTTCTGCACGAGTTGTTGCGACAACGATTGATTGTTCGCCTTCGCCATAACGGATCTGAACAAACTCGCCGGCATCATCTTGGTGATCAACTTCAATATCTGAGAGCGCCGTTAAACAACGTGGACACCAGTTAATGATTCTTTCAGCACGATAGATAAGTCCGGCATCATGCATCTTCTTAAAGATCGACACAACAGCCTTGGACATACCTTCATCCATCGTAAAACGCTCGCGCGACCAGTCGACGCTAACGCCCAGACGCTTCATCTGATCAAGGATTGCGCCACCGGATTCAGCTTTCCATTCCCAAACTTTCTTAACAAATTCTTCGCGCCCCAAGTCATGGCGAGAAAGCCCCTGGGCGCCCAACTGTTTTTCAACAACATTCTGTGTTGCGATACCTGCGTGATCCATTCCGGGTAACCAGAGAACTTCATAACCCTTCATGCGCTTCATGCGCGATAAACAATCTTGCAGAGTCTGATCTAGAGCGTGACCAATATGTAGAACACCTGTCACATTTGGTGGCGGAAGAACAATTGTGAACGCCTCTTTAGAAGATGTGGCATCGGCGGTGAAGTAGTCAGCTTTTAGCCATTTTGAATAGAGGCTGGACTCAATATCGGCCGGATTAAAGGTCGATGCGAGTTCTTTGCCAGATGGCGAGATTGAAGACATAGAGCGCAGTCTAGATTATGCGCTCTTCTCCTCTGTACCTTTTTCGCGGCGTGAAGCGCGCTTTGGAATATCACCAGTGCGCGCAACCAGGGTTGGAGCCGCGTTTTCATCGATGCATTCCTTATTAATGATCACCTTTGCGACATCGCTGCGGCTAGGTACTTCATACATCACAGCAAGAAGTACGGATTCCATGATTGCGCGGAGTCCGCGTGCGCCAGTGCCGCGCTTTAGCGCAAGTTCTGCAATGGCATCTAGTGAATCTGGAGTGAATTCGAGTTCTACATCATCCAAATTAAAGAGGCGCTGATACTGCTTAACGAGAGCGTTCTTTGGCTCTGTCAAAATCTGCATTAACGCTGGCTTATCAAGATTTTCCACACTTGTTAGAACTGGCAGACGTCCGATGAATTCAGGGATCATTCCGAACTTCAATAGATCCTCTGGCATGACATCAGCGAAGATATCTTTACGGTTCTTGTCAGCAGCCTCTTGCAGAGTTGCATTAAAACCTACGCCAGCTTTTCCGCTACGCGCTTCGATGATTTTATCGAGACCAGCAAATGCTCCGCCGACGATAAAGAGCACGTTCGTTGTATCGAGTTGAATAAATTCTTGGTGTGGGTGCTTGCGTCCACCCTGCGGTGGTACCGATGCAACTGTTCCTTCAAGAATTTTAAGAAGCGCTTGCTGAACACCTTCGCCGGATACATCGCGAGTAATCGATGGGTTTTCGGATTTACGTGCGACCTTATCGATCTCATCGATATAGATGATTCCCGTCTCGGCTTTCTTTACATCGTAATCAGCGGCTTGCAAAAGTTTTAGCAAAATGTTTTCGACATCTTCGCCGACATAACCGGCCTCGGTGAGCGCTGTTGCATCAGCGATCGCAAATGGCACATTAAGCATGCGTGCCAAAGTTTGCGCCATAAGAGTCTTTCCGCAACCAGTTGGTCCAAGCAGCAAGATATTTGACTTAGCGAGTTCTACTCCATCTTCGCCTTTTAATTCACCTGACTGCACGCGCTTGTAATGGTTATAGACGGCAACTGCTAAAGATTTCTTGGCACGATCTTGCCCAATTACATATTGATCTAGGAATTCGAAGATTGCTTGCGGTTTTGGAAGTTCGGTTAGACCGAGCGTGCTTGTCTCAGCGAGCTCTTCAACGATGATCTCGTTACAGAGTTCGATACATTCGTCGCAGATGTAAACGCCAGGGCCAGCGATCAATTTCTTGACCTGCTTCTGCGTCTTGCCGCAGAACGAACATTTGAGCAGGTCGCTAGTTTCACCGATACGAGTCATGGGATAAGGATAGTTTTTAGCGTGAAATTTTGTGGGTTAAATCAGGCTTGGGGATGTTCGCCCATAGATGAATTACCCGGTGACTTTCGGGGATCCCGTAACTCTTTGACACCCGGAACGAGCAGAACTAGATAACAGAAGAGTATGTGGAATCCGATTGCAAAGAGTAGGAAGCTGCGTTCGCCAGTTAACGAAATAATTGGTCCAACAAGTGCCATCCCCAGAGGTAACAATCCACTTGAACCAACCATGTCAATACTGAATACGCGACCTTGCATCTCCTGCGGCACCTCACGTTGCACCGCAGTTACCCAATACGCCTCCCAGCCTCCAATTGAAAGACCGGCCATGAAGTAGCCAAAAATCACAAAGGTGGGCGAAATTGGAAATGCTAAAACAAGCGGAGCAAAAGCAAAGAGCGACCACATGGAAATCGCTACGAGTCCAGGTTTACTGGTTCTAAATTTCATTGCGGCAACCGCGCTGATCATTCCGCCCAAGCTAAACATCGCGGCTGAGATTGCAAAGACGTTGTTGGTATCAAACTCACGTCGTGTAATAACTGGAAGAAGCACAGTCTCCGCGGCAACGATCACCATTAATTGAAAAGAGGCCATCAAGATTGACGCCGCTAACCACTTAATTTCCCAAACCAACTTAAAGCCTTCACGGAGTTCACTCATAAATGATGGCTTTTTTACAATCTCACCCTGACTTAGCTTCTCATTAATGCCAAACAACATCGAAGTTCCTAGAAAGAATGCGAAAGCAGTTACCGCGAAGGTGTAATCGACTCCGATAAGTGCAACAGATACTCCGCCAACTCCTGGGCCAACGATTGTTCCAATCTTTGCGACGATTCCTCGTGCCACATTTCCAGCAGGGAGCAGGTGATCAGGTAGCAAACTTGGAACGATTGCTGAGCCAGCAGGCGCTCCAAAAGAATCTCCCAAGCCCATTAAGAAAACCAATAGACCAATTGCCCACAGCGGCATATGAGTTGCCGAGACAACGACGAGAATTAAAGCGATAAAACCTCGAAATGCATCGGCGCTGATCATTATCCATTTGCGAGGAAGGCGATCAGACCAAACTCCGCCGGCGAGCATAAAGATTGTTCCTGCAAAAACGCGAGATGCAAGAATCAAGCCGAGATCTGTGGCGGTACCACCATTATCTAGAACGCTGATTGCTAAGGCGATCGGAAATGCCGACGAGCCAATAACGAAAATCAGCCCTGAGATGAAGAAATTTCGATAATCCTTATATGAAAAAAGAGCGCCGGGTTCGAAATATTTTTTCAACATTTCTAGACCGACGCCCCTTTATTGAGAGATTTACTTAAGAATTATGCGGAAGGCTTGGCCTTACGTGAAGACATTACCCTATCGATAATTCCGTATTCAACTGCTTCTGCGGCGGTAAGAATCTTGTCGCGTTCGATATCTTTTTCGATTTCTTCAACGCTCTTATTTGAATGCTTTGCAAGCATTG
>JBIIUL010000038.1:0-8959 GCA_044340015.1 Candidatus Planktophila sp.
CTTATTGATGGAGCAATTATGTTGGTGGGAAGTATCTATCTAGTCTGGATTGCTGATAATTTCTTCTACCCATTCCAAGGATTCTTGATAACACTGGGTGTTCCAATCGCAACTTGGTCAGCGATATTTGTAACTGATGTACTTCTTAGAAAACACGCTTATTCTGAAGAAGATCTCTTCAAGGTAAGCGGAAAATATGGCGTGTGGAATAAGCGATCCCTATCTCTTATGGCTTTCGGTGCCTTCATTGGGTGGGGATTTGTAACAAACTCTTTTGCTAGTTGGTTGTCATGGCAGGGTTACCTACTCTTCCTAATCGGAGGCAAAGACGGCAGCTGGGCTTACGCAAATGTTGGCGTTTTACTTGCTCTAGCAATCGGATCTTTGGGTCATTTGCTATTGGCGCGAGGCGAAATCAAGTCACAAGAGGTCTAGAAACTATGGGTATTAGGTTAGAAGAGTTTAAGAATACGGCGATTCCGCAGCGACGGGAGCTGCGCACTTTGGCTTGGTCGACTCTAATAAACACATTCGGAAATGGATTGTTTATGACGGTGGAAGTTATTTACTTCACCATGGTAGTAGGGCTATCTGTTACAAAGGTGGCACTCGCGTTGTCAATTGCTGGTGGCATCTCTTTATTGTTCAGCGTCCCTGCAGGACATTTATCTGATCGTTACGGGCCACGAAATATTGGAGCGATCGCATTTATCTTTGAAGGCTTGTTCTTATCCTGTTTGGTCTTTGTTCATTCATACACGCCATTTTTACTGATCAATATTGCCTGTGGAATCACCGGAACTATTGGGCAAACAATGCGCATGGCCACGATCTCAAAACTTGGAACCGGTGATGAACGAGTAGCAATCCGCGCCTATCAACGTACCGTTACTAACTTAGGCATCGCACTTGGCTCGGTAGTCGCGGGAGTTGCACTCGCGATAAATACACAGGTTATCTATCAAGGAATGCTCCTTGCGAATGCGCTCACCTTTATTCTCTCTGCTCTCGTATTTTTGAAGCTGCCATACATCGCACCAACTGTCGAGAAAAGCGAACCTCTCACTTTTGAGGCTCTAAAAGATCGCAGGTTCTTGGGCGCAACGGTGTTAAATGGTTTTATGTCACTGCACTTTGTACTGCAGACAGTTGCGATTCCGCTATGGATCGTAAATGAGACTAACGCTCCAAGGTGGTGGGTTTCAGTTATCTTTGTGATCAACACTGTAGGAGTTATTCTCTTTCAAATTCGAGCAAGCCGGGGCAGTGGTGATGTATCCGTAGGTGCACGTCAATTTAGAAGAGCGGGATTCGCTGTATCAATAGCCTGTCTGCTTTATGCACTTGCTTCAGGCGTTTCTACTTTATTAGCTTGTCTAATTCTGGTTGCCGCAATGTGTGTACATGTATTCGGTGAAGTCGTTGGATCTGCAGGATCTTGGAGTATCGGATTCGGTTTGGCAGATGAGAGACACCAAGGTCAATATCAAGGCGTTTACTCATTGTCTTGGGGAGTTGGCGGAACCATCGGACCTGCATTTGTAACGGCAATGGCGATCACCATTGGACAACTTGGATGGGTTTACATGGCCGCTCTTTTTTCAGTGACCGGCTTGCTGATGTATCGACTGGTTACAAAGCGGTGGCTTGTATTGTCCAACTAGTTCGCATTCAGCCGTGATACCTTAAAGTCATGCGTGAACGAATTAGAGCGAAAACCATTCGTCCGCTACAGGATTTTCTACATCGCGAGACTTCAAGCGGTTTTCTCCTTCTAGCAGCTGCAGCGCTTGGCTTAGCCGTCGCAAATAGCCCACTGGGAGATGGTTATTTTAAATTACTTGATAGATATCTAATAGATCTTAACTTGGATATCTGGGGGGCTGAGTTTTTCTTAAAACTAACAGTTCTCAAGTTCATCAACTACCTTCTGATGACTTTCTTCTTTTTTGTTGTGGGACTCGAAATTAAACGCGAGCTAACAACCGGACACTTAGCAACCTTCAAGAGCGCTATAGCGCCGTTCATCGCGGCTATCGGCGGCATGGCAGTTCCGGCAGTTATTTATCTAGCGATCGCTGGCGGTCTAGAACCAAATGGTTGGGGAGTTCCAGTTGCAACCGATATCGCACTCGCTGTCGGAGTTCTCACCATGCTGGGAAGCCAAGTTGCCCCTGCGCTCAGAACATTCCTTTTAGGACTTGCGGTAATTGATGACATCGGCGCGATTTTAATTATCGCCTTTGTTTATACGACTGGAGTTAACTTCTCATGGTTACTAGCTGGGTTGCTTGCGACATTGGCAATCGTCCTCTTTAAAACGATAGGCGCAAATTCAACTTATATCTATATCTTCATCGGAGCGCTGCTTTGGTACAGCCTCTATCGCAGCGGTGTTCATCCAACGCTTGCTGGAGTTATTTTGGGATTGCTAACGCCGAATATTCCTAAAGAACATTTGCATATGAAGGATTTTGAAGATGGCTCCTTATCTATCATCGAGTGGCTAGAGGCGAAGATCCATCCGTGGAGCAGCTTTGTTATCGTCCCACTCTTTGCCTTCGCAAATACTGGGGTAGCAATTTCATCGGAGATGATCAGCGACGTTTGGCGTTCACCAGTTTCGTGGGGAATCTTCCTTGGCTTGGTAATCGGAAAGCCACTTGGAGTTTTTGCCGCTGTCTTTGCGGCAAGCAAGGCAAAGCTATGCGATTTCCCAACGGGCGCCACTAACTCTTCACTTGTTGCAACTGGTAGCGCTGCAGGAATTGGTTTTACTGTGGCGATCTTTATTGCTCAACTAGCCTTTAACGACACTGTTCTTCAAGACTTAGCAGTCATTGCGGTGATTATCGCTTCGCTAGTCAGTGGAATACTCAGTTGGTTAATCCTTAAACTCTCCTCAATTCGCTAACTTTTTCCATTAAAAAACCCCGCCGATTTCTCGACGGGGTTTTTCCCAGTTAAAAATTAACCAGGTTCGATTTAGATATCGAAGTAGAGTTCGAACTCTGCTGGATGTGGACGCAAGCGCACATAATCAACTTCGTTCTTACGCTTCCATTCGATCCACGTTGAGATGAGATCTTCTGAGAAGACTCCACCTTTGGTAAGGAATTCGTGATCCTTCTCGAGGCTATCGAGAACAGCATCAAGTGATCCTGGAACCTGAGGGATAGCTGCAGCTTCTGCACCTTCGAGTTCGTAGAGATCCTTATCAACTGGGGCAGGTGGCTCGATCTTGTTAACGATTCCATCGATACCGGCCATAAGCATTGCAGCGAATGCTAGGTATGGGTTTGATGACGGATCTGGGCAACGGAATTCGATGCGCTTTGCCTTTGGATTCGAACCAGTGATTGGGATACGAATACATGCAGAACGGTTACGAGCTGAGTAAACAAGATTTACTGGTGCTTCGTATCCTGGAACCAAGCGACGGTATGAGTTAACTGTTGGGTTGGTGAATGCAAGCAATGAAGGTGCATGCTTTAGAAGTCCACCGATATACCAACGAGCCATATCTGAAAGATCGCCATATCCATCACCGAAGAACAGCGGCTTGCCATCTTTCCAAAGTGATTGGTGAACGTGCATACCTGAACCGTTATCGCCAAAGAGTGGCTTTGGCATAAAGGTTGCTGTCTTGCCGCCCTCCCAAGCAACGTTGCGAATGATGTATTTAAACTTCATCAATTCATCGCCTGCGCTAAGGATGTCGGTAAAGCGGTAGTTAATTTCCATCTGTCCAGCAGTACCAACTTCGTGGTGTGAGCGCTCAACTAGCAAACCGGCGCGACCGAGTTCCATAACCATCTCATCGCGAAGATCAGCGAATTGATCTGTTGGTGAAACTGGGAAATAGCCACCCTTAATACGTGTGCGGTATCCGCGGTTTGGTGTTCCATCTGGGTCTGCGACGATGCCGGTATTCCATGCGCCCTCGTAAGAATCGATGTGGTGGAAAGATTCATTAATTCCAGTACTAAAGCGCACTGCATCAAAGACATAGAACTCAGCTTCTGGAGCGAAAAATGCCTGATCTGCGATTCCGGTTGACTTCAAATAATCAACAGCTTTTGCAACAACGCCACGTGGGTCGCGTGAGTAAGGAGTGTCATCAGATGGGTTATGTACAGAGAAGAGAATGACTAGCGTCTTTTCCAAGCGGAAAGGATCGATAAATGCTGAAGATGGAATTGGCAGCAACTTCATATCTGATTCGTGGATTGACTGGAATCCGCGGATTGATGAACCATCGAACATCAGGCCATCAGTGAATACCGCTTCATCGAATGATTCAACTGGAACGTTGAAGTGATGCTGAATACCGGGTAGATCGGTAAAGCGAACATCGACAAGTTTTACATCTTCTTTCTTGATGTAAGCAAAAACTTCTGCTGCATTTTTAAACATTAATCGAACTCCTCATTTAATCGAATTTTTCGAGTCTAAGGCCGAATTTGAAATCCGCCAGGTGTACTCGGGGCCTCACCTTTGAGGGCGACCGATCTGGGTAAACCCTAAGTCTCAATAGACCTTTTGACATAACTGGCGTGTTACAGCCATGTAAAACCTTGCTGAAAGCTAGAACCCACTCGGTAGGCTCTAGCCATGAAACACCAGATCAGCCTTGGCCGGCGCTTGTTAGGCCTGACTATCGATTGGTTGATGTGTTACGCAATCGCCCTAGGACTTATCGGCGATATAACTTGGACGCTGGCAGTCTTCTTCATCGAGACCTTCTTGCTCACCGCGCTCGGTGGAGCAACTGCTGGGCATCGCTTGATCCGCGTAAAGGTAGTTAATTTTCAAACGGGCGCCAACCCAACTTTGCGCCAATCGCTTATCCGCACCGTGCTGCTCTGCTTAGTAGTAACCGCGATTACCTATGATGAAAACGGTCGAGGCGTTCATGAGCGGTTAAGCGGGACAAAGCTATTTGATCTAAGAAAAACTACCTTTTAGGTATGCGAACACCCTTTGGCATTGGCCCCTTAGGAATTGGTACAGACATTCCGCCGACGGCCTTGAAGCGTGCACGCACTTCACGCATTTGATGCGCAGATAATTTCTTAGGCAACTTGGTCAGGTGCTTCTGTAATTTGCGAAGCGGAACTTGGCCAGGGCCGTCTCCAACAAAAACTTCAGTGACAGGAACTCCTGGTGCAAAACGTTCCGATCTTTTTCGCTCTTCTTGCAACATCATTCGTACCGCTTGCGTGCCTTCACCCGTAACAACAATTCCGGCGCGGCCAATGCTGCGATGGACCATATCTTGATTCTTGGTAACGGCAACGGCTGGAGTAGTAACCCAACCTTTACGAATCGCCATCAAAACGCTGGCACCAGCACCGATCTGACCCTCAATTGAAACGTAGGCTGCAGATGATGCAATTCGAGTAAAGAAGAACATTGCTGCGAGAGCTGCCACGGGAAGTGTTACAAAACCAAGATAGATCGGATGGCCAACGACTAGGCCAGTTGAGATTCCGATTGACCAAGTGATTGCGAAAACTCCGAAAATTCCTGCACCGATCCAAGGCTTAACGCTCTTGGTAACTTTGTAGGCATCACGGAAAGTTTTAAAGCGGACCTTTTTTATCTTTGGCTCTTTCGCCTTCTTCTTAAACATGGTCGTTAGTTTAGGGGAGCAGGTGCCGTACCACCAAGACGAAGCGGCGCCCAGCGTTGCCCAATATGGCTATCTGGGTAACTTTCTTGCACTTCGTGAAGTAAGGCGATCATCTTTTCGCGCAGAATCTTTTCGCCCGCTTCGACATCGCTACCTTTTTCAAAGTGAAGTGGCTCACCGAAAGTCACATATATCGGAACGTTTTTACGGCGCAGATCACGCTTTACGCCCTTGGTCCAAATTCGTTGCGAGCCCCAAATAACGGCAGGAATAACCGGCACATTTGAACCCATTGCTAGGCGAACAGCGCCAGATTTCAATTCCTTGATCTCAAAACTTTTGGAGATAGTTCCTTCAGGAAAAATACCGATGATCTCACCGCTACGTAACGCTCTTAGCGCGGCAACGAAAGATGCCGAACCATTGTCGCGATCAACATTTATATGATGCATGCCGCGCATTAAAGGGCCAGCTAACTTGTTATCGAATATTTCCTTCTTTGCCATAAAGCGGACAAGTCGGTTGGCAGGTAGAGCTGCAGTGCCAATCAGCGCGAAATCTAAATAACCGATGTGGTTCATTGCAAGAATTGCGCCACCTTTGCGTGGGATATGCGCTTCACCGGTAAATGTAAATTGCAGACCGAGATATTTCCAGAAAGTCTTAAGTGCAACGATTACTGGCGGATAAACGACTTCAGCCAAGGTTTGAACCTTGTGCCACGCGGGCTTCTTGGGCTTGCTTATAAAGCTTTCCGGCGCGGTAGCTTGAGCGAACCAGCGGACCACTCATTACTCCGAGGAAGCCAACTTCATTCGCTTCCGCAGCAAGTTCTACGAATTCCTCAGGTTTAACCCAACGTTCGACTGGATGATGTTTATTTGTTGGACGAAGGTATTGGGTGATCGTAATCAGGTCGCAGCCCGCATCGTGTAAGTCAACCAAGGCCTGTGAAATTTCTTCGCGGGTTTCGCCAAGTCCGAGAATTAGATTTGATTTGGTAATCAGCCCGTATTCACGTGCCATGTTGATTACGTGTAGTGATTTCTCATAGGTAAATGCAGGACGAATACGCTTGAAGATGCGGGGGACCGTCTCCAAATTATGTGCAAAAACTTCTGGCTTTGTTTCAAATATTTGATTTAGTAACTCTGGCTTGGCATGAAAATCTGGCGCCAACATTTCAACGCCACATCCAGGATTTAGCTCGTGCACCTGACGAATTGTTTCGGCATATAACCATGCACCTTCATCTGGAAGATCATCACGGGTAACTCCGGTGATAGTTGCGTATTTAAGCCCCATGCTCTTAACCGATTCGGCAACCTTGCGTGGTTCTTCGCGATCAATTGGAAGAGGCTTTCCTGTATCGATATTGCAGAAATCGCAGCGACGAGTGCAACGATCGCCACCGATTAAGAATGTCGCTTCTTTATCTTCCCAACATTCAAAGATATTTGGACATGCCGCTTCTTGGCAGACAGTGTGAAGCCCTTCGCTCTTAACTAGCGAACGAAGCCTGGTGTATTCGGGACCCATATTGGCGCGAGTTTTAATCCACTCTGGTTTTCTTTCGATCGGGGTCTCTGTATTGCGCGCCTCAATGCGAAGTAACTTACGTCCATCTGGAGCGATGCTCATGCGCTTACCTTATCGAGTGCAGCCGTTATCTCTTTCTCAACGATCGAAATGACCTCAGAAACGGCGATTCCCCCCCCAAGTTCGCGCGCCATCGAGGTCACTGCAGCATCATCTATTCCGCAGGGCACAATCTGTCCAAAGCTAGCCAGGTCTGGGTTCACATTTAGCGCAAAGCCATGCATCGTTACTCCAGAGGCAACACGAATTCCAATCGCGGCAATTTTCCGCTCTCCCTTTTCATCGCATACCCATACGCCTGAGCGACCTTCAACTCTCTGCGCCTTGATTCCAAATTGCGAACAAACTTCAATCAGAGCTGATTCGAGAGTTCTTACAAAACCAACAAGTTCGGTTGGTTTAAGCAACTTAACAATTGGATAACCAACGAGTTGTCCTGGTCCATGCCAAGTTATTCGTCCGCCACGATCTACATCAATTACCGGAGTTCCATCGGTAGGTCGTTCAAAATCCTGAGTTCTCTTACCGGCGGTAAAGACTGAAGGATGCTCCAACAAAATAAGTGAGTTAGGACGCGTGGCAGCAACGATCTCTTGATGAAACTGGCGCTGCATTGCAAGCGCTTGCTCATATTCCACTAATCCAGCGCGTGAAACGACGATCGCTGAAGTGTTAGGCGCTGTTTGTACATCCACACCTACAGCCTAAAGGTAGGCTGTACCCCTAGCGAAATTAGCTCGATCCACGCAGCGAAAGGCCATCTCAACGTGTCACAAAACTTCCAAGTGCAGAACGTCCAAAAGAACCGTAAGCCCTTTGCTTGGGCGATGTTGGTTGTAATTCTCTGGTTTGTCATCATCGGCATCTTCGGACCGCTCTTTGGAAAGTTAACCTCGGTCCAAGAGAACAACAACTCCTCATTCTTGCCTAAGGGTGCAGAAGCGACTCTTGCTGCTGATCAGATAAAGCTATTTTCTGCACAGGATTCATTTAACTTTCCAGCGCTAGTTCTCTTTGAGGGTAGCTCCACTCCTGCGACATTTGCAGCGATTAATGAGCGAGTACTGCAAGTTGGAAATCTAACTTTGGCTGGAACCACCGCAAAGATCTCTGAATTTCTTGCTCCTGGCGGCGGTATCTCGGTCTTTCCTTCGCAAGATGGAGAAGCGCTACTTGCAAATATTCCGCTAGATGGAAATGCCATCTCCAAACTTCTTCCAAATGATGAGCCAGTACTTCCAGCGGTAGTCGAGGCTTTGCGCGAGGATCTTGAGCCAATAGCTAAGGCAAATGGTTTTGAACCATATGTGACTGGGCCGGCCGGTTTACTTGGAGATCTCTTTGGCGCCTTTGGTGATATCGATTCTAAGTTATTGCTAACCACACTCGGCGTAGTTGCCATTATCTTGATCGTTGTTTATCGCTCACCAATTCTTTGGATAATTCCATTACTTTCGGCGTTGTTCGCACTCGCCACTGCTGGTGGAATTGTTTATCTACTTGCTAAGAACGACATTATTGATGTGGATGGACAATCCCAAGGAATCCTTTCGGTGCTAGTTATTGGCGCGGCCACTGATTACGCACTCTTATTAATTGCTCGCTATCGTGAAGAACTACATTTCACTGATAACAGATTTGTGGCGATGCGTGCGGCTTATAAAGGTGTTTGGGAACCAATTCTTGCATCAGGTTCCACGGTTGCGATATCTCTTTTAGTTCTGC
>JBIIUL010000039.1:0-8918 GCA_044340015.1 Candidatus Planktophila sp.
TTTACAGTTCTAAATGGAATCGCCGCCAAGACAGATGCTGGCGTACCAGCGCCGATCGCGCGCGGTTTCCTAAAAGGTGACTATCTCGAAAGCGCCGCACAAGCAACATTTTTCGGCGCAAAGATTTCAGAGACTTTCCTAGGTTCACCTGATATAACCGTAAAAATCGTTACAGTTATTTTGATTTTCATTATGTCTGCAACAACTTTTACAACACAACGTCAGTTGATGGTAAAGGGAATGCCAAAAATGGATTCCAGTAACAATATGATGTTGCAACAACAGAAAATCATGTTGTATTTATTCCCAGTAATTTTCGCGGTATCTGGCGTTAACTTCCCAGTTGGAGTTTTGATCTATTGGTCGACAACAAACTTCTGGACATGGGGCCAACAGTTCTATGTAATTAAACGCAACCCAACACCAGGTTCACCTGCCTACGAAGAGCTACAAAAGAAGAAGGCAGCGAAAGATAAAAAGGGCTCGAAAGACTCAACGGGAACTGTTCTCGATGGAACAAACCCTGTAGATGGTGCCGAAGGAACTAACGAGGTTAAAGGCCAGAGAAAGCAACCAAAGAAGAAAAAGAAGAAGTAAAGCGGACATTTAAGTACAAAAACTATCAAAAGCCCCAAATAACTTTACATAACTACAAGGAGCGTCAAATGAGCGAAGAGACCACAGAAGTATTAGAGAACGAGACGGCAGAAGCGGGTACACCTACTAAAAAAGCGCCAAAGACAATTGCACGCCTTGAGGAAGAGGGCGATATCGCAGCGGATTATCTCGAAGGCTTGCTAGATATTGCAGACCTAGATGGCGATATCGATATCGACGTTGAAAATGACCGCGCCAGCCTTGCCATTGTCGGCGGCAAACTCCGCCACCTAGTCGGCCAAGAAGGCGAAGTTCTTGATGCTATTCAAGAGCTAACTCGCCTTGCTGTTCAAACAGCGACCGGCGACCGCAGCCGCCTAATGCTCGATATCGATGGATTCCGCTCAGGCCGCCGCAAGGAGCTAACCGCCCTCGCCGAGAAGATGGCTGAGCAGGCAAAGACCACTGGGGCATCGATCAAACTCGACCCAATGAACGCCTTTGAGCGCAAGATCATCCACGACACGATCCAGACCCTGGGCTTGTCATCTGAATCAGATGGCGAAGATCCAAACCGCTTCGTCGTCATCTATCCCGCCTAAAGCGCGCCGATGACAAATCTCCAGCCGGAGTCAGATCCTTCAGAGGTTTCACGTGAAACCTTCATTTCAAGGTACTTTCCTGGGCAAGAGGACGCTATCCGCGCCTACGCGGAATTTCTCACCACCGCAGGCATTGAGCGGGGCTTAATCGGCCCTCGTGAAGGTGAGCGGATCTGGGAGCGACACATCTTTAACTGTCTGCCGGTAACCCAACTTTTGCCACAGGGGGCCTCCCTCTTCGATATCGGTTCAGGGGCAGGGCTGCCCGGAATCGTCATCGCCCTAGCCCGACCTGACTTAAAAGTGACCTTAATCGAGCCACTTGAGCGCAGAGTTGAGTTCTTAAATGAGGCAGTTGCCGCTATTGCCGCCGCCGGGGTTGAGATCGAGGTCATCCGTGGCCGCGCCCAAGATGTAAAGAAGAGCGCTGATTTTGTTACCGCCCGCGCTGTTGCCCCGATGGAGAAATTGAAGAAGATGAGCTGGCATATGGTTAAAACCGGAGGGTCCCTCTTAGCGATGAAGGGGGAGTCTGCGGCAAATGAGATGGTTGGAATCAAGGGAGCCGAGCTCCACGAGATAAAACTTGAAGGAATTGAGCTCGGCAGGATCATCTCTGTGCGTAAGGGCTCTGTAATAAGTGCTTAGATAGGCGCGTGGTTGATTCACGTGAAACAAACGATCGCGAGAGCGAGACAAAGGTCGTCGGCGTCCGTCGGCTAAAAGAGGCGATGGCAAAACCTGCCTCAACCCGTATCTTCACCGTGGCAAACCAGAAGGGTGGGGTCGGAAAGACCACCACGACAGTCAATATTGCAGCAGCCCTTTCTATGGGGGGCCTGCGGGTCTTGGTAGTTGATCTAGATCCACAGGGCAACGCCAGCACCGCACTGGGCGTTCCTCACCGTGATATCGAAGGTATTTATGAAGTACTTATGGGAAATAACCAGATTAGCTCTGTAATTCAAAAGGTTGCAGGTTTTCCAGCACTTGATTGTGTTCCTTCAAATTCATCTCTTGCAAATGCTGAAGTTAATTTAGTTTCAATGGTTGCCCGCGAACTTCGATTAAAAGAAGCGATCGATGAGATTTCACCAAATTACGATTACATTTTTATTGATTGTCCGCCATCACTTGGCCTGTTGACGATTAACGCACTTGCTGCAGCGCGCGAACTCTTAATTCCAATTCAAACCGAATATTACGCACTTGAAGGTTTGTCACAACTTCTTGAAACTTATGGCGTTGTTAAGAAGCGCTTAAATGCAAACCTAGATCTTTCGACAATTGTCTTAACAATGTTTGATGGCCGCACCCGTTTATCAAATGATGTCGCCGCAAATGTTCGCGTGCACTTTCCAAACGAGTTAATTGATATCCCAATCCCACGCGCAGTACGTGTATCTGAGGCGCCTTCATATAACCAAACGGTTATGACATATGACCCGCTATCGCCAGGTGCCATTGCCTATATGCAGGTAGCGCGCGAAATTGCAGAACGCGGAAAGCCAAAAGATGCGCTCGATGTTAACTTCGATTCCAATGTTGTAAATATTAATTACAAACGCGATGGAGAAATTGCATGAGTGCAAAACGTGGTGGCCTTGGAACTAATTTAGATTCTTTAATTCCAACATCTCTCACCGTTGCGGGCAATGAAGTTGCACAACAGAATGAAGTTTCAGTCGATGCGATTTCTCCCAACCCACGCCAACCGCGCACAATTTTTGAAGAAGGCGCGCTAAACGAATTAATCGCATCAATAAAAGAGATTGGCATCTTGCAACCACCGGTTGTTCGTCAAACATCTCCAGGTAAATATGAATTAATTATGGGAGAGCGCCGCTTCCGCGCGGCAAAAGCTGCAGGTTTAAAGAAGATCCCAGTAATCATTCGCCAGACGCCTGATAACGAACTTTTACGCGAAGCGTTAATTGAAAATATCCATCGCAGCCAACTCAACCCGCTTGAAGAAGGCGCGGCATACGCGCAATTACTTACCGACTTTAACTGCACACATGATGAACTTGCGCTAAAACTTGGTCGCTCTCGCCCGCTTATCTCAAACACAATTCGCCTTTTAAATCTTCCACCAACCGTGCAACGCAAAGTTGCGGCGGGAGTTATTTCAGCAGGCCACGCTCGCGCGCTGCTTGGTCTAACCGATGCGGCAGAGACTGAAAAACTTGCCAACCGAATCGTCGCTGAGGGCTTAAGTGTTCGCGCAACTGAAGAAGCTGTTGCAATTCATTCTCCAAAGAAGGGCTCAACCAAGAGTGGCAAGGGTGGAAAGAGTTCTACAACAGGAGAAACCTTGGCTGCCGAAGAGTTGCTAAGTGATTACCTAGATACCCGCGTGAGCGTGCAGGGTGCAAACGGCAAAGGCAAGATCGTTATTGAATATGCTGGGCGTGAAGATTTACAGCGAATCGTTGATCTAATTGAGGGCGCTAAGTAATTCCAAGCCGTTTAAATTATTGAAGCGCAGTACCGCGACGCGCCATCTCCTGCGTCACGATTCCACCCAAAGCTTTAACGCCTTCACGGATTCGCTCAGGTGTTGGGTGGCAGTAAGAAAGTCGCATCGACCAAGACCCAAAACCATCTGCATAGAAAGCATTGCCAGGAACATAGGCAACCTTGGCAACGATCGCCTTTGGCATCATCGCTTTAGTGTCGATCTCTGGTGGCAAGTTAACCCAAACATAGAAACCGCCACCTGGTTTAGTCCAAGTAGCTTCTTTTGGAAAGTATTGTTCAAGTGATTCAAGCATCGCATCACGGCGCACCTTATATAGCTCGCAGAATGATGCGATCTGATCACGCCATGGTTGATCAGCAAGGTAGCTAGAGATAGTTAACTGAGTAAAGTTTGATGGGCAGAGAATTGATGATTCAGATGCAATTACCAATTTATCTTTTAACGACTGTGGAACAAGCGCCCAACCAATACGCAAACCTGATGCGATCGTCTTTGAGAATGAGCCAAGATAGATAACGTTCTCGGAATCTTCAGCGCGCATCGCATTTGGTGATGGGCGATCAAAACCGAGAAGTCCGTAAGGGTTATCTTCCACCACGAAAATTCCTTCTTCGCGGCAGATATTTAGAATTTCAGTGCGGCGATCTGCCGGTAGCAATACACCCGTTGGATTTTGGTAATTTGGAATCAAATACAGGAATTTAATCTTGCGACCAGCAGCGCGCACAGATTTAATCGCTACTCGCAGAGCATCTGGAACAAGACCGTTCATATCCATCTCAACGTGGACTACAGATGCCTCATATTGTCTAAATGTTCCGAGCGCACCAACATAAGAAGGCGCTTCTACCAATACAACATCGCCAGGATCGATAAAGATTCGCGAAATCAAATCAAGTGCTTGTTGTGAACCAGTTGTAACTACGATGTCATCAGGGTTGGCGCGAATTCCTTCAAGCGCCATAACGTCACAAATTTGCTCGCGAAGCTTCGGGTGGCCTTGTCCGCTGCCATATTGCAGAGCTTCTGCGCCATTTGTCAGAATCAATTGATTTACAACACCAGCCATCATCTCCATTGGAAGTGCTGAAAGATTTGGCATGCCACCGGCCAACGAAACAATTTCTGGGCGAGATGCAACAGCGAAGAGTGAGCGAATTTCAGAAGGCAACATTCCGGCGGCGCGAGTTGCAAAACGTTGTTCAAGATTTTGCGGTACACCGGTTTGATAGCGAACTGATACCTCAGACATACCCGTTAGTCTCCCACATGGCCACAGGCGCTAGCGAATTAATTAAAACTAGCGACGGATACCCGCACTACGCAGGTCAGATAACCGCAGAGTTCCTGTTTTGGCATCATCTTCAGCCGATAGATAAAGGCGTTGAATCGCAATGATAAAAGCCTCAGCCAAAGTATCGCGAAAATCAGGACGGGCAAGACGCGCAGCATCACCAGGATTTGTTAGATAACCAAGATCTACGCGTACGGCTGGGGCTTGGGTAAGGCGAAGTAGATCCCAAGTTTTTGCATGGGTACGGCAATTTAATAAATCGGTGCGCGCACAAAGCTCGCGCTGCACAAGGGATGCAAATCTTTCACCAACGATTGAATGCACTCCATGAGCATCACTGCCGTAAAAATAAGTTGAAACCCCATGCGCGTCAGGGTTTGAGTGTTTATCGGTATGTAAAGAGATGACTAAGTCCGCGCTATTTTTATTAGAGAAAGAGATGATCTCGTTCTCTGTTAAAACATTCTTTGGTCCGCGGGTTAAAAACACGCTAGCGCCAAGTGCTAGCAAACGACCTTCTAAACGTTGGGCGATGTCATAAACAATCTCTGCTTCTTCATCACCAAAAGCTGGATCTAAAACAATTACCTTGTTTGCTAGCGCAGGGCCACGATTACGTTGCTTAGCACTTTCACGCATTTGAGCAGGTGCTCCACCAGAAACAATTTTTGTTAAACGGATTAACGCGATAATTGTTGCTGGACCACATTTACCATCTACTTTAATTCCAACTGATTTTTGAAATTCTTTAACAGCAGATTCAGTGCGCTCACCAAAGATTCCATCAACGCGTCCGGCGTTAAAGCCCATCTCGGTAAGGCGTGCTTGAAGTGCTGCAACATCATCACCGCGCATCATGGGAGATGGTTGGAGATTTAAAGAACGATCGCCTAACTTCCAACGAGATTCTTCGAGCGCGCGCTTAGTCTGGTCATTTAACTCACCAGTTACATGCAAACCACGATCTTGTTGAAAAGAACGAATCTCGTCAGGAGATAGTTCTTTCATGTGAGATCTAAACCAACGAGTTGATTAGATGAAGCCTTCGAGCTCTTTTAGAAGAGCTGGCTTTGGCTTTGCACCAATAATTGTCTTTACAACTTCACCGTTTACATAAACGTTGAGCATTGGAATTGATGTAACTCCATATTTAATTGCGATCGCTGATTCCTCATCGGTATTTAGCTTCACGATGGTGAGCTTGTCTCCGTGTTCGTTTGAGATCTCATCAAGGATTGGTCCAACTGCGCGGCAAGGGCCACACCACTCAGCCCAGAAATCAACAAGAACTGGCTTGCTGCTCTTTAGTACGACCTCATCGAAATTGGCTGCGGTTACTTTTCCTGCGCTCATCTGTGGCTCCTATTTAATCGGTCCTATATCTTCTTCAGATCTTCTTTTAACTGTAAAAAAACTATGATGATGTAAGAGTACTAGTGGGAGAGGAATTTTTCAGCGTCTAACGCCGCCTGACATCCTGACCCTGCTGCAGTAATTGCTTGGCGATATGTGAAATCGACAAGATCGCCGCAGGCAAAGACGCCCTTGACGTTGGTGCGCGTTGAGCGACCTTCTACTGAAACATAACCCTCTTCATTTAGCGTTACTTGAGATATAACAAGTTCACTGCGCGGAATATGCCCGATCGCAACAAAAAGTCCTGTGAAATCTCGCTTACTTACTTCACCGGTAACTGTATTGCGAAGTTCTAACGCTTCAACTTTTTCTGCGCCGAGCACATCGGTAACTTCGGTATTCCAAAGCATTTCAATCTTAGGATTTGCAAAGGCGCGCTCTGCCATGATTTTTGAGGCGCGAAGTGAATCGCGGCGGTGGATCAAAACAACCTTTGATGCAAACTTTGTCAAGAAAGTCGCTTCTTCAACTGCAGAGTCTCCACCACCCACAACCGCAATAGTTTGATCGCGGAAGAAGAAACCATCGCAAGTGGCACACCATGAAACACCACGACCAGATAAACGCTTCTCGTTCTCTAAACCGATTTCTTTATAGGCAGAACCCATCGCAAGGATTACCGCTTTGGCTTGAACAGTATTTCCAGAACCATCTTTAATGATTTTGATATCGCCAGATAAATCCATTTCAACAACATCATCGGTAATTAGCTCTGCGCCGAATCGTTTTGCTTGTTTGCGCATACTGTCCATTAGATCTGGACCCATTACGCCGTCGACAAAGCCAGGAAAATTTTCTACTTCGGTGGTATTCATAAGCGCGCCACCTGCAGTAACCGAACCCTCATAAATAACTGGATTTAATTGCGCGCGTGCTGCATATATAGCAGCGGTATATCCAGCAGGACCTGAACCAACGATTACGAGATCTTTTACCATGGGCTCAGCGTATCCATTTGAGATTACTTTGCGCGGGCAGCACGGCGCTTACCCAAAAGTGAGATTGCAAACTCTTTCATCGCAGTGATTTCAGTGATTTTCAAGGCGTGCGCGACAAGCAAGAATCCGGCCCCGCTACCAAGCAAAACAACAAATAAGCGGGCCACACCGATTAGAGGAGTGGCGTCATCGTTCATCCAATTTAAGAAGAAGGCGAGCAGGAAGAAAGGAACCATTGCTATCGCCGATGCTAGATATAGACGCGCATGCTGACCTGCAAATTTTGACACCTCAAGAGGCCCCGTATGTTTCTTTAAAAGCGCGATAGTTACAAAGAGACCGAGGATGTAACTAACCGCAAAGGCCACACCTAAACCAATTGTTACAAACTCACTCTTTAGTGTTGCCAAGAAAACATAAGAGAGAACTGATGAGATTATGTTGATTATTAAGATAGATACAACTTGGGTCTTGGTATCTTCAAATGCGTTAAAGCCACGAATTAATACCAAGTTAATTGAGAAAGCAACTAAACCTAGACTTAGCGCCGATAAGACATAACCGATGTAACGAGAGTCATCGAGTGAGATTCCAAAGTAGAGAACTTCAGTCATAAGCGAACCAAAGAGCAATAACGCAACAGAGCTAGGAACTGTCACAACACCGCACATGCGGATGGCGCGAATCAACTGCTTCTTAACTTCTTCTACATTCTTATCTATTGCCAACTTCGATAAATGTGGAAGTAGTGCGGTAACAATTGAAATAGTAACGATCGAATATGGCAGCAACATAATGTAGTAAGCGCTAGTAAATGGTGTGAAACCAACGCCAGTTGTTATTCCAGCCTGCGCACTTCGCACAGCAGCGCTAGTAGCGACATTTACTGTAATCAAATATCCAAGTTGAGAGATCAAAACATAAACCAAAGTCCAGCCAGCTAACGAGAAAGATTTTCCAAGACCGGCAACGCCAAAAACTGGTCGCAGACGTATTCCAGATCTTTTAACAACTGGAATCAGGATTAGCGCCTGTACAACGATTCCGAGAGTTGTTCCCCAACCCAAAAGCTGGATCTGAGCGTCGGTTATATTCTCAACAGAGATGCTTTCTTGAAGGAATAAAACCCCACTGAAAATTACTATTACAACGAGGTTATTGGCGATGGGCGCCCACATAAGAGGAGCGAAAGAACCGCGAGCATTTGCAACCTGACCCAGCATCGTAAATAACCCCAAGAAGAAAATCTGAGGCAGGCAGTATCGAGTAAAAGCAACAGCAATAGAGAACTCGCGCTCGAAACCTTCAGTAGAGAACTCTGGCGCATAGAGTTTTACAAGGTACGGTGCAAAAATTACTCCGACTAAAACTAGAAGTAAGAGAATTCCCGAGATAGTTGTAACTAATCGCGAAGCAAAACCATGTCCACCATCTTCATCTGAAAATGAGCGCACCAATTGCGGAACGAAGATCGCTGTTAGCGCTCCACCAACAAGCAAGTTGTAGAGAATGTTGGGCATCGTATTTGCCACGTTGTATGAATCTGCAAGTAGCGCTGTGCCCAAGACAGCAACGGCAAGAATTGCCCG
>JBIIUL010000040.1:0-8878 GCA_044340015.1 Candidatus Planktophila sp.
GAATGAGGTCGCCAAGAGCCTGCCTTGACGAACTGCAACGGCGTGTGAGCCCTGCGCAGTTTTTACCGTTGATAGAACTTCGACTGATGAACCAACTTCTTCAACCCATGGCGCACGAATGAAGACCGCGTGAAGATTGACGCCTTGAAAATCTAGATCGCTTTCAAAAGAATCAACTTGGCGGCCAAAGGCATTTCGTCGCACGGTCATATCAATGCCGCCGAAGGTTTCTTGTCCATCTGACCCATCGATTATGCGATCAGCCAAAAGAATCATTCCAGCACAAGATCCGTAGACCGGCATACCTGATTTGATTCGATCTCTAATCGGCTGCATCAAGTTGAAGGTCTTTGCAAGATGGACGATTGTTGTTGACTCTCCCCCAGGAAGAATTAGCGCATCAACTTCTGCTAACTCTTCCGGGCGACGAACGGTCAGCGCCGCATGGCCTGCGTTCTTTGCTGCAACTAGGTGTTCGCGAAAATCACCTTGTAGAGCAAGAACGCCAATCTTCATTTTCTAATGAACTACCAACCGCGATCAGCTAGGCGATGCGGTGCAGGTAGATCAGCGACGTTGATACCAACCATCGCTTCGCCGAGACCACGTGAGGCGTCGGCAATAACTTTCGCATCTTCGAAGAATGTCGTAGCTTTAACGCAAGCAGCTGCGCGGGTTGCAGGATCGCCTGACTTAAAGATTCCAGAGCCTATGAATACGCCGTCAGCTCCCATCTGCATCATCAAAGCAGCGTCCGCAGGAGTTGCAATACCACCAGCGGTAAATAGAACTACTGGAAGCTTTCCAGTCTCGGCTACTTCTTTAACAAGTGCATAAGGAGCCTGCAGCTCTTTAGCGGCAACATAGAGTTCATCTTCGCGCATTGAAGAAAGGCGGCGAATTTCTGCGCCAATTTTGCGCATATGCATCATGGCGTTGGAAACATCGCCGGTACCTGCTTCGCCCTTAGAGCGAATCATTGCTGCACCTTCATTGATACGACGTAGCGCTTCACCTAAGTTCGTTGCACCACAAACGAAAGGAACTTTGAAATCCCATTTATCAATATGGTTTTCAAAATCTGCTGGAGTCAAAACTTCTGACTCGTCAATGTAATCAACACCGAGAGATTCGAGAATCCTCGCCTCTACGAAGTGTCCGATACGGGCTTTTGCCATTACAGGAATTGTCACAGCAGCTTTAATCTTTTCGATCATGTCAGGGTCCGACATGCGCGCGACTCCACCTTGGGCACGAATATCTGCAGGTACTCGTTCAAGGGCCATAACAGCGCATGCACCAGCATCTTGGGCGATCTTGGCCTGCTCTACGTTAACGACATCCATGATGACGCCGCCCTTAAGCATCTCTGCCATACCACGCTTGACGCGAGCTGTTCCGACTGCCTCTGACATCGCTAACTCCCTAAAAAATCTCTATCCAAATAGTTAAGGGCTTAATACTACTTTGCTGAAGCAGATGGCGCATCCGCGGGGATTTTCGAAGGAATAGGCGTAAAAACTGGTTCCTTATCGGTTAGCGCGATCCAAATTTGCCCTGGTGCGAAGGCAATCTCTTCGCCTTGCGTTGTTCGCCAAGTAGTTCCTACATCAGGTGTAAGTCGATCCCAAAGAGCCGAGATGTATTTGCCATCTCGAAGAATGTATCCCCGGCCTGAACCAACCGTTGCAGTAAAGGGCGTTACTCCTCCGAACTTATCTCCATATTCGGATGGCGTGATTGAAACGATTTGAATCACGAAGGTGCTGGCACCTAAATGAATTCCACTCGCGGCTAAGTTTGGAACTCCGCTATGTGAGAGCAACCAGCGCTTCTCTATAGCCGACCAAACCGCATCGTATGAATTCGCGGGCCAGGAAACTTTAGCTGAGACGATCGCGGTTCCAGTATCGAAGGATTCTGCGAAGTTCCATCCGACGCTCTTCGAAATCGCGACAGGCAGTTGCTGTTCCTTAACTTTTTGCATCAAAGTTTGCGCCTGCAGCATCATCGCAGTTGGAGCATTACGAAGCGGATCGTTTGAATAAATCTCGCGTGACTGGCGCTGCGCACCTAGGTTCTCAAGATTTGCTTCAGCTATAACCGGCAACAACTTCTTCTGCGCTCCGCTGTAGGCAAAGGCAACCCGACCAAACTGTTCAAGAATTTCTATATCTGAGATGCGAGCACTTCTAACAGGTCCGATAACTGCTGGAATTTTAGAGGAGAAGACTGCTGCGATTCTGGTGAGACCGCCTTCCACTTGTTCGATGTAAACCAAATCTGCATCTTCCAAACCTGCCTGTGGGTGTGCGGCCCGAGTGTCATCGATCTTTACGACCAAGATCGGTCCATCACTTCCGACGCGTCCACTTAATGAGTTAACCGGCTCTGGATCCTTAAAGACGTTTTCAATATCGCCCAATTTAGTAAACTGATCAGGCGAAAGAACGCTTAATCCGACCACGAGTATTGAGGTGGTTCCAATTAACGAGATTACAAACTTTTTAAAGAACATCGGCTTCGAATTCGTAGGTAACGGGAAGTGGTGCTCGTCCGGCTAGGCGAAATATCCTAAAGACTGGCTTACGTCGCACCATTTGTGTGCGATTGACAGCATCAACATGTAGAGCAATTGCGACGCGAATCTTGTCGGTTAACTCGCTCAACTCTCTCAACAAATCCTTTTCGATTGAGCCACTAACCAGATGACCATCATGCAATAAGAGACCAAGCGCACCAGATAGTCCGCTTTCGGCTTGTGAACGTGCACTCATTTCGGCATCTCGTGCTTGGTGCGCAGCGGCAGTTAAGAGAAGCGAAGAAGCAGGGTCAGCAATCTCGCTCTTAGCAATCTCCAAAGCCACCGCTGCTCTCCGTTGAAGTAAGCCATCAAGATTTGCCCAACTGGTTTCAACTCGGTTATGTAGTCGATCTAAGCGCGTGGCCGAATATGAGAGATACCAGATCGCAAAGATCACGATGAATGCAATAAGGAAATATTTTTCCATTTAACTTCCTTCTCTTCCAAGGAAGCGATTCCAGGCTCGATTTTCCGAAGATAGCGTTACGCCAGAACTTCCGACTAACGCCATTTCGTAGATTGAATAGATATCTTCTGCGACGACATCCCAATCAAAGCGTTGTGCGTACTCTTTGCCGCGTTTAGCAAGTGCTCTGCGTTTGTCGCTGTCGCGCAGTAGATCTATTGCAACGCGCGCCAGATCTTGCGGATCTTCTGAAGTAAAGAGCGCGCCGAATTCTCCATGACCTAGTAACGAATCAAATGCTGAAATGTCACTGGCAAGTACCGCCGCTCCCCCAGCTAACGCCTCTGCCAAAATAATTCCAAACGACTCTCCGCCAGTATTTGGTGCAACATAAATTGCAACCGATGATAGGAAATCGGCCTTCTCTTTCTCGGAAATTCTCCCCAAGAATTCGAAACGTCCACGCAGTTGCGGATCGATACTTTCGATTACCTCTTTACTCTCTCCTGGACCAGCGACCAAAACTCTTACATCAGGAGCAAAGCGTGCAATTATCGGCAGCGCTTCCAGTAGAACGGGCAAGCCCTTACGTGGTTCTTCATAGCGGCCAATAAATCCAATAGTGTTACCGCTCCATTTCTCAAGAACTTCCCCGTCACGATATCGATCAGCGTAGATTCCATTTGGAATCACAACCGCATCTGTTTCCAAGTGTTCGGTAAGTGTCGAACGAGCGGCTTCGCTCACCGCAATTCGCGCCGTCAATTTTTCGATCACCGGCTCAAGGATTGGTCCAATAGCAAAGATCGCCTTCTGGCGTTTTGCGGCAGCATGAAATGTTCCCACCATCGGCCCTTCTGCAGCCCAACAAGCCAATAACGAGATAGATGGAATAGCAGGTTCGTGAAGATGCAAGAGATCAAATTTTCCATTGCTTATCCACTGACGCACTCTGGCAAAGGCAATCGGACCAAAGAGAACGCGCGCCACAGCTCCGTTATACGGAATCGAAATTGGTTTTCCAGCGTTTGTTACATAATCAGGAATATTTTCTTCATCAACAACTGGTGCAAGAACAGATACGTAATGACCTTTGGCAATCAGGTATTCAGCAAGATCGCGAACATGGCTCTGCACACCACCTGGTGTATCCCAACCATAAGGACAAACTAGCCCGATCCTTAGTTTTTTCAGGGTCATGTGCTGCGCTCCTGGAAATCTCCATCTGTCCAGATTCGTTGCAACATATGCCAATCCTGCGGGGACGATGCGATTCCTTTTGCAAATAGGTCAGCGCAACGTTGCACGACTTGAGAAATTTTCTCTTCTTCGCTTCCGTTCGTTGGAATCTCAACCGAATTGAAGACAATGTGAATACCGGTAAATGTATAAGAAACATAAGCCGTGATTAGTGGAATACCAGTTCTGATTGCAAGCAGTGCAGGGCCAGCAGGCATCCGCGCTGGATGGCCGAAGAAAGAAACATCCACGCCGCTCTTTGAAAGATCGCGATCAGAAACCAGCGCGATCAACCGACCTTCGTGCGCCCTTTTCATAAGGGTGACGATTGATCTTGAATCAAGTGCAAGAACCTCCATCCCAATGTTTTGGCGATACTCTAAAAATTTATTGAAGAGCGCTTCCGGCTTTAAGCGTTCTGCAACAGTTACGAGTGGAAAACCCATTCCGCAAAAGTACGAGCCGGCATGGTCCCAGTTACCAGCGTGCGGAAGCGCAACTACTACACCGGTGCCGTTCTTCATAGGCGCGGTTAGTAATTCTTCACATTCGACAGTGACCGTTGCGGCAATTCGCTCGCGTGACCAATCTGGAGATCTAAATGTGTCACACCAATAACGCATATACGAACTCATCGCTTTGCGCATCAGTGCGTCCATTTCGGATGAGGATTTAGTTGGGCAGACTCGTGAGAGATTAGAACGTAACCTTTTCACACGCGCGCCATTTCGAGAAAGTGCGTACTTGCCGATTGCCTCAAAAGCCATATAGGCAAACTTTTCTGGAAGCGCTCGTACTAGACGCCAACCAGCGAAGTACCCACCTGCCACTGCGAAATCAAAATTCATTGCGTTACAGCGCTGCCTTCACAATCAATATTCTCTGGATAACTGTTACAACAGCCAAGATAAGTAGTAGCCAGATGCCGATCGCTAGGGCAAAAGGAACTCCGAGGCCCTCCAGGCCAATTGCTGTTAAGGAAATGATCAAACGTTCAGTGCGCTCGGCGATTCCACCAGAACACGAGATCTGCATGCTTTCGGCTTTGGCTCTTATATAAGGGACGAGTGAGCCAAAAACCAGCGCACCAATCACAACGGCAGTTAATGGGTCATCTGCATCTACTAAGTAAAGTGTTAAACCAACCAAAATCGCAGAATCAGTGATTCGATCGATTGTTGAATCCAAAAATCCACCCCATGCGCTGGCGCCTTTATGGGAGATTCGCGCCATTGCGCCATCAAATAGATCGCTCAGCGCAAAGAAAGAGATAACAAGAGTTCCTATAAAGAAATCGCCCTTGGGATAGAAGTAGAGCGCGGAAGTAACCAGGCCAATTGCCCCAATAAAGGTAACTGCATTTGGAGTTAAACCAATGGCAAGGGCACCGCGAGCGATCGGATTGATAGCGCGGGTAACTGCGGGTTTTAAAGAGGCGCTTAACATCAGGTCCATCGTAGGCTCCCCCACGGATTTTCACCTATTCTGACGCCTGTGAGTTCAGAGAGAGATAGCGCTAATCCGCGTATCCATATATATGGCCATGTCTCCTCTCAACCAAAAGCGCTAGCCGAACTCTTCGGAGCTATTCATTCCAATGAACCAATAGCCGAGAGCGAACTAGCAATCTTTTCGATAAATCCTGCAGCCGGCATTGATCAAGAAACAATTGATCTTTGGTCAGCGCTAACAGATTTTCAATTACCACGGTTGGTAGTCGTAAATGAATTAGAAGGCAGTGACTCTGATTTCGATGATGCGGTATTACTTGCTAATCGCGTCTTCGATCCTCTTGTTACTCCTTACTTGGTTCTCCATGACGATGCAGGAAATCCATCTGCACTGATTGATCTCGAAACGCTGGAAATTATTGATTACTCACAGAGCCCTACTTCACGCAGAGATAGCGATCCCGAACATAAAGAGTTAGTTGCAGATTTCAGAACTGAGTATTTAGAAGCGGTGGAAGATGCGGGAGAAAGCGCATTCGAAGCAGGTTTACTCTTTCCGGCGATTCCAGTTGTGATTAGCAAAGGAATCGGTGTGGATATTGTGAATGCCTTTATAGAAAGAGCGGTAAGAAGTTAACTACCAAGCCTGCGCGAGTTCGGCACGTGTTTGAGCTAAAAGAACTGGCAAGACCTTGGTCTGGCCAATGATCGGCATAAAATTTGCGTCACCCGACCAACGCGGCACGACATGTTGGTGTATATGTTCGGCAACTCCGGCACCTGATATCGCGCCTTGATTCATACCAAGATTAAATCCGGCAGGAGCCGAAACCTTACGTAGAGTTTTCATAGCATGGGCGCTTAGCTCAAAGATTTCATTACGTTCGTCTTCGTTAAGATCGGTTAAATCGGCGACATGGCGATAAGCACAAATAAGTAAGTGGCCCGCGTTATATGGATAGAGATTCATTACGACGTAGGCGTTTGTTCCGCGAGCAACAACTAGGCCTTCTTCATCGCTCATCTTTGGAATCTCGCAGAAAGGGCAAGTAACTCTATTTCCCGCTATCGGACGATTCTCGCCCTTTAAATACTCCATACGATGCGGCGCCCAAAGTCGTTCCCAGCGATCGGGCATTCCTGCCCCGCCTGGAATTAATTGGTCGCCTTCGCGCATTACTTAAACCTGTTTTCGATCTGCAATTGCACTGCGGATTTCCGCAATGGCATCTGCCACAGCGATTGAGTTCTTCTGCTCACCGTTGCGATAGCGAATCGAAACCTTGCCTGCTTGCTGATCTTCTTCACCCGCGATCAACATATAAGGAACCTTCTGCATCTGCGCATTACGAATCTTCTTCTGCATCCGGTCATCTGAGGCATCTAAATCGATACGTATACCCGCTGCTTTAAACTCCTTCACAACCGAAGCAAGGTAATCCGCAAAGGCTTCAGCAACTGGAATTGCAGTAACTTGCACTGGCGCCAACCATGGAGGGAATGCTCCTGAATAGTGCTCGGTAAGAACTCCGAAGAAACGTTCGATTGAACCAAATAGTGCGCGGTGAATCATCACTGGGCGCTGACGCGTTCCATCAGTTGCGGAATATTCGAGTTCAAAGCGTTGTGGCAACTGGAAATCAACTTGAATCGTCGACATCTGCCAAGTACGACCAATTGCATCTTTAGCCTGAACGGAAATCTTTGGTCCGTAGAACGCTGCGCCACCTTCATCTAGAACTAATTCTAGATTTTGCGCTAGCGCTGCTTTACGTAGCGCTTCAGTTGCTTCAGCCCAATCGCTATCTTCTCCGACAGATTTTTCAGGGTTACGAGTAGAGAGTTCGAGATAGAAATCTTCTAAGCCGTAATCACGCAGCAAGTTAAGTACGAATGTTAAGAGCGAATCTAGTTCACCCACCATCTGTTCTTTGGTGCAGTAAATGTGGGCATCATCTTGGGTAAAGCCGCGCGCACGAGTGAGTCCATGAATAACGCCGGATTTTTCATAGCGATAGACAGTTCCGAACTCAAAGAGGCGAAATGGGAGCTCGCGATAGGAACGTCCGCGTGTTGCGAAAATTAAATTGTGGAAAGGGCAGTTCATAGGCTTCATGTAGTACTGCTGACCGGCGCGCTTGATAGTGCCATCAGCGTGTAGCTCTTCATCCATCACCATCGGTGGATACATGCCTTCCGAATACCACTGCAAGTGGCCAGATTTTTCAAAGAGCGCAGCCTTAGTTAGATGTGGTGAATAAACAAATTCATAACCTTCATCTTCATGGCGCTTGCGTGAATAATCTTCCATCGCGCGACGGACAATTCCGCCCTTGGGATGAAAGACTGCAAGTCCTGATCCAATTTCCTCTGGGAATGAGAATAGATCGAGTTCGGTACCAAGGCGGCGATGATCGCGCTTTTCTGCTTCCGCTAAAAGTTCTAAGTAAGCCGCCAACTCTTCTGGCGAAGGCCAAGCGGTTCCGTAGATTCGTTGCAGCATTGGATTCTTTTCAGAACCGCGCCAATATGCGGCGGCGCTACGCATCAACTTAAATGCAGGAATATGTTTAGTCGAAGGTAGATGCGGACCACGACAAAGATCAGACCAGACGGGTTGTCCATCGCGACCTAAATTGTCATAGATGGTGAGTTCTGCTCCCCCAACCTCAACGCTGGCTTCTTCTCCGGCGCCAGATTTAATTCCAATTAGTTCGCATTTATAAGGCTCGTGGGCCAACTCTTTAAGAGCATCTGCTTCGTTTGTAACGCGACGGCGAAAACGTTGGCCATCTTTTATGATCTTTCGCATCGCACTTTCGATCTTCTCTAAATCTTCTGGGTTAAACGGACGCTCTGGATCAAAGTCGTAATAAAAACCATCAGTGATCGGTGGTCCGATCCCAAGTCGAGTTTGTGCAAATACTTGTTGAACCGCTTGCGCCATTACGTGAGCAGTTGAGTGGCGCAGAACAGATAATCCTTCTGGAGACGAGATTGAAACGCCTTCGACAACATCACCGTCTTTGAGATCAGTCCATAGATCTTTGAGTTCGCCATTTATCTTGCAGACGACAATCTCTTTGCTTTCAGCGAAGAGATGGGTCGGGCGTTGGTCATCTGCAACGCTTACGGCGCGACCATCTACGGTGATCGAGAGCTGGGACATGTTCCTAGCCTACCGAATGAGAATGCGTC
>JBIIUL010000041.1:0-8766 GCA_044340015.1 Candidatus Planktophila sp.
GCTGCGAATTCCACCAAGAACTGCAGCTGTGAGAAGCAATAGAGAAAGCGAAACTGGGTAAACGCTGGGACCGACCAAACCGCGTAACCCGTAAAGGGCGCCAGATAATCCGGCGAAGGTTGCCGATACAACGAAGACAAATATTTTTTGGCGAGAGAAATTAACGCCACTTAGCGCTGCTGCAGTTTCGTTATCTCTGATCGCACGCCACATTCGGCCAGTGCGTGAAAGGAGAATGTTGGAAGCTAGGAATAAAGCGATCGCTGCAAATGGAAGTGCGACATAGATCTGCCATTGTTCATAACTTGGTTCGCCAAATAAATTTGTAAACCAAACTGGCGGATAGCCAACATCAACAGGGAGGCCCTCATCACCCTTTAGTACCGACATAAATCGGTTTGCCAATGTTGGAATTGCAAGAGCAATAACCAGAGTTGTTCCCGCCAAGTAAGGTCCAGTTAAGCGCGCCGCTGAAATTCCTAAAAGTAGACCAGCTAGCGCTGAACCAACCAGCGCCAACGGAATCGCAACCCAGAGCGTGTAGCCCTGGTTGGTCATCAATAGCGCCATGCAATATCCGCCCACCGCCATTAACGCGCCTTGGCCAAGAGAAAGCTGGCCAGAGATACCAGTTAATAGAGTTACAGAAAGGACTCCGATAAAGAGAATCAGAACAACAGCCAACTGGGCTTGGTTATAGGCATCGAAAGTGGATGCAGCTAAGAGAATTAGTGCGACAAAGAAAATTGTTCTGCGCAGACTCTTGCGAGCGATTGAGTGGTTCTTGGCTTTAGACACGGCGCGCATCCTTTGCTCCCAAAATTCCACGAGGTCGAATGATCAAGACCAGAATCAATACCGCCAAGATCGCTAAGAAAACATCTTCTGGAGTGTCATAGAAGCTGACAAACGAGATAACCATTCCGACTAAGAAACCACCGATTACGGCACCAGCCGGGCTATCTAGTCCACCGACAACTGCTGCGGTAAAGCCGATGATAAGAACTAAATCTAAAGTGTTTGGGGAAAGGTTTGAAGTTGGCGTAATCAGTAAACCAGCCAGAGATGATGCCGCACCTGAAAATGCCCAGCTAAGTGAGCGAGTGAAGTTGGTTCTAATTCCGCTAAGTCGAGCGACTTCTGAATTCAAAGCTGTTGCGCGCATTGCAAGTCCAACGCCTGTCTTCTTAAAGAAGAGCGAAGTTAACACCAAAGTAGTAATGACAACGCTAATCACAAATACGTCAAATGAGGTAAATGGCATCACATTGCCAGCAACAGTGAAACCTTCTTGCGCATAGGGCGCTGGAAAGCCACGTTCTTCAGCAGCCCAGATAATTCCTGCTAGCGCTTGAAGAACTCCCAAAATTCCAAGGGATGCGATAACCGGAATGGCCGCGCGCATTGATTGGCTACTTAAAAGTTCGGTCTTCTTCTTATTAGACAATGGGCGCATAACCAAGATATCCAATAAAACTCCCATTGCGGCGCCAACTAAAATTGCAACAACAAATGCCAGCCAGTAAGAATTTCCATTGGCAATCATGGTCGATGCGATGTAAGTACTAAACATCGCTTGGCCCATCTGGGCATAGTTAAGGATTCCAGCACCGCGCCAAACGATTACCAGACCAAGTGCAACAAGTGCGTAAATTGCACCGCGAGATGTGCCAGAGAAGAGGGCTGCTAGAAATGTATCCATCAGTACCCCAAATATGCGGCGCGCAAATTGGCATCCGCCCTTAACTCAGCTGCCGGTCGATCGGCAACAACTTTGCCAAGCGCCAAAAGAACTCCGTGATCTGCAACTCCGAGTGCGGTATTGGCATTTTGTTCAACCAATAAAACTGTGAGCCCAGTTGTGCGACAGAGAATATTTATAGAATCAATAATCTGTTCAACAACTAGTGGTGCAAGGCCGAGAGATGGTTCATCTAATAAAAGTAATTTAGGACGAGAAACCAAAGCGCGACTAATCGCCAACATCTGACGTTCGCCTCCTGAGAGGGTTCCAGCCATTTGCTTACGACGTTCTTTTAATCGGGGAAAGAGTTCGAAGACCTCATCCTGTGCTGCAGATACATCCGCTTTGAATTTTCGGCGACGAAATAGCGATCCCATGGAAATGTTCTCTTCAACGCTTAACTCTGAGATAACGGCGTGGCCTTCAGGAACATGGGCGATACCGCCGCGCACAATATCTTCAGCGCGCATTCCAAGTAAAGATTTACCGCTCCAAGTGATTGAGCCGGATGCTGCATGTTCAAGGCCAGAGATCGTGCGCAGCAGAGTGCTCTTGCCAGCACCGTTGGCGCCAATAACTGTTGTTATCTTCGACTCTTGCGCAGTGAATGAAACGCCGTCGAGGGCAACTACCGAACCAAAACTAGTAACTAAGTTTTTAACTTCAAGCATTGGTGGCTCCAAACTGATCTTTTCCTAGATGATCGTTGCCACTCTGATTTGAAGTTCCTAGGTAGGCGGCGAGAACTGCAGGATCGCGCTTCACAGTGTCAAAAGTTCCGCTAGCGATTACCTTACCGAAATTCAAAACATAAACCTGATCCGAAATGGCGCCGATAAAGTCAACATGGTGCTCGACGATGATGATTGCGCAACGTTGCTTTAACTGTTGAAGTAAGTCAGCGAATTTATCAATATCATCTTGGCCAAGTCCGGCAGCTGGTTCATCAAGTAGCAAGATCTTTGGTTCAGAGACTAGAGCTCGCGCGATGGATACACGTTTGGTCTCTGGATACGTCAACTCTGATGGCGTCTTATCCGCTAAGGCAAGCGCTCCTGCCCAAGCCAACGCATCTTCGGCTTTAGCGCGAAGCTGGCGTTCTGATTTTGCAGATAGTCCAAAGAGATCTTTTAGGAAATTACTCCCGCTCTTCTTATCCGCACCCATCATGACATTTTCAATGACGCTTAGCCCGCTAAATAATCCAACGCCTTGCAAAGTTCGGCTGATCTCGAAATTTGCCAGCTCAAAACTTTTCGGCCAATCAGCTTTCTTGCCATGGATTGAGATCTCACCAGATGTTGGCGCAACTAAACCTGAGATGCAATTAAATAGCGTTGTTTTACCGGCGCCATTTGGGCCGATTAGCCCAACGATCGAATTAGGCGCAACATCGATGAAAACATCATCGAGGGCAACGAGTCCACCGAAGTTGACTCGTAAATTTGCGATCGCCAAGACGCTCATAGTTCGTAGATTCTAGGCACACGCGGGCCGATTCGGGTAACTATCTCGTAATTAATTGAGCCTGAAGCTGCGCCCCAATCATCTGCGGTGTACTCACCATCTACACCGCTTCCGAAAACTGTGACCCAATCCCCAGATTGCGCAGTTGAATCGGCGCCTAAATCAACTACGAATTGATCCATAGATACTCTACCGATTATGGGTGATTTTTCTCCCAGAAAACTCACACCTGCGTTCTGTGCAATACGTGGAATGCCATCAGCATAACCCATTGCTATTAGACCCACTTTGGTCGCTGACTTTGTAACTGCCGTTGCACCGTAACCAACTGGGCTTCCGGCGGGAACCTCTTTTACGAGGTGCAATTTGGCGCGCAAAGTCATAGCGGGGATTAGTCCAAGTTCTTTAGATGTACCGAGTGATTTTACATCTGGACTTAATCCGTACATCGCAATACCGGTGCGAACCATGTCAAAGCTAGATGCTTCATCAACGAGTGTTGCTGCAGAGTTCGAAAGATGGCGAATTAAATTTGGATAGCCAAATGATTCAAGAGAAGCAACCATCTTTTTAAATCGATTTAATTGACTTAAATTCTGAGGTTGCCCTGGTTCATCTGCGCGTGCAAAGTGGGAGAAGATTCCAACAATTTCAACCCCGTGCAGGTGGAGTGCATCAATCTTCGGCCATTCATCCAAGAATCCACCACGAGTCATTCCGGTATCAACTTCTAGATGTACGCGCGGGCGCTTGTTGCTTTTTGTTGAGCTAGCTTCATCGAGCGCCTTTATCGAAGCAACTGCAATGTCAATGTCGTTATCTACTGCGCTTTGAAAATCAGATCCTGGTGGAACTAACCATGCCAAGATCGGTGCAGTTATTCCTGCGGCGCGAAGTGTGATCGCTTCTTCAAGGAGTGCAACACCTAACCAAGTAGCTCCGCCATCAAGTGCTGCTTTGGCAACTGGTACGAGCCCATGTCCGTAAGCATCTGCTTTAACAACTGCCATCAAGTCAACGCCGGCTTTTGCCTTTAGCGTTGCAACATTGGCTTTAATCGCTGAGAGATTAACGAGCGCTTCAGCGCGATTTGTCATCGCTCCACCACAACCATCGCCGATGCGATTCCGGCATCGTGAGATAAAGAAAGGTGCACGCGCGCACCATCAACTAGCTCTGCTATCTCACCGCGAAAGAGAAAATCTGGTTTACCACTTTCGTGATTTATGACTTCGGCATCGTGCCATGAAAGGCCATGTCCGGCGTTAAGCGCTTTTGCTAGCGCCTCTTTAGCGGCAAAACGAGCCGCCAGAGAATGAATAGGTTTTTCTCGTTCTGAAAAGGTAAAGAGTTTTTCGCGAAGTGAAGGGGTGCGCTCGAGTGATTGGGAGAAACGCTCGATATCTACGACATCTATTCCAATCCCATCGATCATGGGGTGGAGTCTAATTGGCGTTAGGAGAGTTGGCTATTAGATGGGTAGTAACGATCGATCGCAATTACTAAGACCAATAGCGAGCCGCCTACAAATAATCCACCCAGCAAATCCGAGAACCAGTGGGTATCGCGAACCAAAGAGACGATACAAACCGTCAAACTTATTGCCGCAACGCCAGCGCTAGCTAAGCGACCACGATAGCGATCGACATGCGCATAGCGATAAATTAAATATGCAAGAACTCCCCAAGTAAGGAGCGCATTGGAGGCGTGGCCACTTGGATAGGACATTCCGCCGAAGTGAAGGAGATCGATTCCGTCCTTAGGTTTTGTGCGGCCTAAACCAAATTTAAAGAGACCGACAACGACGTTAAGGAAGATCAGAGACAAGATCGCCAGATTAAATGGACGCCAAGTTTTAAAACGGCGTGCAATATAAAAAGCGGCAATCAATAAAGCAGTTGCGGTGACTCCGCGCAGCCCCAGATCATCTAGGCGGCGAATAATAAAACCACCTAAGCCACGAAATTCAGGTCGTTCTAGACTATGTAACCATTTATCAATTTCGGTTAGCGGTCCATTAATAATTACTTGATGTGTAATCAAAAGAAAGCCGGTAAATAAAGTGGCCGACCAGCGCAGAGCGCGCACCATCTGGGCGCGACGCGAATCAAGGAGTGCTTGCATAATTATTCGACCGTTACTGATTTCGCTAAGTTGCGAGGCTGATCAACATCATTGCCGCGCGCAATCGCCATTTCGTAGGCAAATACTTGCAGCGGAACTATGGCCAAGATTGGCTGGAAGAGCGGTGAGCATGCGGGGATGCGGATGATGTGTTCTGCGCCAACAACTTCAGCGCCTTCGTGTGCGATGACAATTACGCGCGCACCACGGGCTTTAACTTCTTGGATATTGCTCAGCATCTTTTCATCTAACGAATGATCGCTACCTGAAGGCAAGATCGCGATTACTGGCGTTCCCTTTTCAGCATCAATCAACGCGATAGAACCATGTTTAAGCTCTCCCCCAGCAAAGCCTTCAGCGTGGATATAAGCAAGTTCTTTCAACTTCAACGCGCCTTCTAGAACAACTGGATAACCAATATTGCGACCGATAAAGAGAACAGTTTCAGATTTTGCAAAGCTGCGTGTAAGCGCACGAAGTGGCTCAACAGTCTCGAGAATTTGTTCGATCTTGCCAGGAAGCTCGAGCATCTCGTTGTATAGATCGCGAACTTGGGTATCTGTAAGTTCGCCACGAACCTGCGCCAAGTGAAGAGCAATCAAATCAACGGCAACAATCTGAGTTAATAACGCTTTGGTTGAGGCCACTGCAATTTCAGGGCCAGCATGTGTGTATAAAACTGCATCGGATTCGCGGGGAATAGTTGAGCTATTGGTGTTGCAGATTGCAAGTACGCGCGCACCGGCAGCCTTGGCATGGCGGATCGCCATCAAGGTATCCATCGTTTCGCCTGATTGCGAAATTGCAATTACCAACGTGCTGGAATCAATGATCGGATCGCGGTAGCGATATTCGCTAGCGATTTCTACTTCTACTGAAATTTTCGCCCATTTTTCGATTACATACTTTGCGATCATCCCGGCGTGATATGCAGTTCCACATGCGATTACAACAATCTTCTTGAGAGCTTTAATCTCAGCTTCCGACAGATTCAGCTCATCGAGTTCGATCTTGCCGTTATCTGTTAAGCGACCAATTAAAGTGTCAGCAACGGCCTTGGGTTGTTCGAAGATCTCTTTGAGCATGAAGTGGGAATATCCACCCTTTTGGGCAGATGCAGAGTCCCAAGTAATTGCGTACTCCTTAGGAACAACTGCCTTGCCATCTAAGCCAATGATGCTGATGCCGGTTGGTGTCATGGTGATGATCTCGTCTTGGCCGAGTTCTACTGCGCGCTTGGTGTAATCGATAAAGGCTGCAACATCGGAGGCCATAAAGTTTTCACCATCGCCTAAACCAACAACGAGAGGTGAATTGCGGCGAACGCCAACAATTACTTCAGGGGCATCGGCATGAACTGCAACCAGGGTAAATGAGCCGCGCAAACGTTTAACCGCATCCACCATTGCTGCAGTTAAATCGCCGCCATGAGATTTACGAAGTTCCGAAAGTAAATGGGCAACTGATTCAGTGTCGGTATCAGATGAAAATTCGTGGCCGCGGGATTGAAGTTCGGCCTTTAGCTCTGAATAATTCTCGATGATGCCGTTATGGATTACGGCGAGCTTTCCTTCATTGTCAGTATGTGGATGCGCGTTGCGATCAGTTGGTCCGCCATGCGTTGCCCAACGAGTGTGGCCGATACCAGAGTGAACGACCGGCATATTTGCAGGAAGTGAACCTTCGAGGTTAGTTAGCTTGCCGGCGCGCTTTTCAATAAATAGAGCGCCCGTTGTACCAAGTGCGATTCCGGCTGAGTCGTACCCGCGATATTCAAGGCGACGTAGACCTTCGATCAGTGGAGTAATTGCAGACTGTGGCCCTGTGTAACCCACAATTCCGCACACTTTTTTCTACCCCAGCTCTGATTGAACGACCTTTGCCAAGTCGTTTGCTATTTCGCTGGCTAGGTTATCACTCTGGGCTTCAACCATCACGCGGACAAGCGGTTCAGTGCCAGATGCTCTTAATAAAATACGACCATGTTCGCCAAGTTTCGCCTCAGCTGCTGCAACTGCTGCCTGAATCACAGCAGAATCTGCAAGGCGCTCTTTAGCAACGTTCTTAACATTTACTAATACTTGTGGGAAGCGCACCATTGCTGATGCAAGATCTTGCAAAGGTTGACCTGATTTAACTACTTGTTGCGCAAGTGCAAGTGCAGTCAATATTCCATCGCCTGTTGTTGCAAATTCGCGCATGATTAAATGGCCAGATTGTTCGCCGCCGAGTGAATAACCTTTTTCCAGCATTTTTTCTAAAACATACCGATCACCAACAGCCGTTGTCTCAACGTTGATATCCGCGTTCTTCATCGCATGGAAGAAACCTAGGTTGCTCATAACTGTGGCAACGATGGTGTTTGATTTCAGCGAACCAGATGCTTTAAAGCCGCGCGCCAAAATGGTCATGATCGCATCGCCATCGACTTCATTGCCTTGCGCATCTATCGCTAGCGCACGGTCGGCATCGCCATCGTGGGCGATTCCAAAGTCGGCGCCTTCGCGAAGCACTGCGGTGCGAAGTTGGTGTAAATGTGTAGAGCCGCAATCATCATTGATATTCCAGCCATCTGGCGCATCAAATATCGAGATTACTTCTGCGCCTGCCCGGCGATAAGTTTCTGGTGCCACCGTTGAAGATGCGCCATTTGCACAATCGACAACGATCTTTAAGCCTTTGAGTGGAGTTGAAACAGATGAGAGCAGGTGCGAGATATAACGTTCGCGAGCGCTCTCATCATTGATCGCACGCCCCACACCGCTGCCGGTTGGGCGCTCCCATGGTTCACCGATGCGCGCTTCGATGGCTGCTTCGATGGCGTCGTCTAACTTTCCGCCACCGCGTGAAAATAACTTGATCCCGTTATCGGGCATTGGATTGTGTGATGCTGAAATCATTACGCCCAGGTCTGCACCAGATTCGGACACTAAATGTGCAATTGCCGGAGTTGGTAGAACTCCTACGCGGTAAACATCAACGCCTGCGCTAGTTAAACCGGCAACAACTGCTGCTTCTAGGAATTCGCCAGAGGCGCGAGAGTCTTGGCCAACCACGGCTTTTGGACGGTGTGATTTATCAGGATTTGTTTCAACAAGAATATGTGCAGCGGCAACGGCAACATCAAGTGCTAATTCAGCAGTTAAATCACGATTGGCTAAGCCACGTATTCCATCGGTTCCAAAGAGTGCCACGTTGGGGCGCCTTTGAAATTAACGCTTGCTGTATTGCGAACGCTTACGGGCCTTCTTCAGACCGTACTTCTTGCGCTCGATAACACGTGCATCACGTGAAAGGAATCCAGCCTTCTTAAGCGCTGGACGGTGTGCTTCAACATCGATCTCGTTAAGTGAACGAGCAACGCCCAGACGAAGTGCACCGGCTTGACCAGATACTCCGCCACCGTTGATACGAGCAAATACGTCGTACTG
>JBIIUL010000007.1:0-29477 GCA_044340015.1 Candidatus Planktophila sp.
GGGGCAACGATTGGGTATTTGGAATATACGGTGGGTTGGCGATCACGATGTCGCATTTAACGCCGGGCAATACATCTGCCACGTCGCCTTCAACAACGCGTACGTTCTCGGAAATCTTCGCCACATTCTTCTTCAGCCACTCGATAGCTTCAGGACTTTTTTCTACTGCGATGACTCTGGTTCTTGGCGCTTCAGTTGCAATTGCAAGAGCTAGCGCTCCAGAGCCTGATCCGAGATCTATTACTGAAATCTCTCCAGTGACTTTCTCTTCTAAATTTTTAACATGTGTGAGTACCGCTTCAACAAGAAGTTCACTTTCCGGACGTGGCACCAATACCCCCGGACCAACTTCAATTTCCAGATGTCGGAAGTAAGCAGTACCAGTTAGATACTGCAGAGGTTCATGTGCTGCACGGCGGGAAATCAACTTCGCGTAGGTATCTTCGATTACTCCAAAGTCACCAAGTGATTTAAGGGTGGCATCTAACTTAACCGAGTTATGTAGATCCATTCGGGAGATGCCGAGAACGTATGCAAATAAATGTTCAGCATCGATTTCGGCGATATCTGCCGCTGCTAACTTCTCTTTCGCTGAACGAAGCAGGCTCTTGATCTCGCTCATATCGTTTTCTTAACAGCCCTTAGTTGGTGGAAGAGAGCTTTGCTGCCTTATCGGCATCAAGTAAGGCTTGAACTACATCATCTAGCTCGCCATTTAATACTGAATCCAAATTATTTGATTTGTAATTTACGCGGTGATCGCTAAGACGATTTTCTGGGTAGTTATAGGTACGAATTCGCTCGGAACGATCTACGGTGCGAACCTGGCTCTTGCGCTCTGCCATCGCAGCCGCTTCTGCCTTTTCCTGCGCATCAGCGAGCAAGCGTGCACGCAAGATACGCAAGGCAGATTCTTTATTCTGCAGTTGTGACTTCTCGTTCTGACAGGAGACAACAATTCCAGTTGGTACGTGGGTCAGGCGCACTGCGGAGTCAGTGGTGTTAACCGACTGTCCTCCAGGACCTGATGAGCGATAAACATCTACGCGCACATCGTTCATATTTAGTTCGACATCTACTTCTTCTGCTTCTGGCAAGACAAGTACGCCCGCTGCCGATGTATGAATACGTCCTTGGCTTTCAGTTTCTGGAACGCGTTGCACGCGGTGCACGCCGCCTTCAAACTTCAAACGCGCATAAGGAGTTGTTCCAGGTTCTGGAGTTCCCTTGGATTTAATCGCCATCGAAATATCTTTATAGCCACCGAGATCAGACTCGGTCATATCGATGATCTCAACTTTCCAATTACGCTTTTCCGCATAACGTTGATACATACGCACCAAGTCGCCAGCAAAGAGCGCAGATTCATCTCCACCCGCGCCTGCTTTAACTTCAATAATTACATCGCGATCATCATTGGGATCACGTGGCAGCAATAGCTCTTCTAACTTATCTGCAGCTGCTTCAACTGCAACCTCCATCGCAGGAAGTTCAGATGCAAAAGATTCATCTTCTTGCGCCATCTCGCGGGCGGCCTCAAGATCATCGGCAGCTGTTTTCCAGGCGTTAAAGCCGGCCACTACTGGACCGAGTTGGGCATAGCGGCGACCTAATTGGCGCGCTTTACCTTGGTCTTCATGGATCGAAGGATCGGCCATCTGCTTTTCTAAATCTTGATACTCGCGCACCATCTCATGGGCTGATGCAAAGCGATCGTTATCTTTAGCCATTTGGCTTCTCCTTTCTATTCAATCAATTTAACTTCGTTAGTAGTAAAAGCGTTTAAGAAATAAAAAGACCGCGCCGCAACCTCAATTGGGTTGCGATGCGGTCTTTTAAGAAAGCTACTTCTTCTTACCGAAACGCTCTTCGAACTTAGCAACGCGTCCACCAGTATCGAGGATGCGCTGCTTGCCGGTGTAGAACGGGTGGCAGACTGAACAAACTTCAACGTAGATAGATCCGCTGGCAACTGTTGAGCGAGTAAGAAACTTTTCGCCACAACCACAAGTTACTTGGGTCTCTTTGTATTCTGGGTGAATATCTTTCTTCATTTTTATATTCCTTCTTCTATGTCTGGGTCCGCAGCTTGCGGTGAACCAGGGCCATGATTGCCATTCGGTATGGCTAGGCGCTAATACTCTCGCGAAAAGAGAAAACCGCAAAATCCGTGCGCACGCAGCACGGATTTTGCGGTCTCTTCCCTGTGAGGGGAAAGGTTTAAGCCGTTGGAGTTGTAGCTGGCTTTTGAGCCTTCGCTGGCTTAGCTGGTTTTACCGGCTTGGTTAGAGCCGCAATCGCAGCCTTTGCTGTTGCATTAGCAGTAGCCATAGCGCTCTTGCGAGCATCTTTTGCAGCTTGTAGTTGTGCATCGGTTGTTACATTTGCAAGCGCCGCTTGGAAATCTGCGAGCGCTTTTGCAGCCGCTGCGCGACGCGTATCAATGATTGCGCGATGAGCAGTTACATATGCATCAATCTGGGCTCTAAATGTTGCTTGCGCTTGTGCGCGTGCGACTGCCGCATCTTTTGTATCTGCAGCTGTTGCTGATGAAACTCCACCAAAGAGTGAAGCTGCGACTAGTGCGCCTGCAAGGAACTTCTTTGAAGTAAACATTTACTGCCTCCATATTCGCCGGCCCGTGTGGCTTTGGCTGATATGGAGATATTGCGCTTCGACATTGTGGAATCCGTGTGAACCCCTTGCGAAAGGCTTGCGGTCAGGCGGTGAGATCTAAGAAATTAGCCCTCGTTTGGACCAGAAGTGGTCTTCTGGATCTGCATCAAGAACTCGACGTTGGACTTAGTGCCCTTCATCTTCTCAAGAAGCAGTTCAAGCGCTGCTTGTGGTTCAAGAGCGTGAAGAACGCGACGTAACTTCCAGACAATGTTGAGCTCTTCAGTTCCCATAAGAATCTCTTCTTTACGAGTACCTGAGGCAACCACGTTAACTGCAGGGAAGATGCGCTTATCGGCCATCTTGCGATCGAGGATGAGCTCCATATTTCCGGTGCCCTTGAACTCTTCGAAGATAACTTCATCCATACGTGAACCAGTATCAACAAGTGCGGTTGCAAGAATTGTTAGCGATCCGCCATCTTCGATATTACGTGCGGCACCGAAGAACTTCTTTGGTGGATATAGAGCAGCTGAATCAACACCACCAGAAAGGATGCGGCCTGATGCAGGCGCTGCGATGTTGTATGCACGACCGAGACGAGTGATTGAGTCAAGGAGAACAACTACATCGTGGCCGAGTTCAACTAAACGCTTGGCGCGCTCAATAGCGAGCTCTGCGATTGTGGTGTGATCATCGGCTGGACGATCGAATGTTGATGCGATTACTTCGCCCTTTACAGAGCGCTGCATATCGGTAACTTCTTCGGGACGCTCATCAACTAGAACAACCATCAAGTGACACTCTGGATTGTTTGTAGTGATCGCATTTGCAATTGATTGCAAGACCATCGTCTTACCAGCCTTAGGAGGCGAAACGATAAGTCCGCGCTGGCCTTTACCGATTGGCGCAATCAGATCGATAACGCGAGTAGTAAGAATGTTTGGCTCTGTCTCAAGACGTAGACGCTCTTGTGGGTATAGCGGAACTAATTTGCCGAATTCAACGCGACCGCGCGCTTCTTCAGGAGTTACGCCATTGATTGTTTCAAGGGTAATAAGTGGGTTGTACTTCTGGCGTTGTTCGCCTTCGCGCGCCTGACGTACTTGGCCTGTAACAACATCGCCCTTGCGCAGACCGTACTTACGTACTTGCTGCTGTGAAACGTAGACATCGTTGGGACCAGGTAGATAGCCACCGGTGCGGATAAACGAATAGTTATCCATGATGTCGACGAGGCCGCCAACTGGAACTAAAACATCATCTTCACCAATAACTGGTTCGCGTTCTTCGCGTTGTCCACGATCGCGATTGCGATCACGGCCACGGTTACGATCACGGCCACGACCACGGTCACGTCCACCAAAGCCACGGTCGTTATCGCGAGGCCCATTATCAATTACCTCTGAGTCATCGCCATCATCGCCATCTGAATCGTTAGCTGAGTTCGATGAGTTATTAGCGTTGTCGCGGTTGGAATTCTTCTTTGCATTGCGCGCTTCGCGGCGAGCTTCGCGTTCAGCCTTTGCGGCTTCGCGGTTTGCTGCCTGGAGATCTCCAATTGCGGTTACGAGCGCATCTTTCTTAAGTTTTGCAGCGCCATCGATACCGAGCTGTGCAGCAACTTCTTTTAACTTTGGAAGACTCATCGCGGCAAGCTCTGGTGAATTTGAGCGTACTGGCGTTACTTCCTGATCTTGATCTGTCATCTCTATCTTTTCATTTGGGGCTTCGATTACGAGTTTGAGTTCGTAACATCCGTAAGCGGAGTTGATTTGGATTTATTACCTGCCGACTTTCACCGTAACTTCCGGCACTAGCAAGTGGGATAACCATAGCACCATACGGCTACGAGCGGCAAAACTCACTTGGCTTAGAGGATCGTCGCTCCAGAGCGCGAAATCTCTAGGGATTTCGCCTCAAATTTCGAACCTGCAGCTCTGCTTAATTCAGCAACATCTGCCTCAGTACCAGTGTGCAAGGCAAGGACTGTTGGGCCTGCGCCAGAGATAAATGCGGCAACTCCTGCAGCACGTAACTTAGTTAATAAGGCAAACGATGCTGGCATCGCTTCTGCGCGATATGACTGATGCAGAAAATCTTCAGTTGCGCGATAGAGCAGATCTGGGCGCAAAGTAAGGGCATGTACCAATAGCGCAGAGTTTGCAGAATTACGCGCTGCATCGCGATGCGGGATTGTTTCAGGCAACATCTTGCGCGCCTTTGAAGTTGCAACGGCAGTTGCCGGAATAAATGCAATTGCGCGGATACGAGTATCAACGCTTAAAGAAATCGCTTGTGCAACTTCTTTCCCATGTTGCTCTTCCTTCCAAGCCACGACTGCGTTTCCATAAAGCGCTGCCGCGACATTATCGGGATGGCCTTCCATCTCGGTTGCAATCTGTAACAACTTCTCATCGCTCATCTTGTCCGAGCCAGTTAGTACAAGTGCGCGGGCAAGGGAAAGCCCACCAACGATTGCACTTGCTGAAGAACCAAGTCCGCGACCATGTGGAATTACATTGAGCGCGCGAACTGCAACTCCCTTTGGTTTTCCACCTAGAAAATCAAATCCTTTATACATCGCCTTAACAAGTAAGTTCTTATCTGTGCGCGGAACATCATCGGCGCCTTCACCGGTCACATCGATATCAAGTCCGGCATCATCGAGAATTTGCGCAACATAACGATCGTGCATGCCGAGGGCTAAACCAAATGAATCAAATCCTGGACCCAGGTTGGCGCTAGTTGCAGGAACCTGTACCTGAATTGGATTGGCTTTAAAAGTTGGTTTAGCCATGGCTTTACTTAAGTCCTAGCGCCTTTGCAGCGGCGATGGCATTTACTTTTACAATTTTTGGCTTGGCAAACTTTTCTAGCGCCCAAGAAATATCTTTAAGTCCGTGGCCAGTAACGGTAATTACGATCTTCTTGCCCTTAGGTAATTTGCCGGCCTTCTTATATTTAATTAAGCCTGCGATACCTGCAGCCGATGAAGGCTCAACAAATACGCCTTCTTTCCCAGCAACAAGTGCATATGCAGCCAAGATCTCTTTATCTGTAACTGAATCAATTACGCCACCTGATTTATCACGCGCTTCGATGGCTTGATCCCAAGAAGCAGGATTACCGATACGGATCGCAGTAGCGATTGTTTCAGGCTTAAGAACTGGCTTTCCCTTAACAAGTGGTGCAGAACCAGCAGCTTGGAAGCCATACATCTGAGGCAAGGAATTTGAAATTCCATCTTTACGGTATTCGTTGTAGCCCTTCCAGTAAGCAGTGATATTTCCTGCGTTACCAACTGGAAGTGCGTGAATATCTGGGGCGTAACCCAACATATCGATTACTTCAAAGGCAGCGGTCTTCTGGCCTTCAATACGATATGGATTTACTGAGTTAACGAGTGCAACTGGATAGTTATCAGAGAGATCGCGCGCCAGAGTTAGGCAATCATCGAAGTTTCCATCAACCTGCAAAATTTGTGCGCCGTGGATAACTGCTTGGGCAAGTTTTCCAGTTGCAATCTTTCCGGCTGGAATCAGTACTGCAGAAATCATGCCGGCTTTTGTTGCATAGGCAGCAGCGCTGGCTGAAGTATTTCCAGTTGATGCGCAGATAACCGCCTTCGCGCCATCTTCGGCAGCTTTTGAGATCGCCATAGTCATCCCGCGATCTTTAAATGAACCAGTTGGGTTGATGCCTTCGTACTTCAACCAGACATCGTTGCCGAGAAGTTCAGATAGATAGCAAGCGTAGATAAGCGGTGTGCCACCTTCGCGCAATGAGACAACGGGGGTCTTTGCAGAAACTGGCAAGCGATCGCGGTATTCCTCGATTACTCCACGCCATTGATGCGCGCCAGATTTCTTAGATTTGAAAAGGCTCATGCGCTCATCGCTCCTTCTACGCGGATAACACTTGAAATGTTCTGAACCATCTCCATCTTCTTCAACGCTTCGACAGTTGCCTTTAGCTCACCTTCAGTTGCAAGGTGAGTAACGATAGTTACTTCAGCATCGTTGTTGCGCCCTGCTTGGTTAACGGTCTGAATAGATACGCCGTGGTTAGCGAAAGTTGTAGCGATAGATGCCAAAACACCTGCTTTATCAGCAACTTCTAGGCGGATTAAGAACTTAGTTTTAGTTGATTCGATAGGTGCGATATCGCGGTCTGCATAATCAGTTTCACGCTGGCCAACTGAGTTAAGTGCGATGTGGCGAGCAACTGCAACCACATCTCCCAAGATTGCCGAAGCAGTTGGTGCTCCACCTGCGCCGCGACCATAGAACATCAAAGATCCAGCAGATTCGGCTTCAACAAATACTGCGTTGTAAGCATCGCGCACAGAAGCCAAAGGGTGGCTCTTATGCAACATAACCGGGTGAACGCGCACAGAAATCTCATCTGCCGGAGTTAACTCTGCGATCGCAAGTAACTTAATGACGTGATCCATTGATTTTGCGATCTTTACATCTTCCAAAGTGATCTTGGAAATACCTTCGCGGTAGACATCGTCAACTGTTACGCGAGTGTGGAATGCCAGACCTGACAAGATCGCTGCCTTTGCTGCGGCATCAAAGCCTTCAACATCTGCAGTTGGATCAGCTTCGGCATAACCCAGAGCTTGCGCCTCTTTCAAAACATCCGCGAATTCGCGGTCATCTTCATGCATCTTGGTCAAGATGTAATTTGTTGTTCCGTTAACGATTCCCATTAAACGAGTTACGAAATCGCCAGCGAGTGAATCGCGCATTGGACGAATAATTGGGATAGCACCGGCTACGGATGCTTCGTAGTAAATATCTTCGCCCTTGGCGTAGGCAGCGGTAAACATTTCTGCGCCATGGCTAGCAAGGAGAGCCTTGTTAGCTGTAACAACAGATTTACGATTTTCGATCGCAGTCATGATTAATTCGCGAGCGGGTTCGATTCCGCCCATCACTTCAATTACTAGATCAATCTCGGGATCGTTAACGATCGAAAATGGATCTGTTGTAAAGAGTTTTGGGTTAATACCTTCGTAAGGCTTAATTGTGCGAACCGCGATGCGTGAGAGCTCCATCTTCACACCAGCGCGGGTGGAGAGCTCGTCGGTATCAGCAAGTAACAAGCGCGCGACAGAACTTCCGACCACGCCACAACCGAGCATGCCGATACGTACCGGTTTATCTGCTGGGCTCATCTGCCTATTCTTTCACATCAAGTGCGAGCAGATCTTCCTCATTTTCACGGCGGACAATTACGCGGGCTTTTCCATCTTTTACAGCAACTACCGGTGGACGCGGCACATGGTTGTAATTGCTGGCCATGCTGCGGCCATATGCGCCAGTAGCCGGAATCGCAATCAAGTCGCCAGGTGCGATATCGCTTGGCAAATTAATCTCGCGGATAACGATGTCGCCGGTTTCGCAATGCTTTCCGACAACGCGTGAATTAACTGCAGTTGCAGATGAAGCGCGATGAGCAATGACTGCGTGATATTCAGCGTCATAAAGTGAAGGGCGAATATTGTCACTCATTCCGCCATCTACGGAAATGTAACGACGAACTTTGCCATCTTCGAGAACCACATCTTTAGTTGTACCAACTTCATAAAGAGTAAAGGTGGTCGGGCCAACAATGGCGCGCCCTGGTTCGATAGAGATAATTGGAATGTTCAATTTATGTTTTTCGCATGATGCAGTAACTGCGCTACGCAACGCTGGCATAACTTCACCAGGTTCCAAAGTTTCATCGCCTGGCAGATAAGCAATTCCGTAACCGCCACCTAGATCTAGTTCAGGAAGTTCTTTGCCGTAAACATCGCGGTATTTTGCAAGCAACGAGATCAAGCGATCGGCTGCAAGTTGGAAGGAATCGGTACCGAAGATTTGTGAACCGATATGAGAATGAAAGCCGCGGAGTTCAAGTTCTGGGTGGCTTAGAACTTTTTCAACTGCCGCCCAAGCAGCGCCACTTGCGATAGAGAAACCAAACTTCACATCTTCATGGGCGGTAGAAATTGATTCGTGGGTATGTGCCTGGATACCTGGAGTAAGGCGCAACATGACGCCTTGTACTTTCTTATGGCTGCGCGCAACGGTTGCCACGCGATCGATTTCATGGAGTGAATCCATAACAATTGTCTTAACGCCGGCACTTACCGCGCGATCTATCTCTGAAACCGATTTGTTGTTTCCATGTACTTCAATCTTCTGCGGATCGATTCCACCAGCGAGTGCAACTGCTAATTCGCCACCAGTGCAGACATCGATACCGATCCCGCAATCCTTTACCCAACTCGCTACTGCTGTAGAGATAAAGGCCTTTGCTGCGTAATAAACAGTGCCCGCGTGTGAACCAAACTCATCGCGCAGCGCGTTATTCCAAGCAATTGCGCGAGTACGAAAATCATCTTCATCGATAAAGAATGCCGGTGTACCGAAATCTTGCGCCAACTTTGTTGCAGGGATGCCTGATAGGTGTAGTTCACCATTTGTGAAAGAAATATTCTTCGACCACATAGCTACATCCGCTCCGGCGCGCTAACACCAAGTAAGAGAAGACCATTCTTCAGTACTTGCAGAGTTGCCGCACATAAATTAAGTCGGGCGCTATGTAGAGCAGTTGCTGGCTCATCCCCCATCGGCAATACCCGGCAATCGGCGTAGAAGCCGTGATAAACCCCAGCCAATTCTTCTAAGTATCGTGCGATGCGATGCGGTTCGCGGAGTTCTGCAGCGCTAGCCACGATTCGTGGGAATTCGGCGAGCGATCCAAGAAGTTCGTTCTCGCGATCATGGGAAAGTTGTGTGGGATCAAAGTTATCTAAACCGCTAGCGATATTTAATTCGGCAGCATTACGAAGAACTGCTGCAATGCGGGCATGTGCATACTGCACGTAATAAACCGGATTTTCATTGGTGTTGCGCTTTAAAATATCGAGATCCATAACCATCGGAGTATCAACTGGATAGCGAATCAAGGTGTAACGAGCCGCGTCAACGCCAACTTTTTCAACTAACTCTTCAAGAGTAATGATCGTGCCCGCGCGCTTGGAAAGTTTTACTTCCTCGCCGCCTTCCATAATCTTTACCAACTGTCCGATCAATACATGGATGTTGTATTCAGGGTTATCGCCAGCACAGGCAGCAGTTGCCTTAAGGCGATGGATATAACCGTGGTGATCTGCTCCCAGCATGTAGATACAGATATCGAAACCGCGTTCGCGCTTATTGATGTAATAAGCTGTATCTGATGAGAAGTAAGTTAGATCGCCATTTGCCTTAACAAGTACACGATCCTTGTCGTCTCCAAAGTCAGTTGTTCGCAGCCACGTTGCGCCATCTAATTCAAAGACATGTCCTTGGGCACGTAATTTATCTAAACCATGTTCGACGCTTCCGCCATCGTGAAGACTGCGTTCTGAGAACCAAACATCGAAATGAGTGTTAAAGGTATCTAGAACGCGTTGCTGATCTTTAAGTTGTAACTTGTAGGCAGCTTCTCGGAATGCAACTAAAAGTGGTTCAGCTTCTAACTTAGTTATCTCTGGGTTCTCAGCCAGTACTTGCTTAGCCAAATCTAAAATGTAATCGCCTTGGTAACCATCTTCAGGAATAGGTTGCCCCAGCGCTGCAGCTTGCACAGATTGTCCAAAAAGATCCATCTGATTGCCGCGGTCATTTATATAAAATTCACGAACTACTTCAGCGCCAGCAGCGCTTAGAACGCGACCAAGTGCATCACCAACTGCTGCCCAACGAGTGTGCCCTAAGTGAAGTGGGCCAGTTGGATTGGCAGAGATAAATTCCAGGTTGATCTTTACGCCCGCAAGGGCAGTACCTTCTCCATAACTTTCTTTAGCGCTCAAAATTGTGCGCACTAAATCTGCTTGGCTGGCGCGATTTAACTTGATGTTGATAAAGCCAGGACCTGCAATATCAACTGAGGAAACTTCAGGAAGTTTCTCTAAATCTTTCTTGAGCAACTCTGCGACTTCGCGCGGGTTCTTTCCGGCGGGCTTGGCTAGTTGCAGCGCAATAGAAGATGCGTAATCACCATGGTCGCGATTCTTTGGCCGCTCCAAAGGAATATTGGCAGGAACGGTTCCGATCAAATCTCCGCGCTCAATGGCGTGCGAGATTGCCGCCTGAATTTGGGCAGCTAGTAGATCCGAATGTGAACTCACAGGGCAAGGTTACCCTGCGCAGCGATTTACTTTCCGAACCCCATGAGGTGCTCAAGAGCGAGCTGATTAAGGGATTCGTACTGATAACCACGTGCGCCGGCTGCTTCAACATCGAATGAATCTTTTGCAAGATCCTTCCAACTTTCTCCAGCGCCCATAGTGTTTTCAGTGAGTCCTGGAATATTGGAATCTTTCTGTGCAGCAATTACGCGCGGATCGTTGCGATAGGCGGTAGCGCGATCTTTCAGCGCTAGATATGTGCGCATATTTGCTGTTGCAGAATCCCAAACGCCCTTGTCATCTTCAGTACGACCTGGCTTGTAATCAAAGTGCTTTGGACCGTCGTACTTATAGCGCTCCAGTAGTTCAACAAGGAAGAACGCTGATTTTAGATCGCCATGGCCAAAGACCAAATCTTGATCGAACTTTGGACCGTGCTGACCATTTAGATCAATATGGAATAACTTCTTCTGCCAGAGCGCTTGAGCGATTCCGTGAACAAAGTTGAGTCCTGCCATTTGTTCGTGGCCAACTTCTGGGTTAAGTCCAACGAGTTCTGGATGATCAAGTGTGTAGATAAATGCAAGTGCGTGACCGATTGTTGGCAAGAAGATATCGCCGCGTGGTTCATTTGGCTTTGGCTCGATTGCAAATTTAATCTTGTAACCATTATCTAAAACGTATTGGCTAAGCACGTTAAATGCCTCGCGCATGCGCTCGTGTGCAACGTAGGCATCCTTTGCCGCATCTGATTCAGCGCCTTCTCGTCCGCCCCAACAAACATAAGTATGCGCACCGAGTTCGACGGCGAGTTCGATATTGCGCATCGCTTTGCGAAGTGCGTAACGACGGATATCGCGATCGTTGCTGGTAAATGCACCATCTTTAAATACTGGGTGTGAGAAGAGGTTGGTTGTGGCCATTGGAACTTGCATTCCAGTTTCGACAAGAGCCTTCTTAAATCGATCAATATGTCCACGACGAGATGCATCATCGCTACCGAATGGGATCAAATCATCGTCATGGAATGTAACGCCGTATGCGCCGCGTGCTGCGAGTTCATTAACTGTGCGAACCGGGTCGAGGGGTCCACGAGTAGCATCACCGAACGGATCGCGCGCTTGCCAGCCGACGGTCCAGAGCCCAAAGGTGAACTTATCTGCTGGAGTTGGAGTCAATGACATGTAACTTCTTCACCTCTTCGCGCATTGAGCGCACGTTGCGGGCGGTTAAGCCCGAAATTTTGTATAAGGCGAACTTACCTCTAACCTATGTTCCAGTACATGAGTTTTTTGTAACATTCTCATGACGCTCCAGCGGGAGTGGTGAAATGGCAGACACGCAAGTCTTAGGAACTTGTGCTCCGGCGTGCGGGTTCAAGTCCCGCCTCCCGCACCAGAATTATGTATAGGGTTTGTTTTCATAATGGCTAAACAGTCTCCAGCAAAGATAAAGAAGCTGCGGGGCGAAGCTATGCGCGCTGCCGCCCAACGCAAGGCCGAAAAAGCGCAGAACCGATCTGCTGGAAGTAACAGTGAAGTTGATTTGGACGCCTATGCCGCAGTAGATGGGGCTTGGGTAGAACTTGGATTGGCAGCTCCTGCTCGCAGAGCGTTAATCGATGAGGGGCTATACAAAGTAAGTGATTTAAGAAAATACTCTCTAGATGCCATAAAAGATTTGCATGGCATGGGGCCAAATGCGATTCGAATATTGATTACCGCGATGAAGAAGAGTGATATCTCCTTTAGAAAATAACCTAGGTGGAAATAACTAGTTGGTAATGGCCCAAGCAACTAGGACTCCACCAATTACGCCGAGCGCCACCATTACTTCGCGCTTAGCCAAGAATCCGTGTGCGCTCTTTATAAATGTTAGTGAAAGCGCAATAAATCCCGGAATGAATACCGCTGCGCTATTTATCAAGACTCCATCTTTACCTGTTTGGTAGCGCAAATTGATCAAACCGATAGCGAAGAGTAGGTAGCTCGCCATTCGGTAATTGTTTAGCGCGTACTTTGAGATGGGTGCATTTGTCATAGAACTATCTTACAAATATTAAAGGGGCGCCGGTTTCCCGACGCCCCTCTAATTTTAACTATTTCAGACGATTAGTGATCGTCCTTCATGCCTTCTGCCATTGACTTCATGCGAGCGATCTTCAAGATTGTGAGACCGAATACGCACTTAGCTAGAACGTCAGCGATTGTGTAACCAACCTGAACGCTTACGAACTGGTTAGCTGTAGCCATTCCTTCACCCATACCTAGGATGTAAGCAACTGGGTATACGCCCCATGTCGCGATCAGAAGCATACGCAAGCGACCTACTGTTGCTGCAACGCCTTCTGGCTGGCGATCAAGTGACTTACCAAGCTCTACGAACAATACGTAGAGGATGTATAGGAATGGAAGTGTTGAAAGAACACCGTAAAGGATCTGTGTGTTCTGGTCGTTTGAGATTTCACCTGGGTAGCCAAGTGCGATCATCGCAGCTGAAGCTGGTACCAAACGCATGATGAGTGACTTTGAAACTTCCTTTGCAAGTGCAAGCACTGCAATAACTTCAACAAGAAGTAGAGGAACAGTTAGAAGCCAGTCAACATAACGGTATGCCTCATTGAATGCACCCTGGTCTCCAGAAACCTTAACTGCCATTCCTTCAGATGATTCTGAGAATGAGTTAAAGATTCTCCAGTAGTGGTAGCCGGCAATGAATGTAACCATTGAAGACATAACGAGAGCGTTGCGGTACTTAGGCAGTACGCGTGCCTGTGAAACAAGGGTATAAATTGTGCAAGCAAGCATTGAAACAAGTCCGAACGAGAATACGTTGTAGACGAGGTTCCACTGATTTGCGGTTAGGGTTAACATGTAAATAAGCCTCCATGGGGTGCTTAATACTTCAAGAACCGTTCGGCCCGAGAAGCCAGTGCTAAATCGATGAAGTCCTCGAGGAACCACATCCACTCACTCTGGTAGGTAATAGTGTGAACCTGCTGCGAGCGATTTGCATCAATACTCAGCGGTATTTTTCAGATATTTTCCAGAAAATTCGGAAAATCGCGCTCAATTTGGACCTCATCTGGGGCAATCACCCGAACAACTACTCCCCAGCCCCCTCACAGTTAGGCTTGCCAGATGCGCCGCGAGCTCCAAGACCTCCACTCACACCCAGGCTTTACCGCCCTGGCCGCCTCGCGTTTCATCTCAAATGTGGGAAATGGAATCTCGCCGGTAGCTCTGGCCTTTGGTGTTCTGGCCCTGCCAGGGGCAACCGGAAGAGATTTAAGTATCGTGATGGCCGCGCGAATGTTTCCGATGGTCGCCTTGATGTTATTTGGTGGGGTTATCGGAGATCGATTTAAGCGAAATCGAATAGTCGGTGGTGCCGATATTTTGGGTAGCGGATTTGCAGCGTTGAGTGCAATCTCTTTAATTGCTAACCAGTCAAGTGTTTTCTTCTTGGCGCTAATGGGTGCGCTCTTTGGAATCTTAAATGCGCTCTGGTGGCCTGCAATGTCTGGAGTACTGCCAGAAATTCTTCCGAAAGAGAAGTTGCAGCATGGAAATGCCGTGATCGCCATGACGACCAATATTGGTTACGTATTTGGTGCGTTGCTCGGCGGAACATTGGTAACGCTATTCGGTTCGGGGTGGGCGTTATTGGTGGATGCAATCTCCTTCTTTATCGCCGGGTTAATTGTTTGGAATCTGGATCTTCCAAAAATTATCCGCGAAAACAAGAACACCATGTTTCATGATCTGAAGTTGGGCTGGCGCGAATTTACCTCTCACTCATGGGTCGTAACCATTGTCATTTCATTTGCTCTAATTAACCTCGCCTTTGAATCTATGTTGCAGATCCTGGGGCCCCTTAAATTTGCATCTCTTGAGAGCGGACCAAAATTCTGGTCATTTAACTTAGCCGCCCTAACTTTAGGCATGCTCACGGGAAGCCTAATCTCGCTGAAAATACAGTTCTCTCGTCCGCTTTTATTTGCGATGCTGATCATTGCGGGGGCATCAATCTGGGACTTCTCGTTGGCGATGAGCGCACCGCTTTGGGTATCACTTGTCTGTGCATTCTTTGCAGGTATTGCGATCGATATCTTTACAGTCGTTTGGTACACCTCACTTCAATCTCATATTCCAGAAGAGTCGTATTCAAGAGTGGTTGCATACGACGCCTTGGGTTCTTTTGGTCTCTCACCCATCGGCATCGCCGTAGCTGGACCACTTGCTCACGCACTTGGGGTGAGCACGATGATTTATATAACGGGTTCAATTGCCTTGGTTGCGGCGTTGGCATCGCTCACCGTTAAATCAGTTCGTGATCTAAAACCAGTTGCTAAGCCGTAGAGTTCATACATGAGCAAAGAAGCCAGCGAGCGCGAGAAGTTAGCAGCGGTAACTCCACCGAAGTTAAGGGGCTGGTTCCACTTAGCGGCGACCCCAGTAGTAATTATCGCTTCACTAGTTTTATTTATATTAAGTAAGAACTCACTGAAATTTGCTGTCGCTCTCTATTCGATCACTGCGATCATGCTCTTTAGCGTTTCGGCTATTTATCATCGCGTTCCTTGGTCACCGGCAAAGAAGAAGATTTGGCGACGTTGGGATCATGCCAACATCAATTTGTTGATCGCCGGTTCTTACACTCCCTTTGCGGTAACGCTCCTTGAAGGAAACGATCGAACAATCTTGCTCAGCGTTGTTTGGGTGGGCGCGCTATTGGGCGTTGCACTGCGCATCTTCTGGGTTGGTGCGCCACGTTGGTTATATGTTGCCAACTATCTGCTGTTGGGCTGGGTTGCAGTTATCTATACGCCGCAGCTATACAAAGAAGGTGGTCTCTGGGTACTACTTCCGATCATGATCGGTGGATTGCTTTATTCAATTGGAGCGATCTTCTACGCCCTTAAGCGCCCAGGCCGAGCCGCAAAATACTTTGGTTTCCATGAGCTTTTCCATATATTCGTGCTCGCCGCTTGGGTCTCGCAGTACCTCGCCGTCTCCTTCGCGATATACCGCGAATAAATCACCCCACTTTTAAACTTTCCACCCTTTGCCCTAATCTAGGCACATGGCTGAGAAAAACTCGTTCCTTAATTGGGTTGGATTTAAAGAGAGCGAAAGCGCTGCTCCAAGTTCGGTAGAGCGTATCCGCGAACTCGAATCACAACTCAACGACCTGCGCTCACGTCGCGATATCACTTCCTTAAGTAAGGAAGAGTTTGAAATTCTCGCAACCGAAACTGCGATGTCGATGATTAAGTCAGCGCAAGCTCGCGAATCAAAAGCCTACGCATCTTCAGAGCGCGTTGTTCTTGAAGCTACTCGTCAGGCAAAAGATGCCATCGAAGGCGCAGAAACTAAAGCGCGCACAATTTTATCTGGCGCTGAAGCTCGCGGACGTAAGTACATAACTGCAGCAGAAGCAGAAGCGGCAGAAAGACTTTCTTCAGTCGAACGCGAAGCGCAAGGAATCTTTGATGAAAAACGCCGCGAAGCTGCAGCTCTTGCCCAAGCAGCGCGCCGTGAAGGTGAGCGCATTATCGTTGCGGCAACTGACGAAGTTGCCGAGTATCGCCAATGGTTAAGTGGAGTTATCGCAGAAGCTGAAAGACTCTACAAAATTCAGACCCAATCTTTAGATTCAGCAGAACAAGCGATAGCGCAGAGCCGTTCTCGCCTGGAATCTGCTTTTGAAAGACTTGCCAATCTTCATAAGAGCGTAAATGAAAACTTAAATGCAGATAACTCGGTCATTAATACTGGTCCAAAGAAGGTCATCAGTCAGCGAACTAAACCAGCTCTTGCGGCACCGGCTAAGAAATCTGCAACTAAAAAGAGCGCTGCTAAGAAAAAACCTGCCAAGCGTCGGTAATTAACATGGCTACCAAACGCGGTATCCAGTACATCCCTGCAATTGATGGTCTGCGCGCTGTCGCAGTAATTGCGGTAATGCTCTATCACCTTGGGATCACATGGATACCTGGTGGATTTCTCGGAGTCGATCTCTTCTTTGTTATCTCGGGTTATGTAATTACTCGACTACTTCTTGATTCAATTCAGCAACGCGGTGGTTTAGATTTGCGCGATTTCTATATGGCGCGAATTCGCCGATTGCTACCGCCACTTTTATTTATGTTGATTGTGACCTCAATTGTCGTTGGGCTCTGGGCACCAGATACAACTAAGAAATTCTTAACCGATGCGCCTTTCTCCATCTTCGGCGGCATGAATTGGTGGTTGGTATTTAACGAGCAGGATTACTTTGAAAGTAGCGGGCGGCCTCCACTTCTTCAACATACGTGGTCGCTGGCAGTTGAGGCCCAGTTCTACTTAATCTGGCCGTTGATTCTGCTCTTGGTGCTTCGCTTCTTCGGCAAGAAATTGATTTCCATTGCAGCACTTGTAATTGCAATGACTTCAGGAATCGTTTTGATGCTGGTTTCTTTCCAATTAGATGCCTCAAATACTTCAAAGGTAAGCCATATCTACTTTGGTACCGATACCCATAGCATCGGCCTCTTCTTGGGTGCAGCGCTGGCTGTTAGTTGGATCCCCCAAAATTTCCGTCCTGAAGTTAGCCGCAGAGCGCAAGATTTCATAGACGGCATTGGGGTCTTTGGTTTTGTTGGAATCTTGGCCACTTTTTTACTTATAGAAGAATCAAATCCCGCCCTTTACCGAATCGCTTTTCCATTAGCCGGAATCTTTGGCACCGCAATTTTGATCTCTATTGTGCATCCGGCATCCCGCTTTGCACCTCTATTGCGCAATCGCGTTCTCCTTTGGATAGGTGAGCGCTCATATGCAATTTATTTATGGCACTGGGTAATCTTTCAAATCTCGCGCCCACAAGTTGATATAGACGGAGAAGATTGGGCGCTCTTTACCTTGCGCATCTTGGTAGTGCTCGCCTTAGCCGATATCTCTTTGCGCTTGGTGGAACTTCCAATTAGAAGTGGCGCAGTTGCCTATTGGTTTAAGGGGATGAAGTACCGCACTCCATATGTGCGCAGAAGGCAGAAGGTCGGAGTCTGGTTGATCTCATCTTTAATCCTGCTTCTCTCTGCAACTGTTTCGGTAAACGCTTTGGTTGAAATTGATAATAAGAATAAAGATTTAGCGCAGTTACTAAAAGATGCCAATAAACCAATTACAACGGTTGTAGATACTTCTGAGCCAGGCTTATGGGTAACTGGAGATTCAGTAATCCTCGGAATTAGATCTGAGATCGAAGATAACCACCCGATAGCGCTGATAAATGCGCGAGTTGGTCGCCAAGCACCTGAACTACTTGAAGTGATGAAGGTTGATGGCCCGAAAGTCTTGAACTCCACTGTTATCTTCAATCTTGGCAATAACAATGCGCTGACCCGTGATCAAGTAGTCGAGATCTTTGAAGCTGTTAAATCTGCACCAAAAGCGATTGTTGTAAACACAGCCGTTCCAAGGCCGTGGAAAGAAGCCAATAACGCTTTGATCAGCGAAGTCGCGGCTAACTATCCAAATATCTCGGTAATTCCTTGGGATCAGATATCTCAAGGCCGTACAGAGTATTTCGCTCCGGACGGCGTGCATCTAGTGCCAGCCGGTGTGCGCGCCTACGTCGCTGCTATCGAAACCAAACTTTAGTAATCAGGATAAAAAATAACCCCCACCGAATTGGTGAGGGTTATTTTCTCTATTAATTATTTAATAGGAATTATTCAAACTGACCGGCAAATCCAAATGCCTTGGCAGTTGCAATCTGTCCATCTGAGTAAACAGATGAGACGCGGAATGATGTTGATCCATCCATTGAACCCTTTGTGAATTCAATTGATAGTTGATCTGCTGGAAGTGCACCTGATTCTTTCCATTCGCCCATTCCTGAACGAACTTCAAATTTATAACCAGTTAGACCAGCAGTTGCTGCTGGCGCCTTCCATGTGATAACCATTACCGACTTAGAAGAGTCTTTCCAGTTTCCAATGAAACGACCTGGCGCTTCAACTGCGGCAACTGCTTCACCTGTTGCAGCTGGCTCAGTTGCTTCTGGGGTTGCCTCTTCTGACATCTCTGGCGCTGCTGATTCAGTAGCGGTAGCAGATGCAACTGGCGCTGGGCCAGCGTTATCAGAATCTGGTTGTGAGATCACAATGATTGCCAGAAGTGCGATACCGATCATTGCTGCAATTAGCACGCGAGGTGAAGTTGATTGCTTTGGCGCTGCACTTGGCTTCGCTGTTGGCGCTGGCTTTGCAATTGGAGTTGTAGATACGTTTACAGCAGATGGACGCTTTACGCCACCAACTGGAACTGGAGGAATTACTAAACTATTTGCAGAAGATGACTTCTTCGCGGCTGACTTCTTTACTGCACTTTTCTTACGTGCCGGAGCCTTCTTCGCAGCTTTCTTTACAACTTTTTTAGCCGCGGTCTTCTTCTTTGCTGGTGCTTTCTTGGCAGCTTTCTTTACAACTTTTTTCGCTGCGGCTTTCTTCTTAGCCGGTGCTTTCTTCGCTACCTTCTTAACAACCTTTTTCGCTGCGGCTTTCTTCTTAGCCGGTGCTTTCTTCTTAACTGCCACGATGTGACTCCTTTGAAAATTGGAAACGATCAGGGTTTGAACTAGCTCGTATAGGCCAAGTTTAGCCTAGGGAGTTGAGCAAAGTGATGACATGAGGTGCGATAGCGCGGAGTGATTTTCCGCGATGGCTAATCAAATCCTTGGCCTCTGCGCTCATTTGTGCGCTGGAAATTGCATAACCATCTGGGCGAAATATCGGATCGTAGCCAAATCCCTGATCCCCAATCGGCTCACGCAGAATCCAACCTTCGAATTTTGCTTCTTCAACATGGGTACGTCCATCGGGCAAGGCCAGCGCCGCAACGCAAGTGAAGTGCGCGCTGCGCTTCTCATCTGGAACATCTACAAGTGAGGCTAAAACTTTTGCAGTATTTGCTTTGTCATCACCGTGGCTTCCCGCCCAGCGCGCCGAGAAAATTCCGGGATCACCGTTTAAGTAATCCACGCAAAGCCCGCTGTCATCTGCGATCGCCGGAATTCCTGATGCTTCACACATCTCGCGCGCTTTCAACAGAGCGTTCTCTTCAAAGGTTGAACCGGTTTCATCAACATCGTGAAGGTTAGGAAATTGATCTAGGCCAACTAATTCAATCTGCCCTGCAGCAATATTTTCAAGGATGCGACGAAACTCTTCGATCTTGCCTTTATTGCGCGTAGCCAGAAGTAATTTATGTGGATTTGAGTTAAAACTCACTTGGATAAATTCACTTAGCTAAGGCAGCTTTCTGTATTTCACCTAGTTCTACACAGCCAGCGACTGCGAGATCAAGGAGTGAATCAAGTAGGTTGCGATCAAATGGCACGCCTTCAGCAGTTCCTTGAACTTCGATGAAACGTCCATCGCCACTGCAGACTACGTTCATATCGGTATCTGCGCGAACATCTTCTTCGTAGCAAAGATCGAGCATCGGTACTCCACCAATAATTCCTACAGAGACCGCTGCAACAGAATCACTCAAAGGTTTTGAATCTGCCTTTATATGGCCTTGTGACTTAGCCCAAGAAATTGCATCGGCAAGTGCTACATAAGCACCGGTAATTGCAGCGGTCCGTGTTCCACCATCTGCTTGCAGCACATCGCAATCGATAACAATTGTATTTTCGCCAAGTTCCTTCATATCTACAATCGCACGAAGTGAGCGACCTACTAGACGAGAAATTTCTTGAGTACGTCCGCCGAGCTTGCCCTTAACGCTTTCACGATCAGAACGGGTATGAGTTGCACGTGGCAACATCGCATATTCCGAAGTTACCCAACCCTTTCCAGAATCCTTCAACCAACGTGGAACACCTGGAGTAAATGAGGCAACGCAGAGAACGCGAGTCTTTCCAAATTCAACCAGCACAGAACCTTCGGCATGATCTAACCAACTGCGAGTAACTTTAATTTCGCGAAGTTGGTCATTACTTCTTCCGTCGTTGCGTGCCATTTATTCCCTATCCACTTTAGTTGAGTTATTAACTGAGTTTTGAGATGTGTTGAACAGAACCCACTTCAGGTCCTAAGAATCGACGAGCAAGAACTTCAAATGCAGCTGAATCCCCCGTTGCCAAGAAACGATGCGTTGCAGGCGTAGAAGATGGAGCGCGAAGTAGTGAATTTTCGACCAGAGTTCTATAGAGATCTTTCGCTGTCTCTTCGGCGCTAGATACAAGTGAGACGTTATTGCCCATTACATAGGAAATAACGCCGGTTAATAGCGGATAGTGGGTGCAACCCAAAACCAAGGTGTCGACATCAGCATCCATAACTGGCTTTAAGTAATCACGCGCGACCTTGGTTATTGCTTCGCCAGAAGTTTCTCCACGTTCTACAAACTCCACAAATAACGGGCAGGCAATCGAAGTTATCTCTAACTGTGGAGCGGCTGCGAAAGCATCCAGGTAAGCCTGTGAATCAATAGTTGCACGTGTACCAATTACACCGATGCGACCAGTACGAGTTGCTGCAACTGCGCGACGTACCGCAGGTTGAATAACTTCAATAACAGGAATGGAGTAACGCTCGCGCGCATCGCGCAACATCGCAGCGCTTGCAGTGTTGCAGGCAATGACCAAAGCTTTAACGCCCTGCTCAACTAGATAGTCGAGAGTTTCGAGTGCAAAGGTGCGAACTTCAGCAAGTGGTCTTGGACCATATGGACCGCGCGCGGTATCGCCGACATAGAGCGTCGATTCATTTGGAAGTTGGTCGAGAATTGCACGTGCGACGGTTAAACCGCCGACTCCTGAATCGAATATTCCGATTGGTGCATCGCTCACAGGGCAAGACTACCGCCTCGCACCTTAAGCCCAGAGCGTGCCGTCGAGCCCTTCGGTTGCTTCTTCAATCTCTGAACCATAAATACCAGTTGAAAGATATTTCCAGCCCGCATCGCAGACGATAAATGCAATATCTGCATCGCGTCCTGCAGCAAGAGCCTCGTTAGCCATTGCGATCGCCGCATGCAAAATTGCACCCGTTGAAATACCGGCAAAAATTCCTTCGACTTCCAATAGCTCACGAACACGTCGAACTGAATCTTCGGCACCTACTGAGAAACGACGAGTCAGCACAGATGCGTCATATAACTCTGGAACGAAACCTTCATCGATATTTCTTAGGCCGTAAACCATTTCACCGTAACGTGGTTCGGCCGCGATGATTTGAACATCGGGGTTCTGCTCGCGTAGATAGCGACCTGCGCCCATCAAAGTTCCGGTTGTTCCAAGCCCTGCAACAAAGTGCGTAATAGTAGGTAGATCTTTAAAAATTTCCGGACCAGTGCCTTCGTAATGCGCCTTGGTATTTGCCGGGTTTCCATATTGATAGAGAAAAACCCATTCCGGATTTTGCGCCGCTAACTCTTTAGCAACGCGCACCGCTTCGTTAGAACCTCCTGCAGCAGGAGATGAAATTATCTTTGCGCCCCACATCTCAAGAAGTTGGCGACGCTCTGGGCTTGTGTTCTCTGGCATTACACAAATTAATTTATATCCACGCACCTTCGCCGCCATAGCAAGTGAGATACCAGTGTTACCGCTAGTTGGTTCCAAAATTGTTGTGCCAGGTTTTAATTGGCCGCTCTTTTCAGCTTCGTTAATCATCGAGATCGCTGTTCGATCTTTAATGGATCCCGTTGGATTGCGATCTTCCATCTTCGCCCAGAGGCGAACGTTTGGTGCAGGAGAAAGTCGAGGTAGACCAAGTAGCGGAGTATTTCCTACCGATGCTTCAAGTGATTCGTAACGCGACAATTTAACCGCCAGCGACAGCAGGAAGAATCGTTACTGAATCACCATCTTTAACTGGCGCTTCTAAACTTCCGAGAAAGCGCACATCTTCATCATTTACATAAATATTGATAAAGCGGCGGAGCGCACCATTTTCAAGGAGGCGATCACCAATTCCTGGGTATTGCGCATCGAGATCTGAGATAACCGCGCTAAGCGTTGCGCCAGTTGCAGTTACCGCTTTTTGATCTTTAGTAAAGGGGCGAAGAATTGTTGGGATACGCACATCGATGCTCATGTTCTAATTATGGCCAAGATTTGCATTAATCGGTAATTGAAACTTCTTCCTCAGTTACAACTCCGTCAATTATTCGAAAAGAGCGAAATTCAATTGCAGGTGCAATCTCTTTGCGACTAGAGACCAAGACGTAGTGCGCACCTGGTTCACCGGCATATGCGATATCTGTGCGGGATGGAAAGGCTTCGGTCTCGGTGTGCGAGTGATAAATGACGACAATTTCCTCATCGTTATCGTCTACTTCACGATAGAGCGCCAATAAATCCTTTGGATCAAATTCGTAGAAAGTTGGTGAGTGCGCCGCATTTATCATCGGCTTTAAACGCTCCGGTGAGCCCTTGCCAATAGGACCAAGAATGACGCCACAGCATTCATCTGGATACTCAGCGCGAGATTGCTCAACGATCGCATCAACGTGCGCTCGAGAAATTGTTAGCGTCATTAGATCTCTATCCTAACTCTCATCCATAAGCGCTGCGAGTAAACCTTCTTGCAACCAACCGAGCCAACCGTAAACAATGTAGACGCCACGAAGTGGATCATCGGGTGCTAAGAGTTCTAACTCATCGCTAGTGCGTTCTTGAACATTTAAGCGAACACCGAGCGCTAAACGCATATCGTTAACTGCGCCAAGCCACGCATTGGCGCTATCGTGATCGAGATCTACCGTTCCATCTTTAGCGCTCTTTAAATACATCCGCATCGCCATAGCGTGGGCCTGCTTCTTATTGCGAAGCGTTGATTCGGTATATCTACGAAACTCTGCCGAATCTACTTGATCTTGATAAGCATTTGGCAAGAGGCGATGAAGTACTTCATCTTCTGGTGGCGCATCGTGAGAAGTAATTCCCACCATTGCGGCGAGTGGATCTTCATGTCCATGGTCTACGCGCTCGGCAAGTAGTTCAATGATTTGTTCGGCTAAGTTAATTAAAATCTCGCGTTCATTCTCGGCAAATTCAGCGACATAAGAATTACTTCCGTGGCGTTTAAAACCTTCGGATGTCATAGCGCCTGGTCCCCGCGTTGCAGCGTTGCCCAGAGCCCATATTCATGAAGGCGAGCCACATCGTGCTCCATCTCTTCGCGACTTCCGGTTGAAACAATCGCTTTGCCTTCAGTGTGCACTTTCATCATTAACTCGTGGGCTTTCTCTTTCGAGAAACCAAAGAGCTCCATCAAAACGTACGTTACATAGGTCATCAGATTTACTGGATCATCCCAAACGATGGTGACCCAAGGTGTATCGCCAGAGAAGATTGCGCGAATCTGCTCTTCGATTTGAGTATCTGTCTTAACCATCACCGGATAATGATAGAGAACTCTGGAGCAGCTACCTGACGCCAAAGTTGATCGCCTTCAACAATTATTTGATAACGCGCCACCTGCCGCGGGTCTTTCTCTATGGCAAAGGCAAAGACGCCTTGTTCATTGGTGGTTGCGATCGCAACCTTCTTCCAAGCACCGGCGCTAAATTTCATTAGCGAAATTTGAGCGCCAGCACTTCGTGGGCGAACTACCCCACTGATTGCAAATGAAGAATTGGCTTTTACGGTGCCTGGCGCTGAAATAGAAATTGTGCGATCAATCAATATTGAGATCTCATTACTCAAAGATTCAGCGCGCTCCCATGTGCCATCAGTTGCAATACGAATGGAGGTTGCCTTGCCTAAGAGAATTGGCGTTGTAAATCTTCCATCTACGCCAGTGACTGCGGTTCCAAGTACGCGCCAAGTCGCATCGTTTGCGCTCTTGCCTTCAATTCGAAGTGGAAGGTTGGCAGCCGGTGACTTATCTTCTAAATTCAATTGCGCAGATATCGAAACTGAATTTCCATAAAGCGCCGCAGTCTTATCTACCGTCAAGGCGCTAACAACCTTTACTGGTGAGATGCCAAGTGCAGTCTGACGAATTGCTTCCATCGCAAGTGGTTCTTCCATGCCCAAGGTCCAAGCGGTAACGCCACCTAATTTATATTTAGCAACTAGTTCGCTTCTTAACTTATAACTCTGTGCGTTCTGATACCAAGCGGTGCGGGTTGCGGTACAAATTGTGGAGCGACCATCTACAGTAGTTCCTTCATATGACTTTGTGTAAGTAAATGTTGCTTCGCCAAATTTGGCATCGAAAACCGGTGTTACTTGGTAACTTGCGGCAAGCGCCGCGGCATCACGCATAACAAAGGTTGCAGCTTTTGCGCCGACTTTTATTGCATTTGCAAAAGGCGCAGGACATACGCCATCTACCTTGGTTACCCAGTCACGACCATAACCTGCTAGACCAAGATAAACCTTTGATGCCGGCATGATCGATGCTGCATAGGCAACAGTTTTCTCAGTCCAAGCAAGCGGTCCGATAGGACCTACCTTAGAAACTGAATAGTCATAAGTCATGATTCTTAAACGATCAATAAATGGAGCGATCTGCGGCCAGGCATAGACCGTATAACCCTTCTGTCTTTCAGCAGGGTTAAAGTTGTACGGGGTTGAAACTGAAAGCAATTTATTATCTGCGCGTAACAAGGCAGATAGTTCTTTAACTAAAGCAACCCAACCTGGTGCGGTTTTCGCCCACGTCGAATTTCCATCAACAAATGCAAAACCTTCAAAATCTAAATCTATGCCGTCGAAGTTATTGACCATTACATAGCTATGTAGCGTCTTAGCAATCTGAGTTCTGCTAGTTGGATTGGCAAGTAAATTGGATAGAACTAACTTATCTGTGCCATCGGTAATTGTTGGAATGATTAAAAACCCAGCTGCGCGCATCGCCGCCAGCGGCGTTGCAATTGGAATACTTGGATTTCCTCTTACATATAAATCGCTAACAAAGGCTTCTTTGGTTTTACCGTTAAATTTTAAGGTGTACCAAAATGGCATTACCTCTTTAATTAAATCAGCGTTATTGAGCGCAGCCGGTAGCGAGGTCTTCATGGAGTAATACGGAATCCACCCCGTTAAGATTTTGCGAGGCTGATTAGCGCTATGCGCTTGCGGTGAAAAAACAACGCTTAGAGCGAATACAACGGCTAGTAATTTACTTGTCAGGTGATTTGCGCGGGAGGCCGTCATAGATTTCTTTACAGACTGGACAGACTGGATACTTTTCGGGATCGCGCGACGGGATCCACTTCTTGCCGCAGAGCGCTCGTACCGCTTTACCGGTTACCGCGGATTCGACGATCTTTTCCTTCTTTACATAGTGCGCAAAGCGATCGTGGCCCCCATCATCCTCTTGCAGATCGGGGCGGGTAAGTAGATCAGTATCTCCCTCTAATTCAGGAGAGTTCTTACGGAAAATACCCATGTCCGAAAGGATAGTGGCAGCAGGTAGAATTTGAAGATGAAGGACTTGCTGCGCACGGCTGATTTATCGCGAGCTGATGTCGATTTGCTCCTCAATACTGCAGCAGATTTCGCAAAGAACCCACTCCGTTCTCAGGATTGTCTAAAGAACAAATCCGTTGCGATTTATATGACAAAGCCTTCAACTCGTACCCGTCTTTCATCGGAGACCGCAGTTGCCCACCTTGGTGGAACTCCAATATTTATTCGCGGAGATGAGCTGCAATTAGGGCGCGGTGAAACGATCGCTGATACCGCAAAGATAATTAGCGGATATTGCGATGCTTTGATTATCAGAACCTTTGCGCAATCCGATGTCGATGAACTCGGAGCAAACGCTTCAATTCCTGTAATCAATGCGCTAACTGATGACGATCATCCAACTCAGTTGCTTGCCGACTGGTTAACGATCCGCGAAACATTTGGAAGCGATATAAAAGGAAGAAAATTTGTTTACCTAGGCGATGGAAACAATATGTCCCATGCCTGGTTAACACTGGGCGCAATTATGGGCGCACATGTTGTTGCAGCAACTCCCGATGGAAAATGGGCGCCAAGTGCTGATGTAGTTGCACAAGCGAAAAAGATCGCTGAAAAAACTGGTGCAAAGATTGAAGTAACCAACGATCCCGAAGCAGCATCTAAGGGCGCAAGCGTTTTATATACCGATGTATGGATGTCTATGGGAGATCCCGAGGCCGAGCGCACAGAGAAAATGAAAGTGCTCGCACCATTTGCCGTTACAGATAATTTGATGGCGTTAACTGAAAAAGATTCCATCTTCATGCACTGCTTGCCAGCACATCGCGGTGAAGAGGTAGCAGCCTCTGTGATTGATGGCCCGAAGTCGGTCATTTGGCGCGAGGCCTATCACCGCCGCACAACTATTCAAGCCTTGCTCTATCACCTCACCCGCGGAGAACTCGCAGGTAATTAGATCAGCAAGTATGGTTTGTCCATGCGTGTAGCCGTCCCATTAGAAGTTAAAGCTGGAGAAAAGCGCGTAGCGCTAGTTCCTGACATCATCAATAAGTTAACTCGCCTCGGATATGAAGTAGTTATCCAATCGGGCGCAGGAGATAACTCGCAGGGTACTGATGCTGCATATGCCGCAGCAGGTGCCTCTGTAGTTAAGGGCGATGTCCTTGCCGGAGCAGATGTTGTTCTCTCCGTTCAGCCGCTTACACCAGCACAGATGGCAACGCTAAAGAGTGGTGCAATCACAATTTCATTCCTATCTACTGTCACCGCGGTAGATTCAATTGACGCTGCAATCAAAGCCGGCGTAACCGCATTTTCACTCGAATTAGTTCCACGTATCTCACGCGCCCAATCGATGGATGCACTTACCTCACAGGCGTTGTGCGCTGGATATCGCGCAGTTCTTGTTGGCGCAGAGATGTCACCACGATTCTTCCCGCTCTTGATGACTGCAGCCGGAACCGTTACACCTGCTCAAGTATTAGTACTCGGTGCAGGCGTTGCTGGTCTACAAGCGATTGCAACTGCCCGTCGTTTGGGCGCGGTTGTTTCTGCGTACGATGTTCGACCATCTTCAGCTGATGAAGTTAAATCAATGGGTGCAACATTTATCCAACTCGAATTGGAATCGCTGGAAGGCGCCGGCGGTTATGCGCGCGAGATGACTGAAGAACGCGCTGCAAAACAACGCGAACTCCTAACTCCATACATCGCAAAGTCACATGTTGTTATTACAACTGCTGCTGTTCCTGGTCGCACTGCGCCTCGCTTGATGACGCAAGCGATGATCGATGCCATGGAGCCTGGCACAGTGATTGTTGATTTAGCTGCCGAAACTGGTGGAAACGTTGAAGGCTCAAAGCCTGGCGAAGTAGTTGTTACAAGTGGCGGAGTTCGGATCTGGGGCGGTAAAGATGTACCAAGCCAATTGCCATTCCACGCATCGAGTTTGTATTCACGAAATGTCGTTAACTTGTTAACTTTGATGACGACTGGAACTAAAGATGGCGCACCAGTTGCGTTAAATCTTGATTTTGCAGACGAAATCATCAGCGCATCGGCGGTTACTCATAGTGGCCAGCGACGCGACCCAAGTGCAGGAGGAGCCAAGTAATGGATGCAATGGCGATCGTCTCAATCTTCGTACTCGCAGTATTTGTGGGATTTGAAGTTGTTTCAAAGGTTTCCTCAACACTTCACACACCTCTTATGTCAGGTGCTAACGCGATTCACGGCGTTATCTTGGTCGGTGCGATCATCGTCGCCGATCACAGCAAAACAACGCTCGAACTATCTCTTTCTGTAGTCGCAATAATTCTTGCAACTATCAACATGATCGGCGGCTTTGTCGTTACAGATCGCATGCTCGAAATGTTTAAAGGAAATAAGAAGGGAGCAGATAAATGAACCGCACTATGTATGACTTAATCGGTCTCGCCGCTGGCGTCTGCTTCATCCTTGCTCTCAAAGGTTTATCTCACCCAAAGACTGCCCGTCGCGGAAATCTAATCGGTGCACTTGGTGCAACGATTGCAACCTTGGTTGTCTTTGCCTATAACGCACCACTTAATAACCTTGGTTGGATCATCGGTGCAATCGCAGTTGGTTCGCTAATTGGTGTGCCGGCAGCGCGCAGAGTTCAGATGACTCAGATGCCACAACTGGTTGCGCTATTTAACGGAGTTGGTGGCGGTGCCGCAGCGCTTGTTGCAATTGTGGAATATCTCGCCCTTGGCGATGGCGCTTCAACTGCAGTCGTTATCTTTACTGTCTTCACCGTAGTAGTTGGTTGCGTCTCTTTCAGCGGTTCGATCATTACCTTCTTGAAGCTGCAAGAGTTAATGACAACTCGTCCAGTTGTTTTCCCTGGTGGAAGATTTGTTATTGCCGCAACTTTGGCTTCAGTTCTAGGCGTTTCAGGTTGGGTTGTAGTTGAACTCGGCACTACCCCGCTATTGATTCTTGCAGCGCTTTCGCTGCTATTCGGTGTTCTCTTCGTACTTCCAGTTGGTGGCGCAGATGTTCCGATCGTTATCTCATTACTTAACGCATTTACTGGTCTTACAGTTGCAGCAAGCGGATACGTTCTTGATTCAACACTTCTGATCATTGCAGGAACGCTCGTTGGTGCATCCGGAACAATTCTTACCCGCTTGATGGCAGATGCAATGGGTCGTTCGCTCTTTGGAACTCTCTTCGGTGCATTTACTGCCAAGCCGCAAGATGTATCTGCTGCCGGCGAAGAACGTCCAGTGCGTTCTGGTTCACC